>NZ_JARVRL010000004.1:0-180034 GCF_030209705.1 Brevundimonas sp. MEB006b
GAACCTGAGCGGCCTGACGGTCCGCTTCGGCCCGGCGTTCGCGCTCCTCTTCCACTGCGGTCACGTCCATGGCGAACTTGACGACCTTGTAGGGCCGGCCGTCGCTGTCCAGGATCGGATTGTAGCTGGCCTCGATCACCACACGCTTGCCGCCCCGGCCGTAGCGCACGAACTTGTCCGCCACGAACTCGCCGGCGTTCAATCGTCGCCAGAACTCGGCATAGGCCGGCGACTGCGCCTCGGCCGGATCGACGAACATCCGGTGATGCCGCCCCACGATGTCGCCGAGCGCATAGCCGACGACCGACAGAAAGTTCTGGTTCGCGTCCCGGATCGTGCCGTCCAGATCGAACTGAATCACCGCCTGTGATCGATGCAAGGCCTCCACCATGCTGCGCAGTTCTGAATCAACAGCCTGCTGCGCTGTGCGAGTCTTTGATCCCAAGCCGAACATCATCATCTCCCATCGGCCCTCGAGAGGGCAGATCCGATATTCAGCGAAGAACCTTAACAGTGATTGTATCACACTTGATTTAATTGCGGGCGGCAGTGTTAACTTTGACCCTTCTCTTTTGGATAAGGTCCGATGAGCCCAACGCGACAGCCGGCGGAAACAGACGATCTGTCAGAGCTGTATGTCGATCAACAGCTCTGCCTGGCGCTCCAAACGAGCAGCAGTCTCATTACGCGGCTTTACCGAAAGCTCCTGGCTCCGCTTGGCCTCACGCACCCGCAGTATCTGGTCCTTATCGCGCTATGGGAACTCGGCGGGCCGACGACCATGGGCGACTTGGGAGATCGGATCTCGTTGGAGACGGGATCCTTGACGCCCCTCATTAAACGCATGGAAAAAGCAGAGCTTGTCACTCGCAAACGCGACGATCGCGATGAGAGACGGGTGTGGGTCCAGGCGACAACGAAGGCGGGGGAACTTCGTCACGAGCTGCTCGCGGTACGACGCGAAGTCGTCCGGCAACTTCCAATCAGACCAGACCAGATCGCAGCCCTCACACGGCTACTGCAAGACATGAACGAAGCGCTGCCGTAACCACTCGACTATTCCGCCGAGGTTCGAAGCCGACGTGAGGATCGTGAAGTCGTGTCATGGCGACTTTATCGTAGGTTCGCCGCCGTGGTCCCTGACGGAATATGTCTGCTCAGGGTAGATTGCGGTCCCAGCCTGAAGCGCTGAGAGCGGACGTACATCCTTTGGCCTAAAAAGCGGTCGTGGTTGGCGTCAGCTAGGGGTGGAACGTAGGTATCGGCGGGGGCATGATCTGGCTAGAACTGACGGCGGACTTAGGCAACAAATACAATGACGACAGATAGACGGCGGCGGGCTGCTGTGGTCGGCGCGATTTCCTTGGTCATGATCGCTGGTGCGATCTTTTGGCGGCACGCGCCAGATGGGGCCTATCCATCTGGCCTCATCTACTCGCTCGTAATCCCGGTCAGCACATTCGTTCTCGGCCTCGTGCTGCTTGTGAAATCTGGATTCATCGACCTTCTCAACACTACGAGAGTAGAAAGAAAAGCCGCTACGGAGCGTCAGAAGGCTGAACTTGCTACGGTGATGGGGCCGTCGCTTGCTCTGGTGATCGTTCTATTTCTGGCGGGTGGGTTGGTGTGGGCCGCGCCGATGGCAGATGGCCGATTTGGCTGGGGCGGCACAGCGGTCGCAACGTCTCTATATTTTGCAGGCCTAGCCCTGCTGCCACTAGTCTCGCTTGTGGGAACGCTACTTCGGTTTCGAGAAATTGATATTCTAACTCAGCAAATCTGACGTTGTGGCTTTCCGCAATGGATGATGAGCGGTCATTAGCCGCCCATTCAGACATGCGCCGCAAAATGCTGCGATGATCACAAGAGCCCGCGTTATCGTAGTGGCAGCCGCGCTTCCATCTGTTGTAGCGTTCGGCTTAGCAATCGCCATCACCCACGACCTGATTATCTCTGGCATCATTGGCGGCGTGGCCTGTGTTGTGTCGGCTGCGGTTTCTCTGTCGCCGCCAGTTCAACGAGCGCGGCTCAGGTTGCTGCGCCGGAAATATCCGGCTGCTGAATAGGTCCACGCCCGGTCGATTACAGTCCTAGCTTCCAGGGTTAATTTCGCCCAATCCGGCTGATACTAAACTTAAGGTGCCGGCGACGGCCTAGCCGATTGTGTAGGCTGACCCTCGAGATCTGATGGGACGAAGCTGAGGAAGATCATCGCCGGGATCATCACGCCAGAAACGATCAGCAGCACAGCCCACGCTGGTGATTGGCCAATGTCCCGCAAGCGACGAACGTTGGTCACCAAGACCGCCCACATCGCACTAGCTGCAATTGCCAGAGAAACGAGTGTATCAGGCACTGAAGAACCCGGACCACCAAATTGGATCCATTTGTCTAGCGCGCGACCCATAATCGTCCAAGGCTCGTTGATAAGATGTGCTGAGGTCTCGCCGGCATCAATGCTGGCTAACCCATAGACTGCCGCTATCAGGGCCAAAGTGAAGAGCCCATAAGCCCGTCGGCCCATCCGTCCGTTTAATCCCAAGCCGTTCATGGAAAATCACATCCATTGCCCCCCGCACAACCTAGGCGACAGCCAGCTCGAGGGCAATGCGAGTGGTCATTCGGATGGCAGCTGAGGGTCGGCTTGCGAAGTTGGCGTCCCGCCGGAATACCGACATTCCGGTGACGGTCTGAAAGCGGACTCCGCGCGGTTCAGCTAGGGAGGGTCAGCGGAAGTGCCATGGACAATCGCGACATGGTCTGATTAGCTCGGTCATCGCAACTGTTGATGGTTCAGATATGACCCGCGACCCGCTCTATTTTGCAGCCAACGCAGCCCTTGCGGTTTGTACGTTGGCCACGGTCGTCGTCGGCCTCCTCTATCATTTTGGAGCCAACGGGGATCAGTATCAGCCCTGGGTCTTTCCGATGTGCATGGGCACCGCTGGCGGAGCCATACTTCTTGATCGCCTGAAAAAGTCCCGTCGCCAGCACTGACCGTCGCGGCCTTGTGGTGAGTGGGTGTCTGCTTAGGGTCGAAATCCGCAATGGCCATCGCGCCGGCAAGCAGACCTTCGCTTAGATTTCGCGATGCGCTGACAAGAGCGCCCCCATTGCATCCTGTGTTGTCCGCTCAGATCAGAGCGATGGGGATCAGGATGACCAGAAGGTAGATCAGCGCCCGGATCAGGGCCAGCACGGCGATGACGGCACCGCGCCCCTTTGACACGTTCAGCCGCCGGGCGAACCAGCGGGACTGCACGACGACGAACCAGGCCGTGCCGCCGATCATGATCGCGGCGCCGACCGCATTGGGCAGTTCGGGCCGCTGGAAGATGGTCCCGCCCGCCGAGACGAAGGCGGCGCAGACTGCGGCGAGATAGCATTGCGCATAGAAGGGTGCGCGCAGGGTCTCGCGGCTGATGCGTTTCTTCTCGTGGCGCAGCAGGGTGACGGCGGCGACCAGCGGGATCAGGCTGAAGGCCAGCGAGCGGAACAGGACCAGGTTCTGCTGGGACGCATAGACCACCCGGCTAAGGTCGGTCGCCTCGGGCGGCGGCGGCACATGCAGCGCCATCGACAGCAGATTGGTCAGGACGATGGTGGCCAAGAGGAACAGCGGCGGGCTGAGCGCGTCGTCGTAGCGACGCTCCTCGCTATCGCTCTGCTCGCGGTCCGAATAGTCCATCGCCGCCAGCGGCCCGCGCAGGATGCGCCACAGGGTCAGGGGATAGAAGACCAGCCAGCTGACCGCCTCGAAGAGAAACTCCTCGAAACTGCGCAGGATCTTCAGCAGGTCCATTCGCGCCCCCGGTTACGACCCCGCGATCGTGGGTCGCCGGGCCGGCGGTTGCAACCCCCGACTACTGAACCGCCAGCGCCGCCTCGCGGATGCGGCCGACCATGCTGTTCAAGCCATTGGCGCGTTGGCGGGTCAGGGCCGAGGGCAGGCCCAGCCGATCAAGCGCCGCGCGGGCGTCGAAGGCGACGATCTCCTGCGGCGTGCGGCCGGAATAGAGTTTCAGCAGCAGGGCGATATTGCCCTTGGACAGGGCGCTGTCGCTGTCGGCGGCGAACCACAGCCGCCCGTCGTCCTGCGTCGTCGCCAGCCAGACCTGGGCGGCGCAGCCCGGCACCTTGTTGGCCTCGGTGCGGTCGGCCTCGTCCAGCGGAGCCAGCCCCTTGCCCAGCTCGATGACATATTCGATCCGCTGCTCCCAATCGCCCAGCAGGTCGAAATCCTCGGCCAGTTCGGCCAGGGTCTGGTCCAGGGTGTCGGCCGGGGGCGTGCGGTCGGTCATGCGCCGCCAGATAGGCCGTGCGGCCGTTAACGACAACCGGCCGTTTTGTCCCCCGATATTCATGGTGAACGCCGCAATGGGGTTCGCCTCAGGGGCGAGCGGCCTCGCACCGACTCAGCCGCAGCCCTAGTCTGGGCGCAGACGAAACCCATGGCCCGCCCTTCTTGAAACCCGACGCCCACGCCAGATTCGAGGACGACCCGACGCACGACGCGGCGTTGGGCGCCCCGCTGGTCGCCTTATGGCATGCGATCTGGGCGGTGGCGGTGGCCCTGACGGCGTTGGCGGCCCAGATGATGGACGGGCTGAAGGACGCGCCGCTGGCCGCCCTGCTGCTGATGGCCTTCCCCGGCGTGTTCGGCGTCGTACTGATGGTGCGCGACAGCGTGGGGCTGAGGCTGGCGGTCATGGGCGGCTGGATCCTGGCCGCCACCGCCTCGGCCGGCCTGACCGGCGGCGTGACCGGCGCCCTGCCCGGTCTGATCCTGACGCCGCTGGCGGCGGGGATCGCCCTAGATCACGGCGTGCATCATGCCCGCGTCGGCGCCGATCGTCTGACCCGGGTGGGCGCCTTTGCGGTGACCCTGCCGCTGCTGGCAGGCCTGATCTCGACCTGGCTGAATGGGGCGGAGGCGCAAGGCCCCTTGCTGGCCGCCGTCTCGGGCCTGCTGGCCATGGGCGCGATCATCGCCGCCATGCGCCTGACCTGGAGCGCGCGCCAGCGTCGTCTGGCCGAAGCCGAGGACGAGGCCGCCCGGATCGCCGCCCTGCTGGAGGATCAGCCGGCCCTGACCCTGCTGCTCGATCCGTCGGGCCGCGCGGTCGCCACCTGGGGCACGCCGCCGCCCGCCCTGTCGGTGCTGGCCCTGACCGAACAGGGCCTGATCTCGGCCGTTCATGCGCCGGATCGCCCGGCCGTGTCTGCGGCCCTGGCCCGCGCCCTGTCGGGCCAGTCGGTCGAGGTCCAGTTCACGCCGCGCATCGCCCTGGACCGCCGCGTCGTCATGATCCTGGGGCCGTTCCAGCACGAGACGGACCGCCCGCGCCTGATCGCCCAGGCGTTCGACGGCACGGCCCAGTTCGCCCGCGAGCTAGGGCTGGAAACCGCCCGCGTCGAGGCCGAGGCCCAGTCGGCCGGCAAGACCCGCTTCCTGGCCAATATGAGCCACGAGCTGCGCACCCCCCTGAACGCAGTGCTCGGCTTTGCGGACATCATGCGCCAGAAGCTGTTCGGCCCCCTGCCCGAACGCTACGCCGGATACGCCGACGCCATCCACCAGGCGGGCGGACACCTGCTGGACCTGATCAACGACGTCCTGGACCTGTCCAAGATCGAGGCCGAGCGCTACCAGCTGGCGATGGAGACCTTCGACGCCCGCGACGCCGTGTCCGCCGCCGTCGCCCTGGTCCGGCTGCAGGCCGACGACAAGGGAGTCGAGCTAGCCGCCGTCCTGCCGTCCGAGCCGATCAAGGTCCGCGCCGACGCCCGCGCCCTGAAGCAGATGGCGCTGAACCTGCTGTCCAATGCGGTCAAGTTCACCCCGGCGGGCGGCTCGGTCACCATCACCCTGGACGCCGACGGACCGGACTTGGATCTGGCCGTCTCCGACACCGGCGTCGGCATCGCGCCGCAGGACCTTCAACGCCTGGGCCGCCCCTTCGAACAGGCCGGCGGCGCCGATCAGAAGGCGCAAGGGACCGGCCTGGGCCTGTCCCTGGTCCGCAGCCTGACCGAACTGCACGGCGGCCGCATGACCATCGACAGCACCCTGGGCGAAGGCGCAGCGGTGATGATCCGGTTGCCGGTGATGGTGGCGGCGGAGACAAGCGAGACGGCTGTCGATGAGACGCCGGTCACTGTCGAGGCTTGAAGATCCTCACACTCTCGAAATGGCGACGCGCTCAGAAAAGACGTCTTATCCAATCGAAAACCGGCTCGCCTAAAAGCAAAGCCCAAAGTCCGATTGGCAAAAGCCAAGCCAGTGGATGCCGCGTCCAAGCCAGCCAGTCAGACTCGCTTTCAACCGGTCTGCCACGATGATTTACAAGAAGTTCGGAAGGCTCGATTCCAAGCGTTCGCGCCTTGCGACGTTGATAGCGCATCGAGCCGCGTGATTGGCCGTTGCCATGCTTCTGTAGGAACGCCCACAGTACGATGAGCGGAATTAGAAGAAGCCAGATCATGTATCGACGTTAGGCCGAAGGCTGTAAAGCGCAAGATCGGTTTGTAAGCTGGCGATGCCTTGGGTCGTCCCGCCCCCTAAACCTGCCCCATCGCCAGGAAGGCCCGGCCCGCTGCGAAGTCGCCGGCCTCGAAGGTGGAGCGGGCGATGCTGCCGTCGCGGAACAGGAACTCGACGGTGAAGACCTCGCGCGGGTCCAGGGCCGACAGGGCGTCGGCGGCGGCGGCGGGGAACAGCCAGGCCTGACCGGCCGGACGGCCTTCGGGCAACAGCATCGGTTCGGCGCGGGTCACGCCGGCGGCCCAGAAGGCGCGGCGTTGCGCGGCGGGCGGCAGGTCGTGCGACAGCCACGGACGCGGCGCCACCGTGTGGTCGCGCATCACCACCCGCACCCCGGTCGGCCGCGAGCGCCCCTGCCAGGACACGACGGCGGCCAGTTGATCGGGCCGGTCCATGCCGCCCACCACGCCGAACCGCACGGGCGAGGCGCCGGTCACGGTCGCCTGCATCAGCCGCCAGGTCGGGCGCGCATAGGCCGCGCGGTCCGCGCTCCACTTTCGGCGATCGCCGGGAAACTCCATCCGCGTCGTGCGCGACCAGCCGGAAAAGGCGGTCTGGACCCGGCCCTGAACCGTCTTCAGGTCGGTGGAGCCGCACGGCGTCGTGTTCGCGCGCGCCCGCGCCCGCTGGGCCGTCTCGGCCAGCTGCCGGTCGTTGGATCCCGCGCGCAGGGCCGCGCCCCGCGCCTGCCAGGCCGCAGCCGTCAGGGCGGCGGTCAGCTGCGGCTCGAACAGGCCGCAGCGGTCGTTGGCGGCCAGCACGAAGCTGCGCTCATAGAAGCGGTCCTGCGGCGCGGCGAAGGCTGCGACGGGGGTCGCGGCGATCAGCACGGCCGACAGGAAACCTCTGGCTTGCCGGGGGGAAAGGCCTATCCTCATGCCCCGACCCTAGCGCGCCAGGGTTGGGGTTCCGTGTTCGAGCAGGGTTAGCGAATTGCTTCTTTCCAGCGACCTGTGGGTCAGCGCCCTGATCCGCCGCGCCCAGATCGAGGGCGCCTATGCCACCGTGGTCAAAAAGGGCGACGCCCGCGCCGGCTCGGTCATCGTCAAGGCCTACGACACCTCCACTCGCACCGCCCGCCTGTTCACCGAAGCCTTCGGAACCGACGGCGACCGCCTGTGGATCCAGCCCGTCACCTCCGACAGCGAAAGCGAGCTGGACGCCTATATCGCCCGCCAGCGCGGGTATGACCCGGACCTGTGGGTGGTCGAGATCGAGGACCGTCAGGGGCGGCACTTCATTACGGAAAAGGTGCAGGGATAGGTCGGCTCAAGAAGCCGCCACGCCATCGCGCTCTAACCTAGGGCCGCATCGCGCTCCGCTCTTGCCTTGATGATGCTGAGCACATTGTCATGGATGTCGCCCATCATCAGTTCGCCCCAAATTCTCGCGTACGGATTCACGTGCGTTTTAGCGACATAGCGAGTCGTCAGGGTCAACTCGGTCTGATGGGGCGAGATGCGGCGCAGCACATAGTCTCCGGATTTGATCGTCAGAAACTCGCCGTCCGGCGAGATGTGCTTGTCTGTGTAGTCCTGGACCGAACTGTTGGTGAAGTTGAAGTCCCAGCCCAACTTACGGCCCGGCGCCCAGGCAACGATCCGCTCCTCGAAGTTGACGTGATCCCCCCAGTAGGCCGTTCTGACCGCGCCGATGCCGGAGCCGACAACGCGGGACTCCGTCGGGCGTGGAATGCCGATCACGTCGTGGCTGATGGTCCAGCGTCCCTCGTCTGCTCGAATGTCATGGCTCGCGACGGCGTAGGGCCAGATGTCCTCAGGCGCGGCGCGCACGATAACCGTGCGACTGACGGCGACAGCCTCATGAGGCGTCGGAAGCTGCGCCTCCACCATGGCCGCCGCCAAGGGAATGATCAGAAAGCTGGATTGCAGCGTCTTGCCCTTACGATGGCGTTGAGAGCGCATGATGAAGGCTCCCGCCCAGCCGCTGACGAGCCAGACGGGCGACAGCATGACGATGCAGATGACGCCTTCTTGCAGGACGAAATAGGAAGCCAGGCAGACTAAGACCCCCAGCAGACAGGGGACCAGCCAGTAAAAGCTGGTCGTTCGGGTTCGATCCGGATCGCCGATGTAGCAGATCAAGGCGCACAGGACGGCCGGAAGCAGCGCCAGAAACCAGATGCTGGCGAACCAGATCGAGCCTGATTTCGATGCGGATAGCAGCAGAAAAGCGCTCAGCGCGATCGCCAGCGCAAGGCCGAAGCCAGACAGAAGGCGTTTATGCAGCCTACGCTTCTGCGTCGTCACGTTGTCGTCGACCACGACCAGCTCCGTCTTTTGTTTCTGTAAAAAGAGAAATCACAGGCCAAATGATTCAAGATCTGCGATCTTTCGGCCCAACAAACTTGAGAAGGCTCACGACTTTCGACCCCATGCGGATCAGTCGCATCAGTGTTTCGGGGGGGACGCCAAGCATCTGTTGATACCAGCCGTCGACCGTGTTGACGAACCCTTGAAGCCGTTCCAAACGCGCACGCACCTCGGGACTTATGCTTGCCCCCTGGCCATCGACGCTCGCCACGGCATCGTTGATCGCCGCGACCATCGGGTCGATCTCACGGGCCTTGCGACCCTGCGCCACCTTGGTGGCCATCTGCCAGAGGTCGGTTTCAGCCTCGTAGTGATCACGGCGGTCACCCAAGACCGGAACACGGTGGATGAGCTTCCACGTCAGAAGTTCTTTGAGGCTGTTGGACACATTCGACCGCGCCAAACCCAGGGTCGTGGCGATGTCTTCGGCAGTGAGAGGCTTCTCGCTAAGGTACAGAAGCGCTTGGATCTGAGCCACGGAACGGTTCACCCCCCACTGACCGCCAAGGTCGCCCCAGCGCAGCACGATCTGCTCAACGGCAAGCGGCAACGATCGGTCATTCATTTCTGTCATAACAGAAATAAACGACGAACGGCGTTTTGAGTCAACTGTCGGACACTGCGGTCAAGGTGCTGGAACTGGGGCCCGCCCAGCGTGGCCACCGACCTGATGCCGGGCCATGCGGAAAACCCCGCCTCCATGCCGCTGGCCGACTATACGGCCGAGGTCATCGGCCTGATCGAACGCGGCGAGACCCCGCGCGGCGAAATCCTGGTCGAGCGGGTCAAGCCGCTGCGGTTTGCGGAAGCGAATGGCTACGACGCGGTGTTCGAGCAGTTGAACGGCGCGCACTGAGGCCGCGCACCAAGACCTCTCCCTTCCCCCGGCGGAGACGGAGAGGTCCAGCGCGGGATCAATCCTCGTCCATCTTCAGGGCGGCGATGAAGGCTTCCTGCGGGATTTCGACCTTGCCGAACTGGCGCATGCGCTTCTTGCCGGCCTTCTGCTTCTCCAGCAGCTTCTTCTTGCGGGTGGCGTCGCCGCCGTAGCATTTCGAGGTCACGTCCTTGCGCAGGGCGCGCACGGTCTCGCGGGCGATGATCTTGCCGCCGATGGCCGCCTGGATCGGGATCTGGAACAGGTGGGGCGGGATCAGTTCCTTCATCTTCTCGACCATGCCCCGGCCGCGCGTCTCGGCGCGGGCGCGGTGGACCAGCATGGACAGGGCGTCGACCGGCTCGGCGTTGACCAGGATGGACATCTTCACCAGGTCGCCGACCTTGTATTCGGTGATCTCGTAGTCGAACGAGGCGTAACCCTTCGAGATCGACTTCAGCCGGTCGTAGAAGTCGAACACCACCTCGTTCAGCGGCAGCTCATAGACCACCATGGCGCGGTTGCCGACGTAGGACAGTTCGATCTGCTGGCCGCGACGGTCCTGGCACAGCTTGATGACGCCGCCCAGGTATTCGTCCGGGGTCAGGATGGTGGCCTTGATCCAAGGCTCGGCGATGGTTTCGATCTGCATCACGTCGGGCAGGTCAGCCGGGTTGTGCAGGTCCATTTCGGAGCCGTCGCGCAGGCCGATCTTGTAGACGACGGACGGCGCCGTGGCGATCAGGTCGAGGTTGAACTCGCGGCTCAGGCGCTCCTGGATGATCTCCAGGTGCAGCAAACCCAAAAAGCCGCAGCGGAAGCCGAAGCCCAGCGCCGCCGAGCTTTCCATCTCATAGGTGAAGGAGGCGTCGTTCAGGCGCAGCTTGCCGATCGCGGCGCGCAGGTCCTCGAAGTCGGCGGCGTCCACCGGGAACAGGCCGCAGAAGACCACCGACTGGACTTCCTTGAACCCCTTCAGCGGCTCGGCGGTCGGCTTCTTCTCGTCGGTGATGGTGTCGCCGACGGCGGCGTGGGCCACTTCCTTGATCTGGGCGGTGATGAAGCCGACCTCGCCCGGGCCAAGCTGGTCGACCGGGGTGTTCTTGGGCAGGAAGACGCCAACCCGGTCGATCAGGTGGGTCGAGCCGTTGCGCATCATCTTGACCCGCATGCCGGTCTTCAGCACGCCGTCGAAGACCCGCACCAGGACAACGACGCCGAGGTAAGGGTCGTACCAGGCGTCGACCAGCATGGCCTTCAGCGGCGCATTCACATCGCCCTTGGGCGCCGGCAGCTTGGTGACGATGGCCTCCAGCACCTCCTCGATGCCGATGCCGGACTTGGCGCTGGCCAGGACGGCTTCGGAGGCGTCGATGCCGATCACGTCCTCGATCTGGGCGCGCACGCGGTCTGGCTCGGCGGCCGGCAGATCGACCTTGTTCAGAACCGGGACGATCTCGTGGTTGTTGTCGATGGCCTGATAGACATTGGCCAGGGTCTGGGCCTCGACCCCTTGCGAGGCGTCCACGACCAGCAGCGAACCTTCGCAGGCGGCCAGGGACCGGCTGACCTCATAGGCGAAGTCCACGTGGCCCGGCGTGTCCATCAGGTTCAGGATATAGTCCTGCCCGTCCTTGGCCCGATAGGTCAGGCGCACGGTCTGGGCCTTGATGGTGATGCCTCGTTCCTTCTCGATCTCCATATTGTCGAGCACCTGCTCGGACATCTCGCGCGCGGTCAGGCCGCCGGTGTGCTGGATCAGGCGGTCGGACAGGGTCGACTTGCCATGGTCGATGTGCGCGACCACGCTGAAGTTGCGAATGTTCGAGATCGGGGGAGTCGTCATCCGCGCGCCCCTATCACGCGCGGGCGCCGGGGACCAGACGCGGCACAATCCGCAGCCAGCACGACCGCGTATTACAGCTTGGCAATGATGGCGTTTGTCTTTGAGCGCGGCCCTTGGACGCTATAAGGGAAACAGCCATCGCCTGATCGCTCTTCAAGGACGTTTTTCCGTGCTCCAGACGACCCGACCCACACTTCTGGCCGGTGCGGCCGTTCTGGCCGTCCTGGTGCTGGCCGGCTGCGGCGGCGGAGACGACAAGAAGGCCGACGGCAAGGAGGCGGCCGGTGCGCGCCAGACCGTGACCGCCGCGACCGTGAGCCAGATCAATCTGGCCCGCACGGTCAGCGCCTCAGGCTCCGTCTCCGCCTGGGAAGAGGTGCCGGTGGCGGCCGAGACCGGCGGCCTGACCGCCGTCGCCGTCTATGTGGACGAAGGCTCCTACGTGCGTCAGGGCCAGCCGCTGGTGCAGATGAACGACGTCCTGCTGCGCGCCCAGCTGCGCCAGCAGCAGGCCCAGGTGCAGTTGGCCGAGGCCAATGTGGCGCGCGACAACGCGGCGCTTGATCGCGCGCAGCAGCTGAAGGAACGCGGCTTCCTCAGCCAGGCGTCGCTGGATACGGCCCTGGCGAACCAGCGCAGCTCGAACGCCAATCTGGCCGCCGCCCGCGCGGCCCTTAGCCAGACCCAGACCCAGTTGTCGCAGGCGACCATCCGCGCGCCCGTCAGCGGCCTGATCATCAGCCGTAGCGTCACCAAGGGCCAGATCATCGCCGCCGGGACCGAACTGTTCCGCATGGTGCGCGACGGCCGGCTGGAGCTGGACGCCCAGGTGCCGGAAACCGAACTGTCCCTGGTCCGTACCGGACAGTCCGCGATCGTGACCTCCAGCGAGGCTGGCCAGACCACCGGCTCGGTCCGCATCGTCACGCCCGAGGTCAATGCGCAGACCCGCCTGGGCCTGGCTCGCATCTCCCTGGCGCCCGGCGCCCAGCTGCGGCCCGGCATGTTCGCCCGCGCCGAGATCGCCGTCGGCGATCAGCCCGCCCTGGTCGTACCGTCCTCTGCGGTGGTCTATCGCGAGGCCAAGGCCGGCGTATATGTCGTGAGTCAGGGCGATATCGTCCGCTTCGTCCCGGTCACGACCGGGGTTCGCAGCGGCGACCGCGTCGCGGTCACGGGCGTCCAGGCCGGTCAGCGCGTCGTGGTTCAGGGCGCAGGCTTCCTGGGCGAAGGCGACCATGTGACGGTGGCCCCGGCGACCGCGGCGCCCCAGCCGGCGACACCGGCCGCCGCTGCCCCCGCCGCTGCAGCCGCGCGCTAGGATCGGACCGATGGGCTTTCAGAACATCTCGTCCTGGTCGATCAGGAACCCGATCCCCATCGTCCTGCTGTTCGTCGTTCTTACGATCGCGGGGACGATGAGCTATTTCAAGCTCAGGACGAACAACTTCCCCGACGTGGATCTGCCGGTCGTCGCCGTGACGGTGGTCCAGGCCGGCGCCGCCCCGACCGAGATGGAGACGCAGGTCACCCGCTTGGTCGAGGATGCTGTGGCGGGGCTGGGGTCGGTCAAGCACATCACCTCGGTCGTCAACGAGGGGGTGTCCACCACCTCGATTGAGTTCCAGCTGGGCGTGAACCTGGAGAAGGTCACCAACGACGTGCGCAACGCCGTCAGCGGCATCCGCCAGAACCTGCCCGCCGACGTGCAGGAACCGATCGTCCAGCGCATCGAGTTCACCGCCATCCCCTTCGCCAACTTCGTGGTGCGGGCGCCGGGCATGAGCCCCGAGGAGCTGAGTTGGTTCGTCGACAACACCGTGGCCAAACGCCTGCTGTCGGTGCGCGGCGTCAGCCAGATCAGCCGTGACGGCGGCGTCAGCCGTGAAATCCGCATCAAGCTGGACCCCGCGCGGCTCGCCGCCTCGGGCGTGACGGCGGCCCAGGTGTCGAACCAGTTGCGCGTCTCCAACATCAACCTGCCGGGCGGCCGCGGCGAGATCGCGGGCGAGGAGCAGGCTATCCGCACCGTCGGGTCGGCCAAATCGGTCGAACAGCTGCGCGAGACCCTGATCCCCATCGGCAGCCGCAGCGTGCGCCTGGGCGACCTGGGCCAGATCACCGACGAATGGTCCGAGCCGCGCGGCCGCGCGCGCTTCAACGGTCAGGAAGTCGTCGGCTTCGGCGTCTCGCGCGCCATCGGCTCGTCCGAGGTGGACGTCTATGACCGCGTCAAGGCCGAGATCGAGAAGCTGGACCAGGAGCGCGGCGACGTCGCTATCGAGGAGGTGGCCAACACCACCGAGGACGTCGTCAACAACTTCCACGCCTCTGTCGAGACCCTGGTGCTGGGCGCCCTGCTGGCGATCGCGGTCGTCTTCATCTTCTTGCGGGACTGGCGCGCGACCCTGATCGCGGCGGTGGCCATGCCGCTGTCGCTGATCCCGACCTTCTGGGTGATGGACCTGACGAACCAGTCGCTGAACGTGGTGACGCTGCTGGCCCTGTCGCTGACCATCGGCATCCTCGTGGACGACGCCATCGTGGAGATCGAGAACATCGTCCGCCACATCCGCGACGGCAAGGCCCCCTACCCCGCCGCCATCGAGGCGGCCGACGAAATCGGCCTGGCGGTCATGGCAACGACGGCGACCCTGATTGCGGTGTTCGCCCCCACCGGCTTCATGCCCGGCGTCGTGGGTCAATTCTTCAAGAGCTTCGCCATCGCCACCTGCGTCAGCGTTCTGTTCTCGCTGCTTGTGGCGCGAACCCTGACGCCCCTGATGGGCGCCTATCTGCTGAAGCGCGACCAAGGCAAGGAGCACAAGGAGCCCTTCTGGATGGGGCCCTATCTGAAGGCCCTAAACTGGGCGCTGGGCGACGACTGGCGCAAGCGCCGGGCCGACCACCATCCGCGCGCCAGCTGGTTCCGCCGCAAGGTCGCAGACCGGATGTTCGATCACCGGCTTTGGGTGCTGGGGATGGGGATCCTGTTCTTCTTCCTGTCGATCTTCATGGCGACCAAGCTGCCGGGCGAGTTCATTCCGGTCGAAGACATCTCGCGCTCTACCGTGACGGTGCAGTTGCCGCCGGGCGCGACCCTGGCGGAGACGGATGCCGCCGTGCAGCGCATCAACCGCGAACTGATGAAACGGCCCGAGGTGGCGTCGGTCTATTCGTCCGTCGGTTCGGCGACGACCAGCTTCGGCCCCGGCGGCGGCGGTTCGGCCGGCGAGGTGCGCAGCGCGAACCTGACCGTCAATCTGGTCGGGCGCTGGGATCGCAAGCTGAACCAGCAGGAGTTCGAGCGCGACATGGGACCGGTGCTGCGCCAGATCCCCGGCGCGCGGATTCAGTTCGGCGCCTCGGGCGGCGGCGGCGGGTCCAGCCTTCTGACCATCGCCCTGGTCGGGGACGAAGCGAACGTGCTTGAACCCGCGGCCGCCAAGGTCGAGCGCGAGATGCGCAGCATTCCCGGCCTGTCCAATGTGGTGTCCTCGGCCTCGCTCGTGCGCCCGGAAATCCTGGTCACGCCGCGCGCCGACGTCGCCGCCCTGCAAGGGGTGTCGACCCAGGACATCAGCCAGGTGGCGCGCGTCGCCACCCTGGGCGACGCCGATCAGCTTTTGCCCAAGTTCAACCTGGGCGACCGTCAGGTGCCGATCCGGGTCATGCTGACGGAACAGGCGCGCTCGGATCTGGGCGTGCTGGAGAACCTTCAGGTGCCGACGGCGTCGGGCGCGACGGTGCCCCTGTCGGCGGTGGCGGACATCACCTTCGGCGCAGGCCCCAACCAGATCAATCGTCTGGACCGACTGCGCGTGGCCAACATCACCGCCGAACTGACCGGCCTGACCCTGAGCCAAGGCACGCAGGCGGTGAACGCCCTGCCCGCCATCAAGTCCCTGCCGCAGGGCGTCAGCCAGAAGCCGTCGGGCGACGCCGAAAGCTTCCAGGAACTGGGCATGGGCTTCGCCTTCGCCATCGTGACCGGCATTCTGCTGATGTATGTCGTGCTGGTCCTGCTGTTCAAAAGCTTCTTCCACCCGATCACCATCCTGGCGGCGCTTCCCGTGTCGTTCGGCGGCGCCTTCTTCCTGCTGCTGGTGACGGGCAAGTCGCTGTCCATGCCGGCCCTGATCGGCATCATCATGCTGACCGGGATCGCGGCGAAGAACTCCATCCTGCTGGTCGACTACGCCATCATGGCGATGGAGAAGGGGATGGGCCGACACGACGCCCTGATGGACGCCGCCCACAAGCGGGCGCGGCCGATCATCATGACGACGATGGCGATGGGGCTGGGGATGCTGCCGATCGCGGCGGCGTTCGGCGAAGGCACCGCCTTCCGCTCGCCTATGGCCATCGCGGTCATCGGGGGGCTGATTACCTCGACCGCCCTGTCGCTGCTGTTCGTGCCGGTGGTGTTCAGCCTGATCGACGGGGTCAAGCGCCGCCTGGAAGGTCGACTGGACAAGATGTTCCACGGCCAGCACGGGCACGAGGAGCCGGCGGCGACGCAAGATCGTCCGGCCTGATCGGCCCAAGACCGAAACGACCAAGGCCCGGCGGAGCCATTCGACCGGGCCTTTCTTTAAATCGTTACGAAGCGCTGAGCAGGTTTACCTCAGAAACCTTGCCGTCACTCCGTCCGACGGCCTGCGTAGCAACATCCTAACAACTATCGAAGATAGAAAATAGCTCAATCAAAGATTGCGCCCAGACCATGTCTTTGCATGATCGCCTGAATACTGCACGGCGCCAGCCAGGCAAGGCGTTGGAACGTGATTTCAGCTGGAACAGGCGTATCAATACGCTGAAACTCGTGCATATTGCCGTTATGTCGAATCTTGGTTTCTACCAATGTAGTGAGGCGGACCGGATTGCGATGACCGAGGCCGCCATCGCGCGACGCCAGACTGTCGTGAGCCGTTGGACCGCTTTAGCAACCGACGAGGCCGAACCATGGTCCGCCCGGTCCGCCGAAGCCGCCAAGTGGCTTCAGGGGGCGAAAACGGTTCTTGATGTCGGCTGCGGAACCATGGGTTTGGAGCGCTATCTCGACACCTGTTACATTCCCTCGGACGTCGTTCGACGAGACGACCGAACTATAGTGATGGATTACAACCAGGAGGGTCCTCCTGCCATCGAGGTTGATGCTGTCGCAGTCCTAGGCGTTCTTGAATACCTTCATGATCCTGGAAGTTTCTTGGCCGGATTGCGCGCATGCAAGGCCGTAATCAGCTACTGCGTGACGGACGCCAAGGCCCCGCTGCAGCCACGCAGAGCGCATGCTTGGGTGAATGATCTTTCCACGCTTGATGTCGCCGATATGTTGCAAGCCAGCGGTTGGACCATTCAAAGCCATAAGCCTATCGACGACATTCAAACGCTCTGGCTGGCGGTGAAGTAGATCTGGCGGTTTGTCTTCGTCGGCGCCCTAGAACGCTGAGGCGTCCCAAAGTCGATATGCAACACGGTCTGTCGTAGGGAACGACCTTCAACTGCCGGTTCCAGGCGCACAACGGTGAAATAGTGCCTAACGATCTAGAGCGCGACAGGCGCACTGGGCCAGCACAGTTGGGCCGATGCGCCGGGGTTCGCAGGCCGCAGCGACCATTCTCCGCCGAGTTGTCCAGCGAGCGCTGTAATGATCCGAAGACCCAGGCTCGACGGCTCGGCGCTCGCCTCTTTGGCGACGCCCACGCCGTCGTCGGCGATGGTCAGGGTGCGGACCGCGCCTTCGTCGCACAGGTTGATCGTGATCCGTCCGGGCCGGTCGGGAAAGCCGTGCTCAAGGGCGTTGTTGACGCATTCCAGCATGATCAGGACCACGGGTGTGGCCTCCTCGGCCGACAGAACCACCTCGCCGCCGGAGATGGACACGACGACGTCGTCACGCGCAGCCGCCGTCAGCGCATCGTCAACGATCGATCGCGCCAGGTCCTGGAAGGCGGTGTTCTGACGGTCGGCGTCAGCCAGACTGCGCTGGATGCGGGCGACCAGACCCGTGCGGGACGAGGCGTCGGCCAAAGCCTTTCTGGCGCCTGGGTCGGCGGCGGCGCGCGCCTCCAGGCTCAACAAGGCGCTGACCACCTGGATATTGTTCGACACCCGGTGCTGCACTTCTCTGAGCAGAATGTCGCGGCTTTCCGCGAGCGCGGCGTTGCGCTCGACTTCGCGCGCCAACTTTCCTGACGCCTTGTCCATGCCGACAATGAAGAAGATGTCGACGGCGACGACGAAGGCGTAGAATCCGATGGCGACGAGGGTGGCGACGCCCAGGTCGAAGCCCGGCGGGCCGATCCAGAACCACCAGGCCGACAGGCCCGACAAAGTCGCCGTCAGGACGGCCGGACGCAGGCCCGCATAGTAGGCGACCAGCACGACGGCTGGAAAAAAGGTCAGATAGGGAAAGCCCGGCGGAAACCAGTGCGCCAGACCATAGCGCAGCCCGAAGGCGACCAGCCAGGCGACGACTGCCAGGGCATAGCCGCGCCAGGCCGGATGACGAAACGTCTGGTGACGCATTTGCTTCCTCAGTGGACGCAGGGCGTCGATAAGACGGTGTATCGGGCAGTCTAACGTCCGCGTCCAGAACAGTTCAGCGACTGGAACCTGTTGATCGGCTAAAGTTCAGGCCGACTGCCCGTCTCGACAGCGCCGGGGCACCCCCGCCGTCAGGCCTGATTGCAAGAAAAAGGGCCGGCCGGTTTCCCGGTCGGCCCTTGGTCGGTCAGCCTTGAGGGCTGGCGATCAGTATTTGACCTTCAGCGTCACGCCGTAAGTGCGCGGGGCGCCGAGGTAGGCGTTGTAGGTCGCCGTGTCGGTGGCGGGGTTGTAGTAGGTGCCATCCGCCTGCGGGGTCGTGGTGTTGGCGAAGGCCGTGCCCTGCAGCGGTGCGGCGAAGCCGACCTGGGTGTATTCTTCCTGCAGCAGGTTCTGGCCCCAGACCTCCAGCGTCCAGCGCTCATCCGCCGAACCGATCGAGACCCGGCCGTTGACGACGGTGAAGGCGTCCTGGTTCTTGTACGGCAACAGGTCCGAGCCGGTGTTGTATTCGGTCGAATATTTGGCCGACAGGTTGAAGCCGCCGCGCAGGCCGCCGCCCAGTTCGCGGTCGAACGCCAAGGCGCCGGTCAGCGACCATTCCGGAGCGAAGGACGCCCGCGCGCCCGGGAGCAGCGACAGCTGCGGGAAGCGGCCGGGGCTGGACAGGTCGCCGGCGCCGAACTGGCCGTATTTGGCGTCGGTGTAGGTCACGCCGCCCTGGAAGCTCAGGCCCTCGACCGGGGTGAACCAGACCATGTCGGCGTCGACGCCGCGCGAGGTCAGTTCCGGGATCGATTCCACCACGAAGGCGGTGCCCAGGAAGGTGTTCAGCTGGAAGTTCTCGAACTTCTGATCGAAGTAGGTGACGTTCAGCAGCATGGTGCGGTCGAACAGGGTCGTCTTGACGCCCGCTTCATAGCTGTCGACGGTCTCGGCCTTGAAGAACAGCGAGGCGTCCGGCGTCACGCCCGTCTGCACCCGGTCCATATTGTAGCCCGCGCCCTTGTAGCCGCGCGCATACGAGCCGTAGACCATGATCGACGGGTTGAAGCGGTAGGACGCCTTGATCGTGCCCGACAGGTCGGTGTCGCTGAACTTCTCCTGGATCCGACGACCGTCGTACAGCGGGTTGGACCAGGGCAGACACAGCAGACCGAGCGCGGCGGCCGGCGTGGCGACGTTGGCGGTGCCGGGGATCGGCGACACGGTGCGGTTGGCCGGGTTCTGGTTAGCCAGGGCGCCGCCGCAGGCCGCGCCGTTGGTGCCCAGGTTGTCCTGAATCCCGAACAGACGCTTGCTGTCGTAGGTGTAGCGCAGACCCAGGTTGATATCGAAGGCCTCGGTCACCCGATAGGTGTTGTTGGTGAACACGGCGACCGATTCCGACTTCTGGGAATAGTGGTCTTCATAGGCCTTGCCGACGCCGAAGGTCGGGGCGGCGGCGCTGGGCGGCACCGCGCCGATCACGCACAGCGGCTGGCCCGCGGCCGCGCCGGCGGTGCCGACCAGGAAGCCGTTCGGATTGGTGAAGCAGCCCAGGCGCGACGGGCTGGGGCCGCCCACGGCCGCCGGTAGCGAGGCCGTCAGCAGCAGGGAGGCGAAGGCGTTGTAGTCCGAGCCATAGACGTAGCTGTCGTCGCGATAGACGCCTTCCTTGGTGGCGAACAGACCGACCAGCCAGTCCAGCTTGTCCGACGTGCCGGCCAGGCGGAACTCTTGCGTCAGGTTGTCGACGCCGTAGCCGTTGGAGCCGTCGTTGGCGCGGTACAGGATGTCGGCGCCGGTGTAGTCCAGGTCCATCCCTTGCTGGAACGACCAGTCGCGCCACGAGGTCTGCGACGTCAGGGTGGCGTTGATGCTGGGGAAGTCGATGGTCGCTTCCGCCGACAGACCCATGTCCTCGATCTCTTGCGGCGTCTCGCGGTTCGAATAGGCCAGGCGAGAGAAGGGCACCGTGCCGAACGTCGCGTTCGGCGGCGTCTGTCCGGGGCCGTTCGGGGCCGTCAGCGCGGCGATGAAGGCCTGGGTCGGGCCGACGCGCGTCTGCACGGCGACGCAGCAGTATTCCTCGCGCTTGGTGTAGTCGGCGATCAGGCGCACCGAGACGTCGTCGCTGGGCAGGATCAGCAGCTGGCCGCGCGTGGTCCAGTAGTCCTGGGTCTGGTCGTCCTTGCGGGTGTTGGGGCCGTCGCCGTTGTTGACGTCATAGAAGCCGTCACGCTCGCGGTGGGCGACGAACAGGCGACCGGCCACCTGGTCGGTCAGGCCGCCGGTGACGGAGACCGAACCGCCGATGGCGCCGAAATTGCCGCCGGTCAGTTCGCCTGAGATCGACGGGTCGAACGAGGGGCGCTCGGTGATGATGTTGATGACGCCGGCCGAGGTGTTCTTGCCGAACAGGGTGCCTTGCGGCCCCTTCAGGACCTCGATGCGGCTCAGTTCGCCCAGGTCGCCGAAGCCGACCGAGTTGCGCGAGCGATAGACGCCGTCGATCACCACGCCGACCGAGCTTTCCAGACCGGGGTTGTCGCCGACGGTGCCGGCGCCGCGGATGCGCACGGTTGTGGAGGCTTCCGACTGGGTCGAGGTGACGGTCATACCCGGCGTCAGGATCTGCAGATCCTTGATGTCCTGCACGCCCGCGCCGTCCAGCAGTTCCTGCGACAGGGTCGTGACCACGATCGGCACGTCCTGCAGGCTCTGCTCACGCTTCTGGGCGGTGACGATGATGTCGTCGACGGTCGCCGGGGCTTCCTGCGCGGCGGCGACGCCGGCGAATCCCATGACAGCGGCGCCCATGACGGCGGCGGACACAGTGGTCCTGAGTTGAAGATTGCGGCGCATAGGCGTCCTCCCGGCTGAAGCCGCGACGCCAGTGGCGATCGCAGCGTTTCCTGTTCCCTCGACGTCCCCTACGTGGGGGATCATTCGTTAGGGACAGGCTAAGCGCGGTTCGGGCCGACCGACAAGCGAGCGTTGTTCGCCGCGACGATTTTTCGCCGCGGATTCGCCTTTGTGTGTCAGGGAAGCGACAGAAAACGCTGACGCTAGGTCAGTTTTTGCCCGTCTTTCGGCCCCAGAGGCTCGACCTCAGGGTGCAGGGCGGCGGGATCCACCTGGCGGGCCCGACCGGCGAAACCCAGCACCAGGGCCGCCGCGACCGCCGACAGGATCGAGCCGCCGATAACGCCCAGTTTGACCTCGACCTGCTCGGGCGAGTCGACCGCGCCAGGGAAGGCCAGGACGCCGATGAACAGGCTCATGGTGAAGCCAACCCCGCACAGCAGGGAGACGCCATAGACTTGCAGCCAGCTGGCGCCCGTCGGCCGCGCGCCGATCCTGAGCGCCGAGGCCAGCCACGCCGCGCCCAGGACGCCGATCTGCTTGCCAAAGAACAGGCCCAAGGCGATTGCGATGACCAAGGGCGCGAAGGCCTGCTCCATCGACAGGCCGGCGAAGGAGACACCCGCCTTGGCGAAGGCGAACAGCGGCAGGACCAAAAAGGCGTTCCATGGATGCAGGTCGTGCATCGCCTCCTTCAGCGGGCTCTGACCGTCTTCGGCCCGGCCCTTGATCGGCACGATCATGGCGAAGGCCACGGCGGTCAGGGAGGTGCTGAGCCCCGACAGCACGGTCAGATACCAGACCAGGGCGAACCCCAGCACCCAGAAGGGCGCGGGAATGCGGATACGGTGCGCCGCGACCGCGCCGACGGCCAGGGCGCCCAGCGCCCAGAACAGCGGCGTCCAGTTCGCGCCCTCGCTGAACAGCACGGCGATCAGGGCGATGGCCCCCAGGTCGTCGACGATGGCCAGGGTCAGCAGGAAGACCCGCAACGACGACGGCAAGCCCTTGCCGACAAAGCCGAAGATGGCCAGCGCAAAGGCGATGTCGGTCGCCAGCGGGATGGGCCAGCCGGCATGCGGCGCGCCGATGGCGCCGGAGAGCAGCAGATAGACCGCCGCCGGCCCCGCCATGCCGCCCAAGGCCGCCAGCACCGGCGTCGCCAGCTTCTTCGGATCGCTGAGTTCGCCGCGCACGATCTCGTATTTGATCTCCAGCCCCACGACGAGGAAGAAGATCGCCATCAGACCTTCCTTGATCCAGTCGGAGATCGTCTCCTCCAGCAGGATCGGGCCGATCTGCAGGACGTGGTAGCTCTTCAGCCAGGCGAAATAGTCGGCCGACCACGGCGAGTTGGCGACCGCCACGGCGGCGATGGCGGCCAGCGCCAGAGCCGAGCCGGATGCGGCCTCGGTCTTGAGGAAATCGAGTGTCAGTTTGCGCGCCACGGCGGCCTCCAAGCGAACGGAAGTTTCGTCGTGACGCCAGGTTATCGACGGGCGTCGGACCGGATTCGCAAACCAAAATCGGCGCGCCGGCCTGGCCGCGCGGAGCGACCTGATGGCTGGGTTCAGAATAGAGGATCAGGACGGCCAAGCCAAGCCGAAGCAGGTTAGCCGCGCGGGCCGAACAGGATGAGCCCGGCGCCGATCAGACAGACAAGGCCGCCCAGGATGTCCCAGCGATCCGGCGGGGTCTTCTCGACCAGCGCCATCCAGATCAGGGAGGCGCAGATATAGACGCCGCCGTAGGCCGCGAAGGCGCGGCCCGCCGCGTCGCTGGGGACGAGGGTCAGGAGCCAGGCGAAGGCGATCAGGCAGGCGACGCCGGGCGCCAGCCACAGGGGCGAACGATCCAACTTCAGCCAGACCCAGAAGGCGAAACAGCCGCCGATCTCCGCCAAGGCCGCCAGCGGATAGATCAGCCAGGGTTTCACTCAGGCGTGTCCGTCTTCGCCTTGGCCGCGCGTTCGGCCGCCAGCTTGGCAAGGACCCGGCCCCGGCCGCGCGACAGGGCGTGGATGGCGCCGCGCATGGTGGCGACCTCTTGCTCCGAGAAGGCGGCGCGGCCCAGCATGACGCGCAGGTTCTGGCTCATCGAGCGCTTCTTCTCGGGCGGATAGAAGAAGCCGCCGTTTTCCAGCTCGTCTTCCAGATGCTCGTACATGCCGACCAGCAGGTCGTTCGACGCCGGCGGTTCGCTGTCGCGAAAGCGCGGCGGCGGGGCGTCTAGGATCAGCGTGCGCCATTCATAGGCGTTGATCGCCACGGCCTGGGCCAGGTTCAGCGAGTGGTGCTTCGGGTCGATCGGAATGGTGACGATGCCGGCGCACAGGGCGATGTCGGTCGTCTCCAGCCCGGCGCGCTCACCGCCGAACAACAGGCCCGTCTTCAGGCCCGAGGCCGTGTCGTCATAAAGGATGCGGCTGGCCTCGCGCGGGGTGCGCACGGGCTGGCGCGTCTCGCGCGGGCGGGCGGTGGTGGCGAAGACGGTGTTCAGGTCGGCGATGGCCTCGGCGACGCTGTCGAACACCCGCACCCCGTCCAAGACCCAGTCGGCGCCCGAGGCCGTGGCCCAGGCCCGCTCCTGGGGCCAGCCGTCGCGGGGGCTGACCAGACGCAGGTCCGACAGGCCGAAGTTGGCCATCACCCGCGCCACGGCGCCGATGTTCTCGGCCATCTGCGCCTTGTCGAGGATGACGGCGGGAGGTGTCAGCTCGGACAACGCAATCAGTCCTCGCCCACCATGGCGATCCAGGGGTCGGCGGTTCCGGCCTCGACCTCGGCGACCTTGACGGCGGGCCAGCCGATGGAGGCGCTGCCGGATGCGGTCCAGGCGGCGACGATGAAGTCGCGCAGTTCGCCGGCGCCCGCCGCCAGACGTTCATTGACGAAGGCCGCGCCGCGCGGGTCGCTGTCGCGGAAGCCGCCGGCCTTTTCCAGGCGATAGAAGGGGATCACCGTGGCCAGGGTCGTGGTCAGATAGGAGACGGTGCGCGCCTTGACGTCGAACCCGTCTAGTTTGGCGGCCGGCATGGCGGCCTCGACGGCGTCCAGACGGGCGACGCGGTTGGTGAACTCGCCCTCGAACACGGCGTGGGTCTGGCGCGAGTTGGTGAAGCCTTCCGGGTTCGGGAAGTCGCCCCAGCCGTTGTAGTGGATGCTGGTGTGATGCGGTTGCGAACCGTCGCCGACGTAGTGACCCATGAC
Organism: Brevundimonas sp. MEB006b; assembly: GCF_030209705.1. Lineage (NCBI taxonomy): Bacteria > Pseudomonadati > Pseudomonadota > Alphaproteobacteria > Caulobacterales > Caulobacteraceae > Brevundimonas > Brevundimonas sp. MEB006b. Next base: position 24,206 of record NZ_JARVRL010000004.1, read on the forward strand.
GCCGATGTCGCGCAGGATCAGGGCCTCGCGACGGATGCGGTCGGCGCGATACCAGGCCTGACGCTCCATATTGGTCTCGCGCTTCTCGGCGGCGTTCAGCACGCGCCAATAGGCGAAGTCGCGGCCCAACTGCTGCCAGGCGTCCATCATGGCGTAGGGCAGATAGCCGGCGTCGTTGACGTCCAGACCGGCCTTGGTCAGGGCGGCGTCATATTCGGACTTCAGGCGCGGCAGGTCGTTGAGGCTCATGCCGCGCTGGTCGTAGACGCGACCCTGGTCGTCCAGGTCGACGAAGTGGGCGGTGTCGCGCTCGCGATCGTGCGGCTGGCCGGCGCCCTTCCAGCGGTCGGGCTCGCGCGCCAGTTCGCCCACGTCGGCGATGGCGGCCGGGGTGCGCAGGAAGGCCGGCAGATCGTCCGGCAAGGCCCGCATCGCCGCCACGCCGATCAGGCGGTGGCCGGTGTTGCCCCAGGCGGTGACGGTGACAGCCGGCGCGGCGACCGCGACGAGGGCCAGGGCGGCGATGGCGAGACGTTTCATGGACAAACCTCAACAAGGATCACGCCCGTCTAACGCATCCTTGATCGCGCCTCCAGCGTCCAAGGGGTGGTGTGAGGCGCATCGGCGCCTAGGTTATGAAGGCTCCCCCTTCGTTTGTTTCAGGCTCCACGCCCTTGGGGAGCGATGACGTGATTGCGTCGTCGCCGTCGTCGGACGGCCCTTCAAGTGGACGCCAGACCGAAAGGACATTCCCATGCGCACGCCCCGCATCGCCCTTCTTGCTTCCGTCGCCCTTCTTGCGACCGCTGCGACCGCTCACGCCCAAGACGCATCAACCACATCGCAGACGCCGACGGCCGCGCCGATGGCCGGCTCGACCACCTTCACCGATGACGAGCTGAAGAAGTTCGACGACGCCATGGCCAAGGTGAGAGCCGTCAGCGACACGCTGAACGGCGCCCAGCCGACGCCGGAACAGCAGGCGCAGATGGCCGCCGCAGTGCAGGATTCGGGGCTGGAAGTGACGCGCTTCAACACCCTGTCCAACGCCGTCGCCGCCGATCCGGCCCTGGCCGCGCGCATTCGGGTGGTCAACGCCACCGCGCCGGCGCCCGGCACGCCAGCCGCCGCCGTAACGGATGACGAACTGAACCGCTTCGTCACCGCCATGACGCAGATCCGCGCCGTCACGGCCGAAGTGCAAAACAATCAGGCGACGCCCGAGCAGAGCGCCAAACTGACGGCGGCGGTCCAGGCCTCCGGTCTGACGACCGAGCGCTTCAACGCCATCTCGCAACTGGTGTCCGCGACGCCCTATCTTCAGGCCAAGGCGCAACTGGCCGGCGCGCGTCTGGAGAAGGGCGTCAGCCAGTAGGGATCAGGTGTCGGCGGGCTCGCGCCGGGTGTCCGGCGCGGCCGGGCCCGCCTCGTCTTCGTTCAGCAGTCGGCCTTCGCGACGGGGCTTGATGTAGGGGGCGGGCTGGGGCGTCGGCATATTGCCGCGCATCAGCTGGCGGCCGGCCTTGAGCCCGCCGGTCAGCTGCAGGTCAAGGCGCGCCTCGTCGCGACGGCGCACGTCGCCGATGGTCTCAGCCGCCTCATGCTCGTCCAGGCCCAGTTCGACCAGGGCGCGCTCGCCGAACTTGAGCGCCGACTCGAAGGTCTCGCGGATCTGGTAGTCCACCCCGGCCTGGATCAGGCGCATCGAATGCCCTCGGTCGAAGGCGCGGGCCATGATCCGGGTGGTCGGGAACTCCGACTTGACCAGTTCGACGATGCGGTCGGCGGCCTCGGGCTTGTCGACGCAGACCAGGACCATCTCGGCCTCCTCCGCGCCCGAAGCGCGCAGGGTGTGCAGCTGGGTGCCGTCGCCGTAGTAGACCTTGAACCCGAACTGGGAGGCGGCCTGGATCATCTCCACGTCGTTCTCGATGATCGACACGTCGACGTCGCGGGCCAGCAGGGGTTGGGACACGACCTGGGCGAAACGGCCGAAGCCGATGATCAGCACCTGGCCGCGCAGGTCCTTGGCGAAGTCCACGCCCTCGGCGCTTTCGGCGTCCTGGACCGGCTTGGGCGACAGCCGCGCGATCAGCAGCGAGGTCAGGGGCGTCAGGGCCATCGACAGGATCACCACCGCCGACATCATCGCCCCGATGCGCGCGTCGAACAGGCCGGCGGCGACGGCGGCGCCATACAGGACGAAGGCGAACTCGCCGCCTTGTGCGAACAGGCCTGCACGCTCGATCGCCTCATGGTGCGAGGCCTTGAACAGGCGCGCGACGGCATAGATGCCCACGCCCTTGACCAGCATAAAGGCCACGACCCCGCCCAGCACCAGACGCCAGTCGGCGACGACGACCGAGACGTCCAGCGACATGCCGACGCTGAGGAAGAACAGGCCCAGCAGAATGGCCCGGAACGGCTCGACGTCCGCCTCCAGCTGATGGCGGAAAGTGGATTCCGACAGCAGGACCCCGGCCAGGAAGGCGCCCATGGCCATGGACAGGCCGCCCAAGGACATGGCCCAGGCGGCGCCGACCACGACCAGCAGGGCGGCGGCCGTCATCACCTCGCGCCCGCCGTACTGGGCCAGGAGACGGAAGACGGGATTGACCAGATATTTGCCGGCCAGCAGCACACCGCCGACCGCCGCGACCGCGAAGCCGACGGTCTGCCACAGGGGCGGCGCCTGTTCGTTCGCCACGCCCAGCACCGAGGCCAGGACGGCGACGATGGCCAGGAGCGGCACGATGGCCAGGTCTTCGAGCAGCAGAATGGAGACCGCGCGCTGGCCCGGCCCGCCCGCGATTTCGCCGCGCTCTTCCAGCATCTGCATGATGACGGCGGTGGACGACAGGACAAAGCCCATGGCGCCGACGAAGGCGACGGGTGTGGAGAAGCCGGCCAGCATGGCGGTCAGGGTCAGGATCAGGCCGCAGAACAGCACCTGAGCCGCGCCGAGGCCGAAGATTTCCTTGCGCAGTCCCCAGAGCCGCTTGGGCCGCATCTCCAGCCCGATGATGAACAGGAAGATGACCACGCCGAACTCGGCGACGTGCAGGATGGTCTCGGGCTCGCGGAACAGCTTCAGACCGAAGGGACCGATGGCGAGGCCCGCCGCCAGATAGCCCAGCACCGATCCCAGGCCGATGCGCTTGAACACCGGCACGGCGAGCACGCCTGCGGCCAGCAGAGCGGCCGCTGCGCCCAGATCCAATCCCGTCGTCGCCTCAGCCATCGCATTCCCCCAAGCTTGGCCTCTATTGTGGAGGTCCTGGTCGGCGATTGCGAGAGGACACGAAAGACACGCTGAAAGATCATCGTGCGTCGAGGAGTATTTGGCGCCACAGTTTCGCCCCATGACGACCCGCGACTGGTGTCAAGACAACAACCGGAGGAAGCCATGTCACGCATCGTCAGGATGGCGGCGCTGTCCGTTCTGAGCCTGTCGTTCGCTGCGCCGCCGGTCGCCGTGCCGAGCGTCGCCCTGGCCAAGCCGCTGGATGGCGAACCGACGCCGGCGGCGTGCCGGCCTCTTGGTTTTGAGCTGGGATCGCCTGAGCCCGTCGCCGCACCAACGGCGCCGCGCACCGGTCCGCCGACCCCGCCGGTGAGGATCACGCCGACACGCAAGGAAGATCGCGTCCCCTACGGCGCGCCACCGCCTCCGCCTCCTCCGCCTCCACCGCCACCGCCACCGCCTCCATCGCCCGCCCCCGCGCCGTCATCGATGGCGCCGCAAGATATTGTCGTCACAGGCTCCCGGATCACGCGATCACCAGGCGCCCCGACGTCGCCCGGCATGATGAGGCCGCCCCCTGCCGACACCGAACGCTATCCGGATGCGACGCCCAATCCGGTGAAGCGGACCAGCGATCAGCCGGTCTCGACCTTCTCCATCGACGTGGACACGGCGTCCTATTCGAACGTGAAGCGCTTCATCGACGAGGGCCGTGCGCCGCCCAGGGATGCGGTGCGGGTGGAGGAGTTGATCAACGCCTTCGACTATGATTATGCCCGGCCGACCAGCCAGACCCGGCCCTTCGCCATCACGACGGCGGTCGCGGCCTCGCCCTGGGCTGACGGGCGTCAGATCGTGCACATCGGCCTGCAAGGTTATGAACTGCCGGCGGGCGAGCAGCGTCCGTTGAACCTGACCTTCCTGGTCGACGTCTCCGGCTCGATGGGGTCGCCGGACAAGCTGGACCTGGCCAAGAAGGCGATGAACCTGGCCATCGACCGGCTGAGGCCGCAGGACACTCTGGCCGTCACCTATTACGCGGAAGGCGCCGGCACGACCTTGCAGCCCACGAAGGGCGACGAAAAGCTGAAGATGCGCTGCGCGGTCGCCAGCCTACGGGCGTCCGGCGGCACGGCCGGGGCGACCGGCATGACCAATGCCTATGACCAGGCCCAGGCGAACTTCGCCCGCGACAAGGTCAACCGCATCCTGATGTTCACCGACGGCGACTTCAACGTCGGCGTGACCGACAACAAGCGGCTGGAGGACTATGTCGCCGAAAAGCGCGGGACCGGCATCTATCTGTCGGTCTATGGCTTCGGGCGCGGCAACTATCAGGACGCGCGGATGCAGACCATCGCCCAGGCGGGCAATGGGGTCGCGGCCTATGTTGGGGACCTGAGGGATGCGCGCCGACTGTTCGGACCGGCCTTCGACAAGGGCGCCTTCCCCATCGCCGACGACGTCAAGATCCAGGTCGAGTTCAATCCCGCGCGCGTCGCCGAATGGCGGCTGATCGGCTATGAGACCCGGCTGTTGAACGAGGAAGACTTCAACAACGACCAGGTCGATGCGGGCGAGGTCGGATCCGGCGCCAGCGTCACGGCCCTGTACGAGATCACCCCCGTCGGCGGCCCGACCCAGGTTCCCGAAAGGCGCTATCCCGATAACCGTATCGGGGTCGGCGGCAGCGATCCGACCGGCGAGATCGGCTTTATCCAGGTGCGCTACAAACAGCCGGGCCAGAGCCGATCGGACCTGATCCAGCAGCCGCTGACCAACCGCGCGGGCGGGCCGGTCAGCGCCCAGCCGCCCGAGGCCACGCGCTGGGCCATCGCCGTCGCCGGATTCGGGCAAAAGCTGCGGGGCGATCCGTGGATGACAGCCGACTATGGCTGGGACCGGATCATCGATCAGGCGCAAGGGGCCAGGGGTGAAGACCCCTATGGCGACCGGGCCGAGTTCGTTCAGCTGGTGCGGGCGGCCCAGGGCCTTCCCCCGATGCGGACGCCCTGACCGGAACCGCCACGCTCGCGGCGGGTTTTCCAGCGCAACGCTTCAACCAAGGAAACCCGCCATGAAGATCCGCGACGTGATGACCAAGGACGTGCACCTGGCCCGGCCCGCCGACACCATCCAGGACGTGGCCAGCCGCATGGCCAAGGGCGGCTTCGGCTTCGTGCCCGTGGCGGACGGCGATCAGCTGATCGGCACCATCACCGACCGCGACATCGTGGTGCGCGCCCTGGCGACGGGCGCCGCCTCGAGCGCCTCGGTAGTGGAGTTCATCACCCGCGATCCGCAGACGGTGCTGGACACCGACGACCTGAAGGTCGTGCTGGACCTGATGGGCGCCAAGCAGATCCGACGCGCCCCGGTCGTGGACAAGCATGGCCGCGTGGTCGGCGTCGTGTCGCTGGGCGACCTGTCGACGCGCGTGAAAGAGAAATACGCCGGCGAGACGCTGGAAAGCATTTCGCGTTAAGACCTGCGTAACCGCGCCCCGACACCGGGCGTCAAGGATCGTCGTTCATGCTGTTCCCTCGAATATCGGAGGATTGCATGGCGCGCGCACAGTTCCAGAAGGGTCAGAAGGTCTGGGTCGAGTGCGTCGGCGCCTGGGCCTTTATAGAACAGGTCCAGCCCGTCTGGGCCAAGGGGTTCGAAGAGCCTGTGCGCGTCACCTATGACGTCGGTCTGGGGCGCGAATTCACCGCCAACGAGCTTTTGCTGGCAACCGATGACCCGGCCTCGGATCAGGGGTTGGGCGACTGGCGGCTGCTGCGCGCGCGCAACAAGTGGCAACTGCCCGAGGATTGCCTGCATCACCCCCACCCCGGCACCTATCCGGTCGTCGTGACCGATCGGGCGGACTGGGGCGGTTGGCGCGTGCCGGGCGCCGAATACGACCGCGATCCCCAGCAGATCGAGTTTCAGGCCCGCCTGATCGCCGCCGCGCCCCAACTGATGCGCCTGGCCCAGGATCTGGTGGATCTGGTCGCCGAGACGCCCGACGATGCGCCGCCGGCCGTCCTGACCCTGGCCCGACAGGCGCGTGATGTGCTGCATGGGGTGACGCGAGTGCTGGAGCCCGCGCCCGACCGCCTGCTGTCGCCGGTCGCCGCCGCTTAAAAACCCGTCAAAAGCGCGCGCCGAGCCTCGACACGAATCCGCGACGCAGCCTAGATTCCGACAACGAAGTGTTTGTCGGAGGGTCGGGGCTTGCGGGACGAGGAGCGGCGGGAAAATCGGTCGGGGCGTCGCGCCTCCGACCGCGCCGCCGGCGCGCCCGCCTGGTTGCGGATCGCCGTCCTGGTCCTGGCGCTGATCGCGGCCGCCTATGCCCTGATGGCGTCGCGCGAGTTCAGCCGGCCGACCCGCGAAATCAGCCGCCTGGAAGCTGAAAATCTCAAGCTAAATGCAGACCTGGTCGCCAGCCAGACCGGCGCCTTGATCCAGTCGGCCGAAGCGGGCCTGGCCGCCGGCCGCACCGCCATCGCCGACAAACGCGCCCCCATAGAGGTCGTCGAGGCCGCGCAGGCCGCTGCGCCCAAGGTCGCCTTCACCCTGGTCGGTCCCGGCGAGACTGTGCAGGCCGCCAAGGGCGAAGGATCGGTCGTCGCCGGCCAGGCCAATGCCGACGGCCTGAGGCTGGAGGCGCGGATCGCGCCGGTCCTGCCGAAAGGCGGCGAGACGCGGATCGTGTCGGCGGGCGGCGTGGTGCTGGCCTCGGCGCGCGCCGCCGAGATCGGCCAACCCATCCGCACCCTGATCGGCGTTGATGCCTCGGCCCTGGTCGATCAGGCCGACCCGCGCGCCGTGACGCTGGGGGGCCAGGCCGGCCTTGCTTCCGCCGCCCAGGCCCGCGCGGGCGGTCCTTATGCGGTCGCGATCTCGGAGGGGACGACCGCTTCCTTCTTCGACGACGCCTGGGTGGTGCTCGCGCCGCTAATGCTGGGGGTCGGGGTCGTGGTCCTGTTCGTCCTCTACGGCCTGCGCCAGACGCGCCAGCACCGCGAACGGGTGGCCACCGAAAAGCGGTTCCGCATCGCCGTCGAAGCCGCGCGGTGCGGGGTGTGGGAGTGGGATCTGGCCAAGGGCGAGGTATCGCTGTCGGACTATATGGCCGCGCTGCTGGGCTTCTCGCGCGGCGGTGTGACCGACGCCGAGGATGTGATCGGCCGCGTCCATCCGCGCTTTCAGGAAGATTTCCGCCACGCCCTGCGCCAGGCGGCGGCCTATGGCGCCTTTGAGATCACCTTCCCGGTGCCGGGACCGGACGGGCGGGCGCGGTGGATCGATGCGCGGGGCCAGGCGCGCGGCGAGCGCGGCGACATGGGCTTTTCCGCCATCCTGGGCGTGGCGCTAGACATCACCGAAGCCCGCCGCGCCAAGGCCGCCGCCCAGGCCGCCGAAAGCCGGCTGCGCGACGGGGTGGAGAGCATCTCCGAGGCCTTCGTCCTGTTCGATCGTCAGGGGCGGCTGATCCTGTGGAACCAGGCGTTCGAGGACGCCTTCGGCTTCGATCACGGGGTGGTGCGGCGTGGCGCGATGAAGGACGAATTGAACCGGATCGCCGGCCTGGCCATAAAGGCCGAGCATCGTCCGGCCAGCGGTCGTGCGGGCCTGCGCGAGGTTGAGCTGAACGACGGGCGCTGGCTGCAACTGTCCGAGCGGTTCACCTCCGAAGGCGGCTCGGTCGTCACCGCCGCCGACATCACCGCCATCAAACGCCAGGAGGCCGAGCGCCGACGCGCCGCCGACGATCTGCGCGCCACCGTCGACCAGCTGGAATCCAGCCAGGAGAAGCTGTCGCTGCTGGCGCGTAAATACGAGGTGGCCATGACCCGGGCCGAGGCCGCCAACCAGGCCAAGTCCGAGTTCCTGGCCAATATGAGCCACGAGCTGCGTACGCCGCTGAACGCCATCAACGGCTTCTCGGAAATCATGGCCAGCGAGCTGTTCGGGCCGTTGAACGAGAAATACAAGGGATACGCCGGCGACATCCTGAAGTCGGGCCAGCACCTGCTCAGCCTGATCAACGACGTGCTGGACATGGCCAAGATCGAGGCCGGCAAGATGACCCTGCACTATGAGCCGGTGTCCTTGCGCGAGGTGTGCGAGGACGCGGTGCGGCTGATGCGCGGCAAGGTGCAGGAAGCGGGCCTGAAGATCGCGGTCGAGGCCGGCGACCTGCCCGACATCGAGGCCGATCAACGCGGCGTCAAACAGGTGATGCTGAACCTGATCTCCAACGCCGTGAAGTTCACGCCCGAGGGCGGCTCCATCGTCGTGTCGCTGAAACCCTTCACTGGCGCGCAGGGCGAGGACCGCATCCGCGTCGCCTGCGCCGACACCGGCATCGGCATCGCGCCCGAGGACCTGGTGCGCCTCGCCCGCCCGTTCGAACAGGTCGAGGGCCAGCATTCCAAGACCACCCAAGGCACCGGCCTGGGCCTGGCCCTGACCAAGTCCCTGATCGAGATGCACGGCGGCCAGCTGAGCATGGAAAGCCAGCCGGGCGTCGGCACGGTCGTCAGCTTCGACCTGCCGGTCAAACGCCCCGACCAGACGGTGCAGCCGATCCGCGCGGCGTTCGCGGCTTAGCAGGGCCTCGCCATCAAGACCGACCGCTGACCCTCTACCAAACCCAATCGGGCGGGGCGATCAGGTGCAGCGAAGCGGCCAATCCGAGGTCAATGATCGGTAGGGTTGGAGACGGAGCATCGGCAAGAGCGAATGCAGCAGGCGTGCTTTCCATCGGGCTAGCGGCGGACGCCGGTTGAGGGTAGCAGACGATCCGCGTCAGATCGATCGTGCGGTCATCGAACCTCAGGATTTCGATCCCCGACAGGGTATCGTAGCCGTCCAGACCGCTGACCACATACTCGCCTTCAGGCGTCATCATGATCTTGTAGTCCGACGCGGCGCCGGAAAAGACGGCCTCATCCCAGCCGGCTCCGCCATCGAGACGATCGTTACCGTTTCCGCCGATCAGGATGTCGTTCCCGTCCATCCCCATAAGAAAATCCTTGCCGTCATGCCCCAGCAGACGATCGCTCGCCCTCGAGCCTGTCAGCACATCGGCGCTTGCCGAGCCTTCCAGAATGTTTGGAACGGCTGTCAACCTAGCCTGGAAGACATCATAAAAATTGATCGAGTCGCCGACATAACGCGCATAGGTCACCACGACATCGCCGTTCGCCAGGACAAGCAGGCCCGGCGGCTCTCCCGGCGTCTGACCACTACGCACCGTTACCGTATTTCCGTTTCGCGTGCCGTCCTCGAAGAACGAGGCTAAAGCGATGACGCCCCGGCCAGAAGCAAACTGGTCCCAGGCGACGGTGAAACCGCCGTCGGGCGTTGCCACGACGGAGTGCGAAAGCGATGAGCCTGTCGTATTCTGCTGTACAAGGAAGGGTTCGCCGAACACTTGTCCAGAGGCGGTCATAATCTGTCCGTGTAGACCGTCGGCTTGACCCCAGACCAAGACGAACTTGCCGTCGGTCAAGCGAACGATCTCGGTCGTTGTCAGCCCAACGGGCTGCGTCAGATGCAGCGTTTCCCCAACCCGAGCGCCGAAGTTGTCATAGGTTTGCACGGCAATGGTCGTAACGCCGGCGTTTGTGGCGCGCCATACGGCGATGAAACCCGCATCGGCTGTCGCGACATTTGACTGACCAGCAAACTGGTCCCGGTCCATGATCCATGCCGGACCGCGAGGCTGACCCGATGCATCATAAAGGCGCGCCGAGACGTCGGTGAACGGATACTCGCTCGACTGGGTCCAAGTCACGACAAAGCCCCCATCAGGCATGGCCGCGATCTGATGTGTAGAGCCGCCCGGGCTGACCTGTGTTTCACCGCCGGTCCGAGCGCCTGACGCATCGAAGGTTTGGGTAAAGAGCCCCCGGCTTCCGGCGACGCCAGGAATGGTGTCATCCCACACGACGGCGAAACCGCCAGATTCGAGGACGGCGACCTGCGGATTGCGTTGCGAATATACGGTGGTGGTATTCACAAGAATCGGACCGCCTATGCGGACGCCGGCCTCGTCATACCGCTGCAAATAGACGCCATATCCTCTGTCTTCGACCCCAGACCCGGACCAAACCGTGACGTAGCCGCCGCCGGGTAAAGCCCTGCTGTGGGTCTCGGACTGGCGACCTTCGGTATAGTCGTGGACGGGAACTTCGGGCGTAAGCACCAAGGGCATTGGATAAGGATTCCAGCGACAGTCCTTTTTTGAACTACAGGTATGAGACGTCCCGCACAATCGGACCGGTTGTGTCCCACGCTAGACGACACGGTCAGTTGCCATGCCGCCACAAGATCCAAAACAGACCTACAGAGCGCCCACCGTCTGTACCGACACTTCCAATGTTCAATCCGCGAAGGAATGTGTAGTTGCTTAAACCAACTCCACGCCCATGGCGGTGGCTTCGCCGCCGCCTATGCAGAGGGCGGCCATGCCGCGGGTCTTGCCGTGGGCTTTCAGGGCGGACAGCAGGGTGGTCAGGACGCGTGCTCCTGAAGCTCCAAGCGGGTGGCCCAAGGCGCAGGCGCCGCCGTTGACGTTGATCTTGTCGTGGGGGATGCCGAGTTCCTGCATGGCGATCATCGGCACGATGGCGAAAGCCTCGTTGACCTCCCACAGATCGACGTCGTCGGCGCTCCAGCCCGCCTTCTTCAGCGCCTTTTGCAGGGCGAAGACCGGGGCCGTGGTGAACAGGTGCGGCTCGTGGGCGTGGGCGGCCTGGCTGACCACGCGGGCGATCGGCGTCAGACCCAGCGCCTCGGCCGTCGATTGGCGCATCATGACCAGGGCGGCGGCGCCGTCCGAGATCGAGGCGGCGGAAGCCGCGGTGATGGTGCCGTCCTTGCCGAAGGCGGGTTTCAGATTGGGGATTTTGGACGGGTCGGACTTGGTCGGCTGTTCGTCGCGGTCGACGGTGACGGGACCCTTGCGCGTCTTGACCTCGACCGAGGCGATCTCGGCGTCGAATGCGCCTGATTCCTGGGCGCGCTTGGCCCGGCCGGCGCTTTCGATGGCGTAGGCGTCCTGCTGTTCGCGGGTGAACTGATAGTCCTTGGCCGTGTCCTCAGCGAACTGGCCCATCAGCTTGCCGGGGGTGTAGGCGTCCTCCAGCCCGTCCAGATACATGCTGTCAGAAATGACGTCGTGGCCGATGCGCGCGCCGCCCCGGTGCTTTTGCATCAGATACGGGGCGTTGGTCATGGACTCCATGCCGCCCGCCACGATCACGTCGGCCGAACCAGCGGCCAGCGCATCGTGCGCCATCATGGCCGCCTGCATGCCCGAGCCGCACATCTTGTTGATGGTGGTCGCCTCGGTCGAGGTGGGCAGACCCGCGCCCATGCCCGCCTGACGCGCCGGCGCCTGGCCCAGGCCCGCAGGCAGGACGCAGCCCATGATGATCTGCTCGACCTTCTGCGGATCGAGGCCGGCGCGGTCCAGCGCCGCCTTGACCGCGACGGCGCCCAGGTCAGTGGACTTGGCGTCGGACAGCGCGCCTTGGAAACCGCCCATCGGGGTGCGGGCGTAGGAGACGATGACGACGGGATCGGCGGACATGGTGCGGCTTCCTCTATTTCGGGCGAGAGATAGCGATCCCGGCCGGTCAGGAAAAGTGCAGCCGCCGATACTTGCCCCGGAAATAGAGCAGCGGATCGCGGCGCGGCTCGAACCGGGCGCGCCTGACGCGGCCGATGATGACCAGGTGATCGCCGGCCTCGACGATCTGCTCGGTTCCGCATTCGAAGCTGGCCAGGGCGCCCGAGAGGATGGGCGCGCCGGTGTCCCAGGTCTCCCACGCGACGTCCTGGAACCGGTCGGCGTGAGACCGGGCGAATACGCCGGAGGTCGGCTGCTGGCCGATATGCAGGACGTTGATGGCGAAATGTTCGGCCTGGCGGAAGCGGTCGACATTGGTGGACGAGCGGGCCAGGCAGAACAGGATCAGCGGCGGATCCAGCGACACCGAGGAGAAGGAGTTGGCGGTCAGGCCGACGGGCTGTCCGGCCTCGTCCAGCGTCGTAACCACCGTGACCCCGGTGGCGAAACAGCCCAGGGCGTCGCGCAGGGTGCGCGGGTCGGAGCCGGCATGATAATGCAGGGCGTCGCGCGGGGCGTGGCGTTCGAGGAAGCCCAGGAGGGCGGCGTTCTCGGCCTCGACCGCGTCCGGCGCCTCGGCGCGCGCGATCGTCTGGATCGGAACGCCGGCCAACTGTGTCTCAAGCTCGGGCGAGACAGCCCCCTGCCCTTCGGCGACGACCACCAGACAGCTGGCCAGGGCCGGGCCGGTGACGGTGAGCGCAGGCGCGACGGCCTCCAGCGTCGTGTCGGAACAGACGATGGCCGGGCGAGAGGGAAGCTCGGTCAGCAGTCGACGCAGGGCGGCGGAGCTGTCATCCGCCGCGTCGAAGTCGGCAGTCAGCATGACGTGGCGGCCGGCCTCGACCAGCGCGCGCACAGACCGGCGCCAGTCGCCGGACAGATGCCCGGGCGCGCCGATCAGCAGGACGATGGGATCCTCGGGGTCGCCCCAGCGTTCGACGTCCAGGCCTCCGTTCGGGGGCGGCGATGCGGTCATGAGGCGAGGCGGTCCGGTCTGTCGTGAAGCGTAGGAGCGATCCCTATTAGGGGAAGACCGGCGCCCGGCGCCAGAACTGTATCAGCCGCCGTAGCCCCGGCCGCCGCCGCCGAAGCCGCCGCGCGAGACGACGGTGGTGCGGCTCTGCACCCGCGTCGGGGCCTGACGGGCGACGTCGCCATGCTCGCGCGCATTGGTCAGGGTCTTGCCGGTGCGATAGTCGCGGTAGGCGTAGCCGCCGCCGTAGCCGTTGGACAGCCGCCCCTCGCGGTCACGATACAGCGGTCCGCCGCCGCGATAGCCGCCACCGTTCAGCATCTGGCCGACGATGAAGCCGGTCAGCAGCGGGGTGAAGAAGGAGCCGCCGTTGCTGTTCGGCTGGCACTGCGACGGTCCCCACTGGCCCTCGCACTCCTCGCGGGTGGCGTAGCGCGGCGCGGTCTTTGCGGCCTCTTGCTGAGCCTTGGTCAGGGCGGCGTCGCATTCGTTGTCGGGGATGTCGTTGGCGGCCTTGCACTCGTCCAGCGACTGATAGGCCAGGGTCGGTTCGGGCTCAGGCGCCGGGACACGCTGGGGCGAGCCGCAGGCGGCCAGCGAGAAGCTGGCCGTCGCCATCAGGCTGCTGACGTGCAGGACGCGCGAGCGCTTGAGCCTGCGCATGGTGTCGGTCTTGGCCAGGTTCTGGGGCAGGTCTTTGGGGTCGGTCATGGGTTCACGACGTCATGCAGGCGGCGTTGAGCAGGCCGACGCAGATGGAGATGGAGGCCAGATAGACAGCCGCGGCGATCTCGCCCGCCTCGATGCGGACGACCAGGTTGCGGAAGGCCATGCGGCTGATGGCGACGAAGACGACGATCTGGATCACGCCGGCCAGAAGGGCCCAGGCCGCAAACTCCATCAGGCTGACGGTGTGCGACAGGGCAGAGGCCAGAGGCAGGACATAGCCGATCAGGGCGCCCCCAAGAGCAATGGCGGCGGCCGTGTTGCCTTCCCGGATCAGCGTATGTTCGTGATACGGCGTGACCCACTGGTAGATCAGTTTGAAGGCCAGGGTGAAGGCGCCCGCCATGGCGAAGGCGATCAGGAAGGCGATCGCCCCCTGCTGAAAAATGAACCAGTCGAACATCGGTCTTGCCCCCTCGGATTGCGCGATCAGGCGCGGAACTCGGCCATTTCCAGCGGAATGCCGATCATGATTTCGTGCGTGGTGTCGCCGCCCTCGGGCTGCTGCTCAAGCGCCAGCATCAGTTCGCGCCCGCCGCCCAACTCGCGCGCATACAGCATGCAGGTCTGGAAGATTTTGGCATAGGGCGCGGTCGCGGCGCGGTCGTCCCAGATCGTCTCCCACAGGGTGACGGGCGGCTGGATGGCGTCGCTCTCGGCGAACCAGAAGCGGGGATAGTCGGGCAGTTCTTCGGCCGCGCCGTGAAAGACCGGCGCCGACAGGCGGTCGCGCCAGATGCGGCGTTCGCGCTCTGCCGGCGGATAGGCCGAGGTCCAGGGCACGAACAGGCTGAAGTCGTAGGATTCCAGCCCGGCCTCGTCGTCGCTCATGGCCTGAAGCATGACGTGGTCGTCGGTGTAGAAGCGATGGACGTACTGGCCGCTGTCCAGGCTGACCAGCCCCTGCGCCGAGATGTCCAGCACGTCGCGGTCCAGGGTGAAATGGGTCTCGTCGCCCAGCCTGCGCCAAGCCAGCGGGTCCAACGACACGGTGCGGCCCACGGTGATGTTGCGCACCGTCGCCAGTCGATTGGCAGGCGCAGCCTTGTCCGACGATCCAAAAAGCTTCTTGAACATGGGCGACTATCTAGGCCCGATGCGCGCCGACGGCGAGCGAACAGAAGCGATGCGACCGAATGAGGCGGTTCATGGCGCGACATTCCGTCCGATCTTGCGTCAAGTCAAGCGTTCATGTTACGCGTTTCATGTAACGATATGCCAAACGACACATCGCCCCCTTCCGCCGCCAACGACCGCATTCGTGCGTGGCGACAGGCGCGTCGTGAGGCGGGCCTGGTCAAGCTGGAGCTTTGGGTGCCGGCCGCCGCCCGCGACGACGTCAAGGCGGCCGTGCGCGCCATCGTCACCGATTCAACGCGTGGGCCGCAGCTTGTCCCACGCCCGCGCCGCCCCACTTCCGATTCCATCACCCCTGGAGACGACCATCAAATGGACGCCGTGATCGAGACCCCCTGGACCGTGCCCGCCATCAAGGCGGCGCTGGACGGCTCAACCCTGCTGCGTGACGGCGAAATGACCCTGCGCGTCGTCGAGGGCGCCGAGCCGGTGCTGCTGGCGACCATGCACGAATACGGCGACCTGCCGGTCTATCTGAGCGTCGGCGGCGCCCAGATCGTCTGCTCGGTCCTGTTGTGGCCCGTCGCCGAGCAAAAGGATCGCCACGCCTTCAACGAGTTTCTGCTGAAGGCCCAGCGCGTGGTGCCCCTGTCCAACTTCGCCATCACCAATGTCGGTGGCGAAGACGTGTATGAGCTGATGGGCGAACTCTCTTGCAAGACGACGCTTCAGACCATCCTGATCGAACTGCGCACCCTGGCCGAGAATGCGATCGACGCCACCGAACTGCGTGAAACCTTCGGCGCCGACGCCGCCTGATCCCGGAAGACCGACCATGTCCATGCTCAGAAAACTGTCCGCCCTGTTCCGCGGCTCGGCCCACGATGCGGCCCAGGGCGTCGTCGACGCCAATGCGCTGAAGATCCTCGACCAGGAAATCCGCGACGCCGACAACGCTCAGGGCAAGGCCCGCGATGACCTGGCCGGCCTGGTGGCGCGCCGCCGCATGGCCGAAAACGAGATGGCCAGCTTCCGCGACCAGATCGCCAAATACGAAAGCTCGGCCCGCACCGCCCTGGGTCAGGGCAAGACCGATCTGGCGCGCGAAGTCGCCGGCCGCATCGCCGAGCTGGAGGCCGAGATCACCAGCCGCGGCCCGCTGATCGAGGACATGAAGACGGCCGAGACGCGCCTGCGCACGGCCATCGCCTCGACAGACCAGAAGATCGAGACGCTTCGTCGCGAGATCGACATCGTCAAGGTCAACGATTCCGTCCAGAAGGCCCAGACGTCGGTCGCCCTGAACTCGGCCGGCGCCCAGTCGCGCATCGGCTCGGCGGCGGACAGTCTGCAACGCATCAAACAGCGCCAGGCGATCCAGGAAGAGAAGCTGAACGCCAGCCAGGCGCTGGAGGATCGTCGCACCGGCGCGGACCTGGACGCCAAGCTGCGCGAGGCCGGCATTCTGCCCGGCCATTCCTCGGCCGACGACGTCCTGGCGCGCCTGAGCCAGCCGGAGGTGACGGTGGTCACGCCGCGCATCGGCCAATCCACGCCCGACAAAGACCCGGCCTGATCCATGGAGCGTCTGCGCTTCGATCCCCGCACCGACTGGGACGCCAAGGCCGAGGAACTCGGCTTCACCTGGCGCCACACCGACGGCAAACCCTATTGGGACGAGACGGCGGCCTATGCCTTTTCGCTGGCCGAGATCGAGGACGGGATCGAGGCGCCGACCGAGGAACTGCACGGCCTGTGCCTGGAGCTGGTCAACGAGGCGGTTCAGTCCGAGCGGCTGATGGAACAGCTCGATATTCCCGAGACCATGCGGGACTATGTGGCCGACAGCTGGAAGCGGGGCGACCCGTCCCTCTATGGCCGGTTCGACTTCGCCTATGCCGGCTCGGGGGACGGGACGGGTCCGGCCAAGCTGTATGAATACAACGCCGACACCCCGACCAGCATCTATGAGACGGCGGTGTTTCAATGGCTGTGGCTGGAGGACCAGATCAAGGCCGGCGCCCTGCCCGCCGATGCGGATCAGTTCAACAGCCTGCATGAGAAGCTGGTCGATCGCTTCCGCGCCATCTTCCCGAACGGCGGCTTCGTGCATTTCGCCTCGGACGCCGATTTCGTCGAGGACCGCCAGACGGTACGCTTCCTAGAAGACCTGGCCCAGCAGGCCGGGCTGGAACCCCAGTTCGTCGCTATCGACCAGATCGGGCTGAACGCCGACGGCCGGTTCGTCGACCACGAGAACTGGATCATCCAGGCGATGTTCAAGCTCTATCCCTGGGAGCAGATGCTGCGCGACGACTACGCCGCGCCCCTGCCGACGGCGGACGTGACCGTGCTGGAGCCGGCGTGGAAGAGCATCCTGTCCAACAAGGCCATCCTGCCTCTGTTGTGGGAGCGGCATGCGGGCCACCCCAACCTGCTGGAAAGCTATTTCGAGGGTGATCCGGCCGAGGCGGCGCTGGGCTCGTCCTATGTGCGCAAGCCGTTGTTCTCGCGCGAGGGCGACAATGTCGAACTGATCGACCAGGGCGTCAGCGCCGCAGAGGTGGTGGACGGCGGCTATGGCGAAGGACGTCACATCCGCCAGGCGCTGTGCGATCCGCCCCTGTTCGACGGCAACCATGTGATCGTCGGGTCTTGGGTCGTGGGAACCGAACCGGCGGGCATCAGCCTGCGCGAGGACACGGGGCGCATCACGAGGAACACCTCGCGCTTCGTGCCGCACTTCATCCGCGACTGAGACGCAGGCAGGCAACCAAGCCGGACGACCATCGTTTTGTCGGCTGACATCAACCGACAAGAAGCCTCCCCATGCGCAACGTCCGCCTCGCCCTGATCGCCACCACCGCCCTGACCCTCGCGGGCGGCGCGGCAGTAGCCCAGACGCAATATCCTTCGACGACCCAGGATCGGCTGGGCGCAGTCGTGGGCGCCCTGTTCGGCGATCGTCTGGGCCTGTCGGCGATGGATCAGGCCTGGCTGCGCGGCAGCCGTCCGCTGCGTGACGGCCAGAGCCAGTTCTCGACCCGCGTGGACGCCAGCGTGCGCGCCGGAAGCGTCTCCGCCTCGGCCGCGACCCGGCTGCGCGCCGACTATTCGGCGCTGGTCGATTTGGAGAACCAATACGCCGTCGGCGGCATCTCGGCCCAGGAACGCGCCGATCTGAACGCCCGCTACACCGCCCTGACCCAGACGCTGGAAGCCGGCGCCTCGGGCTATGCCGACATGGACACCGTCGCCCAAGGCCGTGCGGACTTCGAGACCCGCGTCAACGCCGCCGTGACCGCGCGCCGCATCACCCGCACAGAGGCGACGCGCCTGAAGTCCGACTATCAGGCCCTGATCCAGCTGGAGAGCCGCTACAGCGCCGATGGATCGATCAGCGCCAGCGAGCGCGCCGATCTGGACGCCCGTCTGGACGCCCTGGACCTGCGGGTCGGCGACGGCCCAGCCGGACAGACGCCGTCCGCCAACCTGCCCGCCCGCACCCGTCTGGCGAACCTGGAAACCGCCCTGACCGCCGCCGAGCGTTCGGGCGTCGTCAGCCGCACCGAGGCCGCCGACATCCGCGTCGAGGCCGGCGATCTCGCTCGCCTGGACGCCGCCTACAGCCGCACCAGCCCCTCGTCCGACGACACGGCCTACCTGAGCCGCCGCATCGGCGAACTGGAACTGCGCGCCCGCCGCTAAGCGTGACCAAAGCGTCCCGTGTGATCCGGCACGGGACGCCTCTCCGGCTACACCTGTGCATTGGGAGCTCTGATTTCACGGCAGCGCGGAAATGGCGTATGGGCACCCGCAGTCGCCCCTGCATCGCCGGTCAAGCCGCAACCCTATGTCCCTGAAAGCCTCCCGCACGCTGTCCATCGCCCCGATGATGGACTGGACCGATCGGCATTGCCGGGCGTTTCACAGGGCGTTGACGAGCCGGGCCTTGCTCTACACCGAGATGGTGACGGCGCCGGCGGTGTTGCATGGGGATCGCGAGCGGCTGCTGGGGTTCGATGCGCTGGAGCATCCGGTGGCCTTGCAGCTGGGCGGGTCGGATCCGGCGCAGTTGGCCGAGGCCGCCAAGGTCGGCGAGGCGTTCGGCTATGACGAGATCAATCTGAACGTCGGCTGCCCGTCGGACCGGGTGCAGTCGGGCCGGTTCGGGGCCTGTCTGATGCGCGAGCCGGAGCTGGTGGCGGACTGTATGGCGGCCATCGCCGAGGCCGTCAGCGTGCCCGCGACCGTCAAATGCCGCATCGGCGTGGACGATCAGGATCCAGCCGTCAGCCTGTTCGCCACGGTGGACGCCTGCGCCGCCGTCGGGATCGAGGTCTTCGTCGTCCATGCGCGCAAGGCCTGGCTGAAGGGGTTGTCGCCCAAGGAGAACCGCGACGTGCCGCCGCTGGACTATGATCTGGTGCGCCGGCTGAAGCGCGAGCGGCCGCATCTGAACATCTCGATCAATGGGGGCATCGCCTCAATGGACGCGGCCGAGGCGCATCTGGCCGAGGTCGACGGCGTCAAGCTGGACGGGGTCATGCTGGGCCGCGTCGCGTATCACGAGCCGGCCATTCTGGGTCAGGCGGATCGTCGCCTGTATGGCGCGCCGGTCGAGGACACCGACGCCTTCGCCGCGCTGGAGCGCTATCGGCCCTATATGGCCGCGCGTCTAGATGAGGGCGTCGCCCTGCCTGCGATGGCGCGGCATATGCTGGGCCTGATGCACGGCCGGCCGGGCGCGCGGGCGTTCCGTCGCATTCTGACGGTTGAGGCGATCAAGCCCGGCGCCGGGCTGGAGGTGCTGGACCGCGCGGCGGAGGCCGTGCGCGAGGCAGAGGCGAGGCGTGACACGGCGCCCGGCGACTGGGCGGCGTAACCCAATCTTCAGAGCTGGCCGGCAAGGTTAAGAGAACCCTGCCGTTTCGGACCCGCACGCCATGAAGACCCTGCTGATCGCCGCCGTCATCACGGCCGCCCTGCCCGCCACCTCGGCCCTGGCGCAGGCCGACGGCCGGTTCGCCGTCGGCGCCCAGGTCGGCACGCCGGGCGCCGGCCTTCAGGCCCAGTTCGCGCTCAGCCCGGTCGTGGTGCTGCGCGGCGGCTATGACGTGCTGAAATGGGACCGGGACCAGACCTACAAGGGTATCGATTACGACGCCAAGATCGACTTCAAGTCGCCGGGCGCCTTCGTGGACCTGCATCCGTTCCGCAACGGCTTTCTGATCTCGGGCGGGGCCTATTTCGGCGATCGCAAGGTCGATCTGGATGCGACGCCCACCGGAAACGTCAATGTCGGCGGCGCGACCTTCACCCCGGCCCAGGTCGGGACATTGACCGGGCGCATCGACCTGGAGAGCACCGCGCCGTTCGTCGGCCTGGGCTATGACAACACCTTCACACGCGGCGGAAGGCTCGGCTTCCGCATTCTGGCCGGCGCGGCCTTTGGCGATGCGCCGCAAGTGAATCTGGACGCTCGCGGCGGCACGCTGTCGAACGACCCTACCTTCCGTTCGCGTCTGGATCAGGAAGAGCGTGAGATTCAGGCCGAGGCCGATGATTACAAGGTCCTGCCGGTGCTTCAGGCGGGCCTCAACATCAAGTTCTGACGCCAGCGGCGTCGTCCCCAAACGCGAAGACTGGGGATAAATTGATTATACAAAACAGGGCGTTAACCTAGAAACAAATCGTAACAGACAGCGCCAGGGCGGGTTTCGCCACTTTTCCGCCACAGGTTAACGCGACAAGGCCAGCGCCGGCGGCGTTGGGAGCCGGTGTCTCCTGAGCGAAACTCATGATCGGCGCATCCGCTGCTATCGCCATGCTTTGGGCTGCCGTATCGTCTGTGACGAGCGCGCCTGTCCCCTACAATGACGTCGTAGCGGCGGATCAAGTCAGGACTGAAACCCCTGCCGCCATCGTCGGTTCCGATGAAGTCGAGACCGCCCTGAACGCCGAACAGGCCGAGCTGATGGCCTCCGATCCGGACTGGCGCGCCTCGGCGCGCCTCTATCACGCAGGCGGCGGCGGCGCGACGGGCAACGATTCGCTGGGTTGCCGTCCGATCGCCATGCGCACCGTCGCGGTCGATCCCCGCGTGATCCCGCGCCGCACCAAGCTGTTCATCCGCGAAACGGTCGGCATGCGTCTGGCCGACGGTTCGATCCACGACGGCTACTGGTACGCCTCCGACACCGGCGGCGCGATCAAGGGCCAGAAGATCGACCTCTATACCGGCAACGGTCGCGGCTCGATGAACCAGGCGCAACGCCTGAACATGCGCACCCTGACCATCGTGGACGCCGGCGATTTCGACGGTTGCCCCCCGGCCTGGACCACCGCTTCCAACTGATCCGGCCGATCATGAAAAACGCCGGCTGACCACGAAGGTCAGCCGGCGTTTTCGTGTCTGATGGCTTACGCCGATCAGTCCAACTCGGACACTTCCAGCGTCGACTGCACCATCGAGCCATTATATGTGCCGACCCAGATGTCATAGCGGCCGCTCTGGGGGTTGGTGATCGTCACCTTCGGATCGACGCCGCCCGCGCCGTCGTCGTCGCAATAGAAACGGCCGTTGGGCGTATTGATCAGCAGGGTTGTGTCCTCGTCTGCGCGAACGCGGAAGGTCAGATCGGCGTCGCCGGGCTCGAAGAAGATCTGGATGTCCGGGGCTGAACTGACCGAACCTTCGCAGCCCGCCTTGGCGGCCGAGGCGGGCGAGGAGCCGCCGGCCAGGATCGACTTGGTCCAGGGGTCGGGCGTGAAGCCGCCGCGCAGATTGGCCGTGCCGTAGTTGGGCTCTAGGTCGAAATTGGGCGCCGCGCCCGCCGTCGTGTCCGTGCCGCCCAGTTCGCTGATCTGCAGCGTCGACTGGACCATGTTGTCGTTATAGGTGCCCAGCCAGATGTCGTAACGGCCGCTCTCGGGATTGGAGATGGTCACCATCGGGTCCAGGTCGCCGCCGCTGTCGTCGTCGCAGTACCAGCGGCCGCCGGGGCTGTTGACCAGCAGCGTCGTGTCCTCGCTGGCGACCGCCTTGATGGTCAGGTCCAGATCGCCGGCTTCGAAGTTCAGCTGCAGGTCGGGCGCGGCGCTAACCTTGCCCTCACAGCCCGATTGGGCGGCCGAGGCGGCGATCGAGCCGCCCGCCAGGATGGACTTGGTCCAGGGATCGGGCGTGAAGCCGGTCTCCAGCCGCACCGAACCGTAGTTGGGGTCTAGGGTGAAGTCGGGCTTGGCTCCGCTCTTCTGGGCCAGGCTGACGCCAGGGGCGAGCAGCACGGACGCAGCGGCGATGACGGCGATGGATTTCATGATGCTCCCTCCAGCAGCGGCGCAACGCCGCAGGCGGAGACTATTCCGTTTCGCCGAACCGTGCAGCTTGAAATGCTGGCCTTAGAAGCGGCGCTTGCCCGTCACCGTCTCGAAGAACAGGCGGAAGTCGCCCATCAGGCTCCACAGCGGATATTTGAACGTCGCGGGCCGGTTCTTTTCGAAAAAGAAATGCCCCACCCAGGCGAAGCCGTAGCCCAGCAGCGGCATGGCCAGCAGCCACCAGGCGTTCCGCGTCGCCACGAAGGCGACGAAGGCCGAGATCACCAGAAAGGTGCCGACGACGTGGATGCGCCGGCACGTCCGGTTGGAATGCTCGTGGATGTAATAGGGATAGAAGGCCTCGAAGGAGGCGTAACGGCCCTCAGGTGCGGACGGCGTGCTCATGGGCGGAGGGTGCGCCAGCATTGCGTAGGTGGCAAGAGCGCCGATCCTCCCCCGCCTGCGGGGGAGGGGGACCGCGAAGCGGTGGAGGGGGCGACCGCCGAGCTGTCATTTGAAGATCGGACGACAGATGAGCTTTGCGGCGGGGTTGGAGACGTATCCGCCCCCTCCACCCCGCTACGCGCGGTCCGCCTCCCCCGTGAAGAACGGGGGAGGATTTGATCAGCCCTTGGGCTTGCCCTTGAAGCCGTCCTTCTTGAAGCCCGGCTTGGCCTTGAAGGGCTTCTTGGCATAGGGTTTGTCGCCCGAGGCGTTCGAGCGCGGGTTGGCGCCGCCATCAGCCTTCGGCGCCCAAGGCTTCTTCTTGAACGACGGGCGGGCGTCGCCTTCGCCGCCGTCGGCGCGCTTGTAGGGCGTCTTCTTGAAGGGACGGTCGCCATCCTCGCGCGGCTTGCCGGCGAAGCGGCTGGCCTTCATCGAGCCGGGCGTCGGGGCTTCCGACGGCGTGATCTTCACCTCGTCCTTGGAGGCGGCGACGGCTTCGCGGAAGGCTTTCTCGTGGGTCTTGGCGACCTCGAACCGCGTCTCTTCGGGGAAGGTGCGGATGGCGCCGATCTGAGGCTTGGAAATGCCGCCGATGCGGCAGATCAGCGGGATCAGCCACTTGGGGTCGGCGTTCTTGTTGCGGCCTACGTCCAGACGGAACCAGACCACGTCATCGGCGCCCAGGCGGTCGCCCGGCCAGGGTTGGGCCGCCGTGCCGTCGTCATTGCGCACGGTGCGCTCGCGCTTGGCCGGACCGCGATCCGAACCCGGATCGGACAGTTCTTCCGGCGCCGGTTGTTCCTTGCGCAGCAGGCGCACCAGGGCGGCGGCGATCTCGTCTGGCGTACGCTCGGCGATCATCCGCTTGGCGACGACCATGTCCTCGTCGGAGACGTCGGCCTCGAAGAACTCGGGCGACAGCAGACGGCCTTCGTCGGCCTTACGGATTTCGTCGAAGGTCGGGGCGCCGGTCCAGACGGCGTCAACGCCGGCCTCGTCCATCAACCGCTCGGCCTTGCGACGGCGCGAGTGCGGGACCAGCATGACCGAGATGCCCTTCTTGCCCGCCCGGCCCGTCCGGCCCGAACGGTGCAGCAGGCCGGCGCGGTTCATCGGCAGTTCGGCGTGGATGACCAGACCCAGGTCCGGCAGGTCCAGACCGCGCGCGGCGACGTCGGTGGCCACGCAGACGCGGGCGCGGCCGTCACGCAGCGACTGCAGCGCGTCGGTGCGCTCGCGCTGACCCATTTCACCCGACAGGCTGACGGTCGAGAAGCCGCGCTCCAGCAGCGACGACTGAAGGTGACGCACGCTGTCGCGCGTCGAGCAGAAGACCATGGCGCGCGGCGCCTCGAACCAGCGCAGGGTGTTGACTACCGCGTGCTCGATCTCGTTCGGGGCGATGCGGTAGGCGCGGTATTCGATGTCGGCGTGCTGGCGCGTCTTGTCGGTCGCGTCGATGCGGACCGCGTCCTTCTGATAGCGTTTGGCCAGGGTGGCGATCTCGCGCGCGATGGTCGCCGAGAACAGCAGGGTCCGGCGTTCGGCCGGCGCCTGGTCCAGGATGTGCTCCAGGTCTTCGCGGAAGCCCATGTCCAGCATCTCGTCGGCCTCGTCCAGGACAGCGACCTTCAGCTCGGACAGGTCCAGGTTGCCCCGGTCGATGTGATCCTTCAGGCGGCCGGGCGTGCCGACGACGATGTGGACGCCGAAGCTGAGCGCGCGGGCTTCACGGCGCGCATCCATGCCGCCGACGCAGGTGGCGATCTTGGCGCCGGAGTCGGCGTACAGCCATTGCAGCTCGGCCGCGACCTGCATGGCCAGTTCCCGCGTGGGCGCAATGGCCAGGCAGAGCGGCGCGCCGCCGGGGCCGAAGATCGGCTTGTCGCCCAGCAGGGTCGGCGCAGCGGCCAGACCAAAGGCGACGGTCTTGCCCGAACCCGTCTGGGCCGAGACCAGCAGGTCGCGATCCGCATGCTCCGCCTCCAGCACGGCGGCCTGAACCGGAGTGGGTTCGGCATAGCCCTTGTTGATCAGGGCGCGGTCGAGCGCGGGATGGACGGCGGGAAAGGGCATAGGAAACCTGGGACAACGGACAAGGGCGGTCGCCGAAACGACCGCGCCCGGCCGAGGTCAGACCTCAGGCCGGGCGAGTGATGGCGTTCTATACATCAATAAGGGCGCAAGCGGGGCGGAAAACGCCGTTCACCCTGTTCCTTCAGGCGACGTTGACCTGAAAGACGCAGTCTGGCTATCGAACCCACCGCGTCCGGAGCTTCGCGATGCAAGCGCTTTCTATCGCCGCCGCCGGAATGACGACCGCGCATAACCGGTTCGACAACAGCGCGCGCCGCACCGCAACCGCGCCGCTGGACAATCTCGCCGAGGAAATCGTGGAGCGGATCCAGGCCAAGACCGCCTTCAGCGCCAACGCCGCCGTCCTTCGCACCGCCGACGACATGACCGGAACCCTGCTGGACATTCTGTCCTGAAGCCTCAGACCGGTGCCTTCTCCGGCAGGTTGAAGAAGCCCGCAAAGCGGTCGAACACGGCACGGTCGCCGGTCAGGGTCATCAGGCCGTCGGCCTCGAAGGCGCCGGGCGGGACCTTGCCGTAAACGCAGGCCGCGACCAGCGGGGGTTGGGTCGTCAGGACGACATCGGCGGCGTCCGTGGCGCCGCGGCGGGTCGTGATCGCCCCTTTTTCGATCTGGACGACAAAAGGTTCGTCGCCGAAGACGAAGCCGACGGACATCGCCGCGTCCCCGGCCAGGGCCGGGTCGAACATCGTCTCGAACGACTGCATGATCGACACCGCGCTGATCGGCAGGGTCGGGTCGTGGCGAGGCGAGCGCGCCGCCCAGCCGCCCAACACCATGAAGACCGGCTTGATCTCGTATCCCCAGGGCGTCAGCTCATAGACCTGAACCGAGGCGGGCGGCGGCAGTTTGCGGCGGGTCACGATGCCGGAAGCCTCCAGCCCCTCCAGCCGCTGGGTCAGCACGTTCGCGGAAATGCCGTGCAGATCCTTTCGCAGATCACCGAACCGACGCGGGCCCATCATCAGTTCGCGGATCACCAGCAAGGCCCAGCGCTCGCCGATCAGGTCCAGCCCGTGTGCGGCGCCGCAGGCGTCGTGATATCGGCGACCAGCCCTATCGGTTATCTTTTCTAACTTCATAGTTGACTATCGTAATCATCGGAGTCAGGTTTCGCAAATAACAAGGAGAGGAAACGCCGTGGCTCAGCTGATTTTCATCAACCTGCCGGTCGCCGACCTGCCCCTATCGATCGCCTTCTATGAGGCCGTCGGCGCGACCAGGAACCCGATGTTCAGCGACGACACGGCCGCCTGTATGGTGGTGTCGGACGTGATCCACGTCATGCTGCTGACCCACGACAAATGGCGCACCTTCACCGACCGGGCGATCCCCGACGCCCATGCCTCGGCCCAGGTTCTGTTGTGCCTGTCCCGGGACAGCCGCGAGGCGGTCGACGCCGTCGTAGCCCAAGCGGAGGCCGCCGGCGGCGAGAGCGATCCGAACGCGTCCCAGGATTACGGCTTCATGTACGGCCGCAGCTATGCCGATCCGGACGGCCACATCTGGGAGGTGATGTGGATGGACCCGGCCGCCGTCGCCGCCGGTCCCGAAGCCTTCGCCGCCGACGCCATGGTGTCGTGATGGCTGACATTCGCGAACTGAGCATCAGCCGTCTGATCAAGGCCTCGCCGGAGACGGTGTGGAGAATCTACACCGAGCGCACCGGCGAGTGGTTCTGCCCCCACCCGTGGACCACGCCGGTCGTGGATTGGGACCTGCGCGTCGGCGGGCGGGCCAATGTCGAAATGGCTTCGCCCGAGGGCGAGCGGCATCCCTATTCCGGCGTGTTTCTGGAGGTGGATCCGGGCCGCAAACTGGTCTCGACCGGCGCCTTCACCGAGGGCTGGGTTCCGCAGGCCGGCGACATGAACTTCGTGCGGATCGACACCTTCGAGCCCGAGGCCGGTGGAACCCGCTACACCGCCACCGCCCGGCATTGGGACGAAAAGGCCGCCGAAACCCACAAGGCCATGGGCTTCGAACAGGGATGGGGCGCCGTCGCCGATCAACTGGCGGCGTTGGCGGAGGGCGACGCGGCATGAGCGACAAGATCATTCCCTGCTTGTGGTTCGACGGCGACGCCGAGGCCGCGACCGCCTTCTATGTCAGCCTGCTGCCCGACAGCCGCATCACCGCCGTCAACCGCTCGCCGGTCGATACGCCCTCTGGCCCTGAAGGATCGGTGCTGACGGTGCAGTTCGTGCTGGCGGGTCGTCAGTATCTGGCGCTGAACGGCGGACCGAACTTTCGCTTCACCGAGGCCGTCTCCTTCATGGTGATGACCGAGGATCAGACCGACACGGACCGGCTGTGGGACGCCCTGCTCGCCGACGGCGGCAGCGAGAACGCCTGCGGCTGGCTGAAGGACCGCTGGGGCCTGTCATGGCAGATCACGCCTCGCCGCCTGATGGAACTGACCACAGATCCGAACCCCGCGCGGGCCAAGGCCGCCATGCAGGCCATGATGGGCATGATCAAGATCGACATCGCGGCGCTGGACCGCGCTGTCGCCGACGTTTGAACCCTGAAAGAGGAGACGACCGATGACCTATGTGACCGGCTTTTTGACCCCCGTGAAAACCGAGGACAAGGCGCGCTACGTCAAGTCCGCCGAGGCCTCCTGGCCCCTGTTTCAGAAATACGGCGCCCTGTCCCAGGTCGAGACCTGGGGCGAGGACGTGCCGGACGGCAAACTAACCAGCTTTCCCATGGCGGTGAAGCTGCAAGAGGGCGAGGTCGTCGTCTTCTCCTGGGTGACCTGGCCCGACCGCGCCACCGCCGACGCCTGTTTCGGCAAGATGCAGGACGACCCGGACTTTGCGAACATGGACATGCCCTTCGACGGCAAGCGCATGATGTGGGGCGGTTTCAGCGTCGCCTTCGAAGGCAAGGCCTGATGCCCAGGCGGCGGCCCTGTTCGAACGCAAATCGCCCTGACGCATTGTCAGGGATCGAGGAGAATCGACATGGCCGCCCGCCCCACCTGGCAAGGACATCTGAAGCTGTCGCTTGTTACCTGTCCGGTGGCTCTCTACACCGCGACGACCAGCACAAACGATGTGCGGTTTCACCTGATCAATCCCGACACCAACAACCGCATCCGCATGGTGCCGACGGATCCCGACACCGGGCCGGTCGAGCGCAGCGATCTGGTGCGCGGCTATGAGGTGTCCAAGGACGAATACGTGCTGTTCGACGACGCCGACTTCGACAAGGTGAAGCTGGAAAGCACCAAGACCATCTCGATCGACAAGTTCGTCGACGAGACCGAGATCGACCGGCTGTACTGGGACGACCCCTTCTTCGTGGTCCCCGAAAAGGGCGCTGGCGTAGAAGCCTTCGCCGTCATCCGCGACGCCATGCAAAAACAGGGCAAGGTCGCCTTGGGCCAGTTGGTCCTGCGCGGCAAGGAACGCCAGCTGGCGCTGGAGGTGCGCGGCAAGGGGCTGATCGCCTACACCCTGCGCGCCCATGACGAGGTGCGCGACGCCGACGACTATTTCGACGACATCCCGACCGTGAAGGCCGATCCCGACATGGTCGAGATCGCCGCCCGCATCATCGGCCAGAAGGAGGCAGACTTCGACCCCTCCGACTTCAAGGACGGCTACGACGACGCCCTGCGCGCCATGATCAAGGCCAAGTCCAAGGGCGGCAAGGGCGTGGTCGATGTCGGCGAACCCGACGACACCAATGTCATCGACCTGATGGCCGCATTGCGGAACAGCCTGAAAGGGTCGGCGACGGGGACGAAGAAGCCAGCCGCCAAGAAGGCTCCGGCAAAGAAGGCGACGCCCAGGAAGGCTGCGGCAAAGAAGAAGACCGCGGCCTAGACGCCCATCGCCTTCAGCGCCGATTTCAAACTGACCGCCGAGGCGCGGAATTCGGCCCACGGATCGGGCTTCTTCAGCAAGGCCGCATAGGTCCAAAGGTTAAATGCCGCGGGGTCCAGCCCGGCCTTCACCTGACCCCACGACAGCGGGAAGGCGATCCCCGCACCCGGCCTTGCGCGCGGCGACCAGGGCGCGACCGCCGTCGCCATCCGCCCGTTGCGCAGATAGTCGATAAAGATTTTTCCGCCCCGCGCCTTCTTGGCCAAGGTCGTGGTGAACCGGTCCGGCGCCTCGGCGCGGATGGCCTCCGCCACCGCCTTGGCGAAGACCTTGTTCTGATCCCAGGTCACGCGCGAGCGGGCGTCGGTCTTGATCGGCACGACGACGTGCAAACCCTTGCCCCCGGTCGTCTTGACGAAGGCGGCGAGACCCAGCGCCTCGATCTTCGCCTTCACGACCTTGGACGCGGCGATGACGTCGGCGAAGTCCAGCCCCTCGTCGGGATCCAGGTCGAAGGTGATTTGCTCAGGGACTTCCGGCTGGCCGGGCGCACAGCCCCAGGGGTGCAGTTCTAGCCCGCCCGATTGGGCGATGGCGACCAGGCCGCCGACATCGACGGCGGCGACGTAAGGGGTCCGGGTCTTGACGTCGATCAGCTTCAGCCGCGGGTTCGACCCCGCCATGGCGTGACGCTGGAAGAAAGTCTCGCCGCCGATCCCCTCAGGCGCCCGGATGATCGAGGTCGGCCGGCCCGCTACATGGGGCAGGATCCGCTCGGCCGCCGCCTCGTAGTAGCGCGCCAAATCGGCCTTGGTAATCGCCGGCCGGTCGCCCACGGCGGGCCACAGCACCTTTTCGGGACTTGAGAGGGTCACGCCCGCCACGACCACCTTGCCGGGCTTTCGGGCTGGTCGCACCGTCGTCGTGGTCTTCTTCGCGTCGCCCATGTCCGTGGGCGGCTGCGGCGGCTCGGTGACCTCTGCGGCCGTCTTGTCTTCGCGCAACCCTTTGAACGCCGCCTGCCGCAGCGATCCGGATTCGGTATAGCCACCGTGCTCGACCTCGGCGACCAGCACCGGCTTGACCCAATGGATGTCCTTGGCCGCCTTGGGTGCGCCCGCCCCGGCGAAGGGAGACTTCTGCGTCGCCACGCCTTTCAGCGCCGGAACAAGCGTCTTCGTCACCGCCTCGCCATAGCCGGTCCCGACCCTTCCCAGATAGCGAAGACCGCCCTTTTCCCTGACCCCGACGAGCAGAGAGCGGAACCGCGTGCCGCCCTCAGACGACCAGCCGCCGATCACGACTTCATCGCGACCCCGGCATTTGGACTTCAGCCAGGTGGACGACCTTCCGGCATGGTAGGGGGCATCCAGTTTCTTGGAGATCACGCCTTCCAGATCCATGCGACAGGCGCTCTCCAGCACCGCCTGGCCGGTCGAGGCGAAATGCTCGACGTAGCGCAGCCGCCCTGCGGCCGCTTTTCCGATCCGGTCCACATAGGCCTGCAGTCGCGCCTTGCGATGCGACAGCGGCAGTTTACGCAGATCCTCCGCCCCCTCGAACAACAGATCGAAGGCGAAATACACCAGGCCTTCCGTCTTCTCGTCCGAGATGGCCGCCTGCAACGCGCCGAAGTCCGGCATGTGATCGTCGTCCAGAGCGCACAGCTCGCCGTCGATCACGGCGTCGGGCCAGGTCGCCGCATCCGCCGCCAGGTCCGAGAACCGGTCGCTCCAGTCCAGACCCTTGC
Organism: Brevundimonas sp. MEB006b; assembly: GCF_030209705.1. Lineage (NCBI taxonomy): Bacteria > Pseudomonadati > Pseudomonadota > Alphaproteobacteria > Caulobacterales > Caulobacteraceae > Brevundimonas > Brevundimonas sp. MEB006b. The sequence continues at coordinate 54,318 of NZ_JARVRL010000004.1, forward strand.
GCGTCCTCAAGACCGCCCGACCGCCGCCCACGCCGATCTGGATGCGATAGCCGTCGAACTTGATCTCGTGCGCCCAGCCCGTCCCGCCCGGCGGATGGTCAGTCACCTTGCACAGCTGGATCGGGACAAAGGCCGGCGGCTTTTTGGCCTTCGCCGCCGCTTTCGAGGGCTTGGGCTTGGCCGGGCCTTTACGCCCCGTCGGCTTGGACGCCGTCCATTGCTTGGTCCCATCCGCGATCTCGGCCAGCGACCGGCCCGTCGTCACCGAGGCGTCGATTTCGGCGAGCGCATCGCCCTCCCCCGCCACGGCGAAGTCGTCCTTCTCCTTCAGCAGCAGCCAGTTGTTCCGTTTGGAGGGTTTGCCCCGATCGCTCTTCAGCCGGATCAGCGCCCATTTGCCCTTCAGCCGTTCGCCATGAAGGATCATCTTGATCTGGCCCTTGGCCCAGGCTGCCTCCAGATCCGTCTCCTGTGGCTGCCAGGTTCCGACGTCCCACATCTGCACCGTGCCGGCGCCGTAGTTGCCGTCGGGAATCGTGCCCTCGAACGAGCCGTAATCCAGCGGATGATCCTCGACCTCGACCGCCAGCCGCTTGACCGCCGTGTCGCGCGACGGCGCCTTGGTCACGGCCCAGGATTTCAGCACCCCGTCCGCCTCGATGCGGAAATCATAGTGCAACCGCGTGGCGGCATGACGCTGGATCAGATAGCGAAAGCCGCCCTTGGCGCTCCTGGCCTTGGCGCCCTTTGGCTCGGGCGTCTCGCCGAACCGGCGCTTGGCCTGATAGGTCTTCAGTTCACCGCGCATAGGGGCGTAATCCGCCCCGAGCCAAAGCGTTGCCTCAGCGACAGAAGCGCGTGTCGGTCGCCTCGAGGTGCAGGTGGTCGTAGTGGACGGCGTTGTAGTCGGGGCTGAGCGTTGTGCCAAAGGTGCGGCAGGCGTCGTCGCGGATACGCTTCAGGAAGCGCGCTTCGGGCGTGTCCCCGTTCCAGTCCTTGGTCACGGTGATGCGCCGCCCGTCCCTCAGCCGCACCCCGGCGAAGTCCAGCGCCGCCGCCTGGGAATGGGCGCTGATGCGGTTGGAGCCCACGCCGTTGTTCACATTGCGACAGGCGTAGGCCCCCATGTGGTCGATCTGCACGACGTCCGAGCCCAAGATCTCGCGCGCCGCCGGCTCCAGCGACTGGCGACGCCAGATGCTCAGCGCCAGCGCTGTCTGACATGTCATCTCCACATCGCCCGGCGCCATGCGCGCCACCGTCCCCAGGTCGGCGCCCAGCACCCCGCCCTTGCTCAGGCCGCAGGTCGCGGTATTCTGGCGATCCGGCACGGGACTGAAGCGCACGCGCGCAGCGTTCAACTCGGCCAGACAACGGCCCAGGTCGCTACCTTCGCGCACGACCAGGGCTTGGGTCCCGCCGTCGATCATCCGATCCACCAGCCCCCCGACCAGCGGCGCCTCGGTGCGTGACGGATAGGGCGATGGCGGCCGCAATGGCTCAGGCGGCCGCCGTACGCAGCCGCTTAGGATCAGCAGGACGCCGAGGCCGATGAGAAAGGGAGAGATGCGCGACACGGAGAGCATGGTCGCGACGCTTAGCTGATTCCCGCCGCCGCCGTGGTCACGAGGCGGAGAGCCGTCTATCGGCGCTCTTCGGACGCGCCTTTGGCCCGGCACCGATCCGAACAGAACCGCACCTGATCCCAATCCCGCGCCCATTTCTTGCGCCAGGCGAACGGCAGGCCGCAGGCGGCGCAGAACTTTTGCGGCAGGTCGGACTTGGCCGGCGCCGTGCCGAGATTGACGTGCTTTCGGGCCATGTCGCCTGCCAAGAAAAAAGGGCGGCCCGTCAGAGCCGCCCTTGATCGTATCAGCTGTCCAGGAAGGACCGCAGTTTGCGCGACCGCGACGGATGCTTCAGCTTGCGCAGCGCCTTGGCCTCGATCTGACGGATGCGTTCGCGGGTCACCGAGAACTGCTGGCCGACTTCTTCCAGCGTGTGGTCGGTGTTCATGCCGATGCCGAAACGCATCCGCAGCACCCGCTCTTCACGCGGCGTCAGCGACGCCAGAACGCGGGTGGTCGTCTCACGCAGGTTCGACTGGATGGCGGCGTCGATCGGCAAGACGGCGTTCTTGTCCTCGATGAAGTCGCCCAGATGGCTGTCTTCCTCGTCACCGATCGGGGTTTCCAGCGAGATCGGCTCCTTGGCGATCTTCAGGACCTTGCGCACCTTCTCCAGCGGCATGGCCAGCTTTTCGGCCAGCTCTTCCGGCGTCGGCTCGCGGCCGATCTCATGCAGCATCTGGCGGCTGGTGCGGACGATCTTGTTGATCGTCTCGATCATGTGCACCGGGATACGGATGGTGCGCGCCTGGTCGGCGATCGAGCGGGTGATCGCCTGACGGATCCACCAAGTGGCGTAGGTCGAGAACTTGTAGCCGCGGCGGTACTCGAACTTGTCGACCGCCTTCATCAGGCCGATGTTGCCCTCTTGGATCAGGTCCAGGAACTGCAGGCCGCGGTTGGTGTATTTCTTGGCGATCGAGATCACGAGGCGCAGGTTGGCCTCGACCATTTCCTTCTTGGCCTGACGGGCTTCGCGCTCGCCCTTCTGCACCGTCTGGACGATGCGGCGATAGTCGTCGATCGGCAGACCGGCTTCCAGCGCCACGGCGGCGACGTCAGAACGGATAGTCGCGATCTGGCTGGCTTCGTTCTCGCTGAACTTGGTCCAGCGCACGCCCTGATCCTTGATCCGGTCCGTCCAGGTGGGGTCGAGCTCCGAGCCGAAATAGGCCTTGAGGAACTCGGGCCGCGAAATGCCGTAGCTGTCGGCCAGGCGCAGCAGACGGCCTTCCAGACCGATCAGGCGCTTGTTGATCGCATAGAGCTGCTCGACCAGCGCCTCGATGCGGTTGTTGTTCAGCTTCATCGTCTTCAGACGGTCCGAGATGGACGTCGTCAGCGCCTGATAGGCCTTCTCATCCTTGGCGCTCAGCACCTCGCCCTTCAGGCGGGCCTGAACCAGCTTGTCCTGCAGGGCGCGGAATGCGCCGAAGTCCGCAGCGATGGCGTTCAGGACGTCCATCACCCCGTCGCGCAGCTCGGCTTCCAGCGCCGAGATCGACATGCCGCCGCCATCGTCGAAGTCGTCGTCGTCGTCGTCGTCGGATTCAGGCTTGTCCTCGGCGGCCGCCTTGTCCTCGGCCTCGTCTTCCTCTTCGCCTTCAGGCTGGGCGGCGCCCGGCAGGGACGAAGGGTTCAGCACGCCATATGTAGCGTCCAGGTCGATGACCTCACGCAGCAGGATGCGGTTGTTTTCCAGCTCGTCGCGCCACACCATGATGGCCTCGAAGGTCAGGGCGCTTTCGCAAAGACCCGAGATCATTGCGTCGCGGCCGGCCTCGATCCGCTTTGCGATGGCGATTTCGCCCTCGCGGCTCAGCAGTTCGACCGAACCCATCTCGCGCAGATACATGCGCACGGGGTCGTCGGTGCGGTCATAGGCGGATTTGGCGGGCGTTTCGGCCACGGCGGTGCCGGCGGCGGCGGCGACGTCGGTGGACTGCTGCTCCTGCGCGTCCTCCTCGGCCTCCACGACGTTGACGCCCATTTCGGACAGCATCGCCAGGGTGTCTTCAATGGCGTCGGGCGTGACTTCTTCGGACGGCAGGACCTTGTTCAGCTCCTCCATCGTCACATAGCCGCGCGCCTTGGCTTGCTTGATGAACTTCTTGACGCCGGCGTCCGTCAGATCGAGCAGGGGCCCATCGGTCGAAACCTCGGTGTCCTGCGTCTCGGTCTGTGCGTTCATAGTCAGTCTGTCTCCGGCCGAGAGGGTGATCAGTCCGCCCCGGCGAAAAATACAATGCTTGGCGTGCCGTAAGGTTACGTGCCCGCGCTGTCTTCCCAAATCGTCCCGGCTTTGATCGCACGGCGAAGCGCATCCCGCTCGGCCTTCAGCCGGCGGAACGCCTCATCCTGCCCAGGCACATCACGTGCATGGGCCAAGGCGTCCTCCAACGCGGCGACCCGCGTCGAAGCGTCGAACGCCTGCGACCATCGGACCCTTGCCTCGGCGAGGGGCGCATTTGCGGCCAGGAATGGCGCGCCGGACTTTGCCGCCGCCTTCTCGACCTCGCGCACTAAGGCATCATGACCCGATTGCGCCAGATGGCGTCGCAGGGCGGCGGAGTCAAGGCTATGTCCCGACAGACGCAGGCGAACCAGCTCCTGCGCCAGTCCATCCAGCCCCTTGTCGCCGAATCCGTGGGCGGCGATCTCTTCCAGATGGTCGTCCATCCGTTCGGGGTCGTCGATGGCGCCGTGGGCCAGGGCGGCCGGCACGGGCTCGATGGCGCGAAACAGCGACTGCATCGCCTGGGCGCCCTCGGCCGTCTGGCCCAGTTTGGGCGGCGGGCCGAAACCGCGTTTGCCCTGCCCCGGCGTCCAGGGCGCGCGTTGGGGGCTGCGCGGGAACAGGGCGTCGAAACGGTCGAACAGGTCGCGGCGGTATTGTTCGGCCAGATCCTTGTCCTGGATGGCCGAGGCGGTGTTCCTCAGCCGCGCCTTGAAGCCGGCCTTGCGCTCCGGCGTGTCCAGCGGCTCCAGATCCTGTTCGCGGCGGAACAGCACCTCGGCGAACCCATGGGTTTCGGCCAGGGCCTGGCGCAGCGCGGGCGCGCCCTTGTCGCGAAGGATGTCGTCGGGATCCTGCCCGGCGCCGAGCAGCGCGAAGCGGAACGAGCGCCCTGGCTTCAGCAGCGGCAGGGAGCGTTCGATGGCGCGATAGGCGGCGCGCAGTCCGGCCGCATCGCCGTCGAAGCACAGGATCGGCTCGTGCGACACGCGCCACAGCCGTTCCATCTGCTCCTCAGTGAGAGCCGTGCCCATCGGCGCCACGGCCGGCAGGCCCGCGCGCTGGCAGGCGATGACGTCCATATAGCCTTCGACCACGATGATGGCTTGGTCGTTCTTGGATTCCGCCCCCAGGATGCGCCGCGCTTCGGGCAGGCCGTAGAGGGTCGCGCCCTTATGAAAAAGCGGGCTTTCCGGACCGTTCAGATATTTGGCGCGGTCGTCGGGGTTCATGGCCCGGCCGCCGAAGCTGACGATCCGGCCGCGCGCATCCAAGATCGGGAACATCAGACGGTCGCGGAACCGATCATAGGGCTGGCCGCCGCTTTCGGGCGAGATCAGCAGCCCGGCCTCGACCAGTTCGGCGGGCTTGGCGCCGCGCTGGACCAAGGCTTGCTTCAGCCCCTCGCGATCGTTGGGCGCATAGCCCAGGCCGAACCGCTCCCACTGATCCTCGGGCAGGCCGCGCTTGTCCAGATATTCGCGCGCCGCCTTGCCCGGCGTGCGGCGCAGGTTTGCGGCGAACCATTTCTGGGCCAAGTCCATCCAGTCCGACAGCCCTGCCCGCTTCTGCTCGCGCTCGGCCTCCTTGGGGTCTTCGGCGGGAAGCTGCATCCCCGCCTCGCCGGCCAAGCGCTGCACCGCCTCGACGAAGCTGAGCCGCTCGGTCTCCTGCAGGAAGGAAATGACGTCGCCATGCTTGCCGGACGAGAAGTCGTGGAAGAAGCCCTTGTCGTCATTGACAAAGAAGGACGGCGACTTCTCCTTCGAGAAGGGCGACAGACCGACGTATTCGCGGCCCTGACGTTTCAGCTTCACCGTCCGCCCGATCACGTCGGACGGCCGAAGGCGGGCCTTCAGTTCATCGATGAATCTCTCGTCGAAACGCACCCGCGATCCTTAAGCCCTGCGGCCCTCACAAGCGAATCGAATGAGCGCAAAACCCTCATTGACTTGACAAGTTTATATTTTAAAGTAGTCATATTGCAGGAGAGCCAAGAATGACCGATTCTTCTTCATCAGGGGACGAAGCCGACCTGGCCTACCTCAAACGATTGGCGGTAGCGGGACGCGGGCAGCCCGCCCCTTTCCTGCTCTTGATCGCCGTGTTCGGGGGCGCCTATGGCTTTGCACTGTTGGCCATCCTGATGGCCTTCGTGATCGAAGGATTCCCGCAACCCGGAACACCCGTGACGGGACCGATCTCTAATCTCGTGGGAACGTGGGGAATTATAGGATCGCACCTGATCTTTTTCGCCACCGTCGCGTGGACGATCTGGAGAACCTTGGGTCCAAACCGAGTCCGCCTTAGCCGATCCGCTACAGCGACATGGTCCGGCAGCTTCATCGCGCTGGTCGCCACCTTTGTCGTTTTCCACCTGGTTACGCGAAACGAAGCCGCGCCGGATGCGACGAAGATTGCCCAGGTCATCTGGCCGGTCGTGTTGATCCTATGGGGCGCAGCATGGTGGACCACCGCCATCGCCAGCGACCGGAGGTGGCTCATCGCCGTTGCGATCGGAAGTTTTGGCGCAGCCGCTGCCTTGGCGTGGGTCGGCACAGCGTCTTTGGCCGCCTTGGTTGTCATGTGCGCCAGTCTGATGCTTCTGGCCTTCGCTCCTGCGATGATCCTGATGCGCGAGACGCGCAGGTGACGGCCGAGCCCAGCGTCGATCCCGCCTTTTCCCATCGATTAAGAACAGGGGTGATGGCCTATCTCTCGACCGCCGAAGCCGCCGACTTCACCGAGCTCGCCCTCGCCTTGGCCGCCCCGAACAACAGCCTGTCCAGTCACCTGACCCGACTGGAAACCGCCGGCTATATTGAACTGCGACGGGGTTTTCTGGGCCGCAAACCTCGCACCCGCGTCGTCCTGACCGTCACTGGACGGGCGGCATGGGAAAGATATCTGGGCGCGTTGGGCTAAAGGACGATCAGGCGGCTCGTCCGGGCATCCCCCGATATCCGAACGAACCGCCGCATCGCAGAAGGCGCAAACCGCAGCGTCCCCCAACGCCTTGGCTAACGAAGTCCTAACGCCTCGCGGATCGGCATCTGAGGTCAGGACCAGCGTTGTGTCGAGAGGCGGGCGGGCTTACCATAGCGAATAGAGGCGAGACTGTGTCCTTTTCGTCGCGCGTTGTTCGCCTTAAGGGCGACCGAAGGGGACGACCTTATTGGCGGCGTCATGTCCGATATCGGCGCTTCCCAGAAAGGGTATGCCCGAACGCAGGCACCAGTACCGAACGATTTCCTCCGGAGTCTGGCCGAAATCGGGATCGTTTGGCGTGACGTCCGAGACCCGTCCCAGGCGAATTCCGGCCACGCGACGGATGCTGGCCTGGCTGGTCAAGTGAAACATCATCCGGTCGATCCGGTAGGCGGCCTCGGACACCTCCTCCAGCATCAGGACGTGGTCGGACAGATCAGGCTCCAGAGGCGTGCCGGTCAGTTCGTTCAGGATGGTCAGGTTGAAGGCGACGGCCGGGCGCGGATCGGTCTTCAGCGACGGCTCGATCCAGTCGGTGCGTCCGGTAGTCAGCCAGGACAGGGCGCCGCGCGCGGTCGCGTCGTCGCGCACCGAATCCGAGGCCATCGGTCCGTGCGCCAGATGCTGGAACCCCGCCTTGTACATTCCGGCCAACAGGCTGCCGGCGTCGGAATACCCCATGTAGCGCTTCTTGCGGGCGACGGCGTCCAGGCGCGGGATAACCGCATCAGCGATGCGACAAGAGCCGTATCCGCCGCGCGCGAACCAGATGGCTTCGATGCGGGGGTCGTTGGCGAACTCCACGAAGGCGTCGGCGCGCGCCCGGTCGTCGCCGGCGAAATGACCGTGTTTCAGGAAACAGGCGGGGTGGAAGACGACGGCGACATCGCGGTCGGGATGGTTCTGCGCCATCCAGGCCTCGACCGCCTCGGCGCGCTCTTTCGCAAAGCGCGAACTGGCGCAGACGACGCCGATCTTGAAACTGTTGGTGGTCACGTCCGTCTTCTTCGTCGTTTTTGCGATCCCCTACTGGCGGACCGGCCCGATCCCCTGTTCTAAGGGGGCATGAACCAAGACGCCTCCTATTTCTTCTGCGGCATCGGCGGGTCGGGCATGCTGCCCCTGGCCATGATCGTCCAGGCGCGCGGCGCCGTGATCGAAGGGTCGGACCGGGCGCTGGACCAGGGCCGTACGCCCGAGAAGTTCGACTGGCTGCGCGCCCACGGCGTGACCCTGTATCCCCAGGACGGATCGGGCGTGACCCGCGCGGATCAGACCGTCATCGCCACCGGCGCCATCGAGGAGACGGTGCCCGACATCGGCGCGGCCAGGCGCGCCGGCGCAACCATCAAGACCCGGCCCGAGCTGCTCAGTGAACTCTTCAACGACGCCCTGACCTCGGTCGGGGTCGCGGGCACAAGCGGCAAGTCCACCATCACCGGCATAATCGCCTGGATCCTGCATCAGACGGGCCGCGAGCCGACCGTCATGAACGGGGCGGTGATGAGGAACTTCGCCGACGCCGACCATCCGTTCGCCAGCGCCCTGATCGGCGGGCCCGACGTGTTCGTGTCGGAGGTGGATGAAAGCGACGGCTCGATCGCCCGCTACGATCCGACGGTGGCGGTGGTGTCGAACATCTCGCTGGACCACAAGTCGATGGAGGAGCTGCGCGACCTGTTCGGCGGCTTCACCGCGCGGGCGACGACGGCCGTGTTGAACCTGGACAATCCCGAGACGGCGGCGCTGGTCCAGACTCTGCCGGTTGGCAAGGCGATCACCTTCGGCCTGGGCGAAGAGAAGGCCGACCTGTCCGCCCATGATCTTCAGCCTCTGCCGACAGGCATGCGGTTCCGGCTGATCGAGGGCTGGAGCGAACACGACGTGGTTCTGAACGTGCCCGGCGCCCACAATGTCGCCAACGCCCTGGCGGCGCTGGGCGCGACCCGGGCGCTGGGCGTGCCGACGGCCGAGGCGGTCAAGGCGCTGGAGACCTTCGCCGGCATCCGTCGCCGCATGGAGGTCGTCGGGACGGCGGGCGACATCACCGTCATCGACGACTTCGCCCATAACCCGGACAAGATCGCGGCCACGCTGAAGACCCTGCACGCCTTCGATGGGCGGCTGCTGATCCTGTTTCAGCCGCATGGGTTCGGCCCGCTTAAGCTGATGAAGTCAGAGTTCATCGACGGTTTCGCCGGCCTGATGCGCGAGGACGACGTGCTGCTGATGCCCGAGCCGGTCTATTACGGCGGCACCACCGACCGCAGCGTGGGATCGGAAGACATCGCCTCCGGCGTCCGCGCTGCCGGCCGTCAGGCCGAGGCGCTGGCGACGCGCGCCGACTGCGGCGACCGGATCGTCGAGATCGCCAAGCCGGGCGACCGGATCATCGTCATGGGCGCGCGCGACGACACCCTGTCGACCTTCGCGGCGGAACTGTTGGGGCGACTAGGCCAGTAGCCCCATCGGCAAGGACGGGGTTCAGTATACGTCGCGGCGGTAGCGGCCGTCTTCCAGCAGGGTCAGCACCACGTCCGCGCCCAGTGCGCTTTCCAGCGCGGCATGCACGCCTTGCGACATGCCGTCCAGACTGCCGCAGACATAGACCGCCGCGCCGCGCGCGATCCAATCTCGAAGCTCGTCGGCCGCCGCCGCGACCAGATCCTGCACATATCGGCCGTCGCCCGCATCGCGCGAAAAGCTCCGGTCCAGCCGCCGCAGCACGCCTGACGCCAGCCAGGCCTGCAACTCCGCATCGAAGAAGGCGTCGTGCGCCTGGGTCCGTTCTCCGAACAGCAGCCAGGCCCCGCCCGACGCCGTCCGCGCTTTCAGATGCGCCCGCAAGCCGGCGATGCCCGTGCCGTTGCCGATCAGGATTATCGGCGTCTCGTCCGCCGGGCCGTAGAAGCTGCGGTTCGCGCGCAGGCGCATTCCGATCTGATCGCCCAGCGCCAAATCCTGCGTCAGCCATCCCGACGCCAGACCCGGGGTGCCGTCGGGATGGCGCATCAGGCGGACCAGAAACTCGACCCGGCCGTCAGACGGCAGGGAGGCGATGGAATATTCACGCGAGCCCGGCGTGACGCCGTCCCGTTCCGGCAGGCCGACCTCGGCGATGTCGCCGGCCGACCAGTCGGGCGACGCGCCTACGGGTTCGAACGCCAGATGATACGCCTCGCCGCCGGGGCTGCCGGGATTGACCAGGGTGCGTTCGACCAGCCGCCAGGGGTCGTAGGCGGCCGGGGTCCAGTCGGGGGCCGTCACGCTGCCGGTGATCTGGTTCAGCTGATGCTGCCAGTGGCGGATGGCGCCGGCCTCGCCGTTGTCGACCTCGACCATGTCAAAGAGGGGGTCGGCGCCCGCGCGTCTCAGCCAGCCGTCCACCGCATGGCCGAACCCGCAGAAACGATCATAGCTGCGGTCGCCCAACGCCAGCAGGCCGAAGCGAAGACCGGACAGGTCCGCCGCCTCGCCCATGACCTTGCGTACGAACCGGGCCGCGCTGTCGGGCGGATCCCCCTCGCCGGTCGTCGAGACGATCAGCAATGCGCGGTCCGTCGACTTCAGCGTCTGCATATCCAGATCGGCGAAAGACAGCACCCGCGCGCCCACGCCGCCATCGCCGAGAGACCGCGCCGTCATCCACGCCAGTTCCTCGGCGAAGCCCGTCTGGCTGGCGAAGGCGATCAGCAGCGGCCGTCCCTCGCCTGCGCCCGCCAGAGCATCAGACTGCGCGCGGGCTGCCGCATTGGCTCTGCGCTCCCGCCAGACAATGACGGCGATCAGGGCCAGCCAAAGCGCCAAGGCCCCGACCGCCCACAGCCAGCGCTGCGGATCGGCTGTCACCCCGGACGATCTCCGTCGTCGTCGAGCAGGGCGGCGAAGGCCGGCGACATCCGCTCGACCGGCCCGCGCTCGGTGCGTTCGACGAAATGGGCCATCAGACCCACGGCCTCGGCGTAGTCCGGTCCGTCGAACGGTCCCATAACGGTCAGGGCCGTGGCGTAGGCGTCGGCCATCATGGCCGAGGCGTGGAGGACGGTGACCGAACTCAGATTGTTGCTGACCGGCCGACCGGTCGATCCGTCGATGGTGTGGGGATACAGGCGCCCGTCATGGCGGAACGCGCGGCGATAGTCGCCGCTGGTCGCCACGGCCAAATCGAACAGGGCCGCCACAGTGTGGGGCGCAGGCGAACCCTCGACCCGCTCGATCTCGACCCACCACGGCTGGGCGTCCGGCTTGACGCCGCGCCCTTTCAACTCGCCCCCGATCTCGATCAGGTGGGAGGTCGCGCCCACGGCCATCAGGCGGTCGGACACGCGGTCCACCGCATGACCCTTGGCGATGCCGGAGAAGTCCAGCCTCATCCCCCCCATCTGCATCACCGCGCGCGCATCGCCGTTCAGCCTCAGCTTCTGCCAGCCCGACACGGTCGCAGCCGCGGCGATCTCGTCTTCGGACGGGACGGGCAACAAGGCCGAGCGCGGTCCGGGCGGGCCGAAGCCCCACAGATCGACCAAGGCGCCCAGGGTCGGATCGACCGCGCCGTTGGTCTCGTCGCCCAGCGTCATCGCCGCATCCAGCAGATCCCAGAACGGCTGGGACACCGCCCAGACGCCGGCCGGCGCGGTGTTGAAGCGGCTGATTTCGCTGGACGGCTCCCACGGGCTGAACAGGCCGACGACGGTCGCCAGTTCCTCTTCGATGGCAGACCGGATCTCTGCCTCGCCCACGCCTGGCGGAGCGATGACGCGCGCGCTCCAGGTCGTGCCCATGGTCTGGCCGACCAGCGAACGGATCAGATCGCTGGGCGGACGAGGCGGCGCGCCTTCGATTGCGGGCACGAGGACGCGGTTGTCGACGCGGTCGCCCAGAGGGGCGGCGTCGCCGATATTGACCGTGGGCGGGGCGGCGCGCGAACCGCGCGAAGGGGGAATGTCGGACATGGCCCTTCGCTTAGGGCAGGACTTCCATCGCCGCCACATAGCTGGCGTTGGAACCCAGCGTTTCACCCTGGCCTTCGGTGCGGACCGAGGCGTTCAGCCAATACATGCCGGCTTCCGGCCAGGTGATGGTGAAGGCGCCCTCGGCGTTGGTCTTGACCGTCGATTCTTCGGGGTTGTCGCGGTAACGCAGACCGCCGCGCGCCACGGTGACGTCGATGTCAGCCGCCGGCTGGCCGTTGTTCAGCAGCTTGAAGGTGGCGGGCTCGCCCACCACCAGGTCGTTCGGGTGGGTGACGGGAACCAGCTCAAGCCCCTCGCCGGTCGTCTTGAAGACGGTGTCGGAGGGGTTGTTCAGGGTAACGAAGGTCTCGATGCGGCTGGCGGTGCGGGTCGCCTGAACATTGGTCGCGCCCTCGGGCAGGCCCGCCGGATAGTCCGAGGCCGCGCCGCGCCAGCGCTTCTGTTCGCCGTTCAGGGTGTAGCTGGCCATCACTCCGTTCATGACGTTGGCGACCTTGTAGGTGCCGTTCTGGGTCAGATGGGCGTCGAAGGTCGAGCGATAGCGGCCCTGTATGGCGTTCTCGGGCTGGACCGCCGAGCCGTCCGGCGCGGTGATGGTCAGGCCGGTCAGGCGCATGGCGGCGTGATCGGGGTTGAACACCTGGTTCGACATGCCCGCGTCGAACCCGACCCATGCGTCCGTGCCCGACAGGGTCGTGGCGGTGGGCGCCAGCCAGGCGCGGTGGGCCTGGGCGGCCATGGGGGCGGCCAGCGCTGCGGCCAGCGTCAGCAGGGCGATCGTCTTCTTCATGGTCATGATCCTTAGCGAGAGACGGCGACGCGCACGGCGCCCAGTTCGGTGGAGCCGGTTCCGGCGCCGGTGTTGGCCGCGCCCCAGCGGAAGGGTACGCGCACGACTTCGCGTCCGCCCAGTTCACGGGCTGCCTCGACGACGATGTTGTACTGGCCGGGCTGAAGGTTGCGCAGGCGTGCGGCGGGCACGGTGACGGTCTGGCGGCCCGGCGCGCGCGTGGCGCCGGATACGCCGTCGGCCGGCAGGCTCATGGCCCGGCCGCCCTTGCGCCACCAGGTGCGCAAATCCTTCAGCCAGTCCTTGCCGTCGCCCTCGTTATTCCGGGTCTGCTGATACCAGACGGCCAGGGTGCGTTCGGCCGACTGGTCCGGCTTTTCGATCCACACCGCGACATAGGGGCGATGATACGAGGCGGTGTTCAGACGCGGAATCTCGACCGACACCGTCAGGTCGGCGGCCATGGCGGGCGCAGCGGCGGCCGCGAGGCCGACGGTGGTGATGACGACGGGAAGAAGGCGCATCGAAAAACTCGTCAGTGAATGAAGATCAGGGCGATGACGACAGGGATCAGCAGGCCCAGCGCCGCCAGCGGCCAGGTCGAGGGCCGACCCTTGGCGTGCAGGAACATCAGGCCCAGGCCCGTGACGGCGAAGATGACGCAGGCCGCCGCGAAGACGTCGATGAACCAGAACCAGACCACCCCGGCGTTGCGGCCCTTGTGCAGGTCGTTGAGGTAGGCGATCCAGCCGCGCGTCGTCTTCTCGTGCAGGGTCTCGCCGGTCGAACGGTCGATGGTGACCCAGCCGTCGCCGCCAGGCATGGCCAGGGCGACATAGACTTCTTCCGCCGTCGTCTCGGTCGGCTTGCCGGCGATCTCGACCTTGAGCGCCTCGGACGCCCACCGCGCGACAGCGTCGGGGACAGGATCGGTCGTCTCCTGCGGGAAGCTCGCCAGCCGCTGCAACAGGGGCGTCGGCAAGGTCGCGGTCTGTTCGACCGTCACCGGATCGCCGGGGATCGAGGCCGCATGGTTCAGGGTGATGCCGGTGACCGCGAACAGGATCATGCCGACTAGGCTGACCGCCGCCGAAATCCAGTGCCAGCTATGCAGCTGTTTCAGCCAGAACGACCGTGCGCTGTTTAGCGCCGCCTTGGGTTTGGGGCCCTTGGCTGCGGTTTCGGCCTGACGCTGTGTCGCGAGTTCGGTCACGGGCTCGCTGTGCCATTGTTGCGAACGGGTTGCAATAGCATTTAGCGACGTCGCGGAGCCTTGTCCGTCAGACTTCGGTCCAGCGCCGCAGAAGATTGTGATAGACGCCGGTCAGTTCGATCACCGCCTGATCCTTCGGTCCCCTCTCGGTCGCCACGCGCTGGGTGGCGATGTCCAGACGGAACAGGGTTTCACGATCGGCGTCGTCGCGGACCAAGCTCTGCATCCACATGAAGGACGACACCCGCGCCCCGCGCGTCACCGGCGTGACGCGGTGCAGGCTCTTGGACGGATAGAGGACCAGATCGCCAGCCGGCAGCTTGATCGCCTGCGACCCGTACATCTCCTCGATGATCAGTTCGCCACCATCGTAGTCCTCGGGCTCGGACAGAAAAAGGGTCGCCGACAGGTCGCTGCGAATGCGAATCGCCCCGCCGGTGCGGGACTGGCGGATGGCGTTGTCGACGTGCAGGCCGAACTCACCCCCGCCTTCGTAGCGGTTGAACAAGGGCGGAAAGATCGTGTGCGGCAGGGCCGCCGCCACAAACATCGGATTGGCGTTCAGCGCCTGGACGACAAGGGCGGAGACCTCCTTCGCCACGTCCGAATCCTCGGGCAGTTGAAGGTTTTTCTTCGCCGTCGCCGATTGATGGCCCGAGGTGGCGTTGCCGTCCGCCCATGGCCCGGCGTCCAGCCGCGCACGCAGAGCCGCGACCTCGGCCTTGGAGAAGACTTCCGGAATCTGCAGCAGCACGGGCGTTCTCGCTGAAAGACGAAACGGCCCCGCGGGGGATTGCGGGGCCGTCAGACTAGGCCGGGGAAGCGGCCTTTAGAAGCGCAGGTTCAGGGCCAGGATGGCCTGGCGACCTGCGGCCACGTCGGCGTGGTGAATACCGTTGGTGCGCATGATGTATTCCTCGTCCGTCGCATTCTTGACGTTCAGCTGAAGCGTCGCGCGATCCGTCAGATCATAGGCGGCGAAGGCGTCCACGCGGGTCCATTCGGGCGCATAGATGCGGTTGTTCCCGCCGCCCGCGCCGCCCTGGTTCCCGCCCAGAGATTTGGACGTGTAGTAGACGCCGCCGCCGACCGTCAGCCGGGGCAGGACGCGATAGGTGGTGAACAGACTGGCGCTGTGCTTGGGCGTATTGGCCAGCGGCAGGCCTTGCAGCGGATTGGCGCTGGCGACCGGCGGCGTGCCCGACACGACCACGGCCGCCTTGGTCAGTTCGGAGTCCATGTAAGTATAGCCGCCGAATACGGTCCACTTCGGCGTGATGCTGCCTGACACGCCCAGTTCAAAGCCGTCGACCTCGACCTCGCCTTCCTGACGGAAGATGTTGGGCTCAACCAGGATCAGGGCGTTCTTGCGGGTCAGGTGGAAGGCTGCCGCCGACAGGGCGAGACGGTCGTTCAAGACATTGGCCTTGGCGCCGACCTCGAAGCTTTCGGTGTCTTCCGGATCCAGAACGGTGTTGGCGACGCCATCGACCGTGCCCGTACCGCCCGAGGCGTTCTGGTCGCCCGCCGAAATGGTCGGCGGCGTCGAAGAGGTCGACCAGGACGCATAGACGCTGCTGTTCTGCGTCGGCTTGAACACCAAACCGACCTGATAGTTGGTGAACTCCCAGGTCTGTTCCGGAACGGCCGTATAGCCTGTTGTCGTCCAGACGCCGGCCGACTGGGTCGCGGTCGCATTCACGCCCTTGACCGAATACTGGTCCCAGCGAACGCCCAGGTTCAGGATCAGTCGCTCGGTCAGGGTGATGCTGTCGTTGGCGTAGACGCCGATGGCTTCGGTCGTGTTCGAACTGGTCGGGCCGCGGTTGATCACGCCGGTCCAGGCGTCGTCAGGGTTGGGATTATAGACCGGGGTGCAGTCGCCGGCGCCCAGCGCACTGGCCGCAGTCGGATAGGTTCCCGACACCGGCGTCAGACCGGTCGGACAGGCCGAGCCGGAGGTGGTGTAGGTCGAATAGGAGGCGTTCCTGTTGTGCTCGCGCGACAGCTCCACGCCGACGTCATAGCTGTGTTTGATCGAACCGGTGGCGAACTGGCCGAAGACATCCGTAACATTGGCCAGGGTGGTGACCGGGTTCCAGCGGGTCTTGGTGCCCCGCTTCATCCAGTAGGTCCCGTCCGCCGCGCGTCCGACATAGCCGCCGTCGCCGGGGTTGGTGACGATGTAGTCGTTCAGCGTCTGCGAATAGCGGCTGACGTTGCGGATCGTGGCGAAATCGTTGAGGCGATGCTCGGCCTTGAAGGTGAACGCATCCACCTCATTGGTCAGGTAGTCGCGCGCCTTCAGCCCATAGAAGCTGTCATAGGGCACATCCAGAACGCCGCTGTCGGTCGTGCGTGACTGGATCTTGGTGAACAGCGGAATGCCGTAATCCGGCATTTGGTCGCTGGTCATGTGGTAGTAGCTGAAGACCATCGACGACGGCGTGCCCAGGCCGGCGCCCAGGCTGATGGCCGCACCCCATTTTTCGTAGTCGACGGCGTCGCGGCCCGGCACGTCGCCCTGGGCGCCCATCAGGTTGATGCGCAGAGCGGCGGTCTCGCCCAGCGGCAGGTTCGCATCGACCGTCCCGCGCAGATAGCCGTCCGTGCCCGCGCCCGCGCTGACATTGGTGAAGGCGTTCAGCTTGGGCGATTTGGAGGCCAGGTTGATGCTGCCGCCGCCCGAGCCGCGTCCCGAATAGACGGCGTCCGGACCCTTGACGACCTCGACCTGCTCCAGGTTGAATACCTCGCGCTGTTGGCCGCCCGTATCGCGGATGCCGTCCACGAAGATGTTGTTGCCCGACGACTGACCCCGGATGAAGGGACGATCGGCCAAGGGCTGACCGCCCTCGCCTGCCCCGAAGGTGATTCCGGGGGAATTGGACAGCAGGTCCTGCAAGGACGAGGCCGAGGTCTGTTCGATGATGGCCTGGGGGATGACCGTGACGGCGCGCGGCGTGTCCACCAGAGGCGCGACGAACTCGGGGCTGACGGGGGCCGGCTTCTTGAACTGACCGTTGACGTCAATCGTGCCCAGATTGGCGGGCTGGGACTGGTCGGCCGTGACGACCACGCCGTCCTCGGCGGCCACGTCAGCGGCGATGGCGGGGGCGGCGACCAGCATGCCGGCGGCGCTGGAGGCGAACAGAAGCGAGCGAAGCGCGGCGGCGCGGGTTTCGGACATAGTCTTGCGACCTTTTGGTCTGATTTTGCGATGCGCTCGCAATAACCAGCTCCACAGGAAGGCACAAGACAATTGCGAACAAATCGCAATCTTAATTAGCCAACGGCGCTGATGCTCCTCTGAGGCGCCGACGTGTCGATATCCAACCAGGTCGGATCGGGCATGGCGCGGTGGGCGGCGGCCAGGGCTTCGGACCAGCGCCGACCCAGGTCGCGGAAATAGGGATCATCCGCCTCGATGCGACGCGCCGTGCCCGTCAGCTGGTCGCGCGGCATGACGATCAGGTCCAGCGGCGGGCCGACGGCGATGTTCGAGCGGATGGTCGAATCGAACGAAATCAGCCCCAGCTTCACCGCCTCGGACAGGGAGGTGGAGCTGTGCAGGGCGCGGTCCAGAATGGGCTTGCCGTATTTCAGCTCGCCGATCTGCAGATAGGGCGTATCGGGCCCGCACTCGATAAAGTTGCCTTGGCCGTAGATCAGATACAGCCCCATCTTGCCGCCGGCGATCTGACCGCCCAGCAGCATGGAGGCGGTGACGTTCAGCCCGTCGGCGGTCGGCGTCGGCGGCGTATTGATGCTGGCGCGCACGCTGGCCATCGCATGACCGAGAAGCTGGGCGGCGCGGAAAAGGGTCGGGGCGGTCTGTAGCGTTTCAAGCTCGGTGGAGTCCGGCAGTTTGACCCCGGCTGCGACCATGGCCAGCGCCGTCTGGGTGACCGACAGATTGCCTGCCGTCGCGACCGCCAGGATCCGCTCGCCCGGCGACTTGTAGATGTGCAGTTTGCGATAGGACGAGATGTTGTCCACGCCCGCATTGGTGCGCGTGTCGGCGATCATCGCCAACCCGTCGTCCACCAGCATGCCTACGCAATAGGTCACTTCGCTCTATTCGCTCCCCGCGTTGCGAATCCCCAGACGCTAACAGATTCGCGCGTCATGCCTATCGGGGCCATCCACTGGATTGCAGTTGTTGCTGGCTCTGTGGCACCGGCCGCACATTCAGGGCGACGGTCAGTTGCTCCTGGCCGCCGCCATAGCTCGTGCCCCGAATCGGGGTGGCGCCGCGCGCGTCCAGGCCGACCGCGACCCGGACATAATGTTCGGTGGGACAGATGCCGTTGGCGGGATCGAACCCGACCCAGCCCAGGTTCTCGACCCAGGCCTCGGCCCAGGCGTGGGCGGCGTCCTGATCGTGGCGTCCGTCCTGACGGCTGAGGTGGCCCGAAACATAGCGGGCCGGCACGCCCAGCAGGCGTGCGGCCGAGATGAAGATCTGCGAATGGTCCTGACAGACGCCGCGCTTCTGGGCGAACGCTTCGGCGGCGGTGTGGGAGGCGGAGGTCGAGCCGACCTCGAACGCCACCGTATCCTTCAGCGCGCCCATCAACTGATGCATCCGGCCCAGCGTCGCGCCCTCAGGGATGGATCGGGCGAAATCGACGATGCCGGCGTCGGCCTTGGTCATCGGGGTGTCGCGCAGATAGACGATGGGTGACAGGCGCTCGGCCTGTCCCTTCACGACGCCGCCCGTCTCGACGGTCGAGACCTCGCCGGTGACGCGGATGGTCAGGGCGTCGGTCGGCCGCTCGGTGTAGAGGCTGTGAACGATGTTGCCGAACGCGTCCTCGCTGCGCCGCAGCCGGGCGTCCACATCGGTTTCGATCCGCCAGTCGCGGACCTGCTGGCTTTCGCACGACTTGGGCGTCAGGCGCAGCATCTGGACGATGAAGCGAGCTGGCCGGGCGTAGGCGTAGCGGGTGGAATGATCGATCCGGATCCGCATGGTCAGACCAGATACTGTTCGTGGACGGCCGCAGCCAAGGCATTGTTCTCGTTCAGGAAGCCCTGGATGTATTCGTGCAGGCCGGACTGGAAGATGTCCTCGATCTTGGCCTCGTTGAACTGGCTCAGGCGATTGGAGGCCAGCCGTTGCGCCGGGCCGCGCCGGCCATAATCGGTCGCCAGCTTCTCCAGATAGCTGACGATCATGCCCTGGCACGAGGCCAGCGAACGCGGCATCTGGCGGTTCAGCACCAAGAGGTCCGCCACCAGCCAGGGCCGCACGCTTTCGCGGTAAACCCAGCGATAGGCGGTCAATGCCGAGACCTCGCGCAGAAGGGTCGTCCACTGGAAGTAGTCCAGTTGCCCCCCCACCCGTTCGCCGGGCGGCAGCAGCAGGTGATATTTAACGTCCAGCAGGCGTGCGGTGTTGTCGGCCCGCTCGATCGCCATGCCCAGTCGCAGGAACCAGTAGGCGTCGTTCCTGAGCATGGTCCGCGACGAGGCGCCTTCGACCGCCAGGGATGTCGATTTCACGAAGTCGAGGAAGTTGGTGAAGTCGTCGCGCTTGGTCGGTTCGCCCAGCTCGTTCAGACCGTTCCAGGCGCCGTTGATCGCCTCCCACAGTTCGATGGTCAGGGCGGTGCGCACCGAGCGCGCATTGGTCCGCGCCTTGGTGATGCAGGCCTTGATCGAGGTCGGATTGTCGAAGCCGAAGGCCAGATATTCCCGCACGGACTTTTCCGACACGGTCCGGCCGGTCGCATCGAAGCCGGCTTTGACCCCCGATGAGGCGATGGCCCCGGCCCAGGCGGTGACGGTGGCCTGATCTTTCGCCGGCAGGGCGGCGAGACGGATCGCCGCCTCCAGAATGCGGGCGAGAAAGTCCGCCCGCTCCATGTAGCGGCCGGTCCAATAGAGGCTGTCTGCGGTGCGTGAAAGCATCAGTTGTCCAGCACCCAGGTGTCCTTGGTTCCGCCGCCCTGGCTGGAGTTCACCACCAGCGACCCTTCCTTCAGCGCCACGCGCGTCAGACCGCCGGGCGCGACGCGCACCCCGGCCGGGCTGGACAGGACGAACGGCCTGAGATCGACGTGGCGGGGCGACAGGGCACCGCCGTTCAGCGTCGGAGCCGTCGACAGGCTCAGCGTCGGCTGGGCGATGAAGTCGTCGGGATCGGCGATCAGCTTGGCGCGGAAATCCTCGATCTCGGCCTTTGTCGAGGTCGGCCCGACCAGCATGCCGTAGCCGCCCGATCCGCCGACTTCCTTGACCACCAGTTCCGGCAGCTTATCCAGCACTTCCTTAAGGGCGTCCGGCTCGCGACAGCGCCAGGTCGGCACGTTCTGCAGGATCGCATCCTCGCCCGTGAAGAAGCGAATGATCTCGGGCATGTAGGTATAGACGGCCTTGTCGTCGGCCACGCCCGTCCCGACCGCATTGGCCAGGGTCACGCGTCCAGCGAAATAGGCGGACATCAGCCCCGGCACCCCGATGGTGGAGTTGGGCATGAAGGTCAGGGGATCGAGGAAGTCGTCATCGATGCGGCGATAGATGACATCGACGCGCTTGGGCCCCTCGGTCGTGCGCATGAAGACCGTGTCGTCATTGACGAACAGGTCCGTGCCCTGAACCAGCTCGACGCCCAGCTTGTCGGCCAGGAAGCTGTGCTCATAGTAGGCCGAGTTGAAGGGACCGGGCGTCAGCACGACGATGGTCGGGTCCGCCCCTGCCCCTGCCGGCGCCGAGGCCTGCAACGAGCGCAGCAGCATGTCGGTGTAGATCTCGACGGGCCGCACGGCGTGTTCCGCGAACAGGTCGGGGAACAGCCGCATCATCATCTCGCGGTTCTCCAGCATATAGGAGACGCCCGACGGCGTGCGGCAGTTGTCTTCGAGAACATAGAAGCCGTCCTCGCCCGTGCGCACCAGATCCACGCCCGAAATATGACACCAGACGTCGCCCGGTGGACGACGCCCCTGCATCTCCGGCCGATAATGCGGATTGGTCAGGATCAGATCGGCCGGGACAATGCCCGCCTTGATACAGTCCTGCGGGCCATAGATATCTTTCAGGAAGGCGTTGATGGCGGTGACCCGCTGCTTCAGCCCCTTTTCCAGACCGCCCCACTCGTCTGCGCCGATGATGCGCGGCACGACATCGAAGGGGATCAACCGCTCGTTGGATTCCTCGTCGCCATAGACGGCGAAGGTCACCCCCATACGGCGGAAGAAAAGCTCCGCCTGGCGCGAGCGCGCCTGCAGCAGATCGGCCGGCGCGTTTTCCAGCCACGCCGCCAGCGTCTTGTAGCTGTCGCGGATCGCACCCGATCCGCCGCCATTCATTTCGTCGAAAGCTCTCGTCATCCGCCCCCGCCGCGTTGAAGTCGCAGCTTGAACGGTCACGAACGTAAAGCGCAACAGTTTTGTTGCACTGCGGCGACGCCTTATCCGACGGCCACCGCCTTCATCGACACCGCCGGATCGGCCAGCTTGTCCACGTCCACAGGCGTCGCCTTGGCGATCAACTGTTTGCCGGCCATGAACTCGGGCGGAGCGTTGACGGCCTCGACGCAGACGATCCGGTCGCCGTTCAGATGGAAGACAGCAAAGCCCGACGCCGTCGGGTCGCCGCGCACCACCTGTCGGTCGGCGTCGAACGGCAGGCCGGCGATCTGAAGCTTGACGTCATACTGGTCCGACCAGAACCACGGCACTTCGGGCGTGGGTCCGGCCCGCCCGACGATGGCGGCGGCCGCCTGTTTGGCCTGCTCCAGGGCGTTGGGCACGCTTTCCAGCCGATGATGCACGCCGCCGTGGACCGGAATCGGTCGTCGCGTCATGTCGCCGATGGCGAAGATCGCCGGGTCGCTGGTGCGCGCCTCGGCATCCACCACCACGCCGTCGTCGCAGGTCAGGCCGGCCGATCGCGCCAGAGCGTCGCACGCCAAGGCGCCGACGCCCACCAACACCGCATCCGCCCGCACCACCGATCCGCCGGCCAGGCTCACGCCGTCGCGGGCCACGGCGACCACCTCAGCGTCGGTCAGGATTTCGACGCCGTGCGCCCGGTGCTGCGCCGTAAAGAAGGCCGACAGGGTCTCGGACGCCACCCGCGCCAGCACGCGTGGCGCGCGCTCGATCACCACCGCCTCGGCTCCCAGGGCCCGCGCCGACGCCGCCGCCTCCAGCCCCACATAGCCGCCGCCGACGACCGCCAGACGCTTGCCGGGCCCAAGGACGGCTTTCAGCCGCTCGGCGTCCTTCATCGTGCGCAGTTCCAGCAGATCGGGATGATCCCCGCCCGGAACCGGCAGCTTGCGCGCCATCGAACCGGTCGCCAGCACAAGGTTGTCGTAGGTCTCCGACGACCCGTCCTCAAAGACGACCGTCTTCGCTGCCGGATCAACCGACACGGCGACCATCGAGGGTCGGAAGTCGATGGTCTGCTCGGCGTAGAAACTCAGAGGCCGCAGCAGCAGCGCCTCCAGATCCGCCTCTCCCTTCAACCAGGCCTTGGATAAGGGCGGCCGCTGATACGGAGGCGCATCCTCCTCGCCCGCCAGCACGATGGGGCCTTCATGCCCATACTGCCGCAGGAACGCCGCGACGGAGCCGCCAGCGTGTCCCGCGCCGATGATGAGAACCTTGGTCATGACGACGCAGATAGTGCGCCACGCACGATCTGTCTCCTCCCCCCTTGACCGTTCCATCGTTACAGCATAGTGGAACGCGCATGACGACCCCGCCCGCCTGTGACGACCTGCATGACGCCCTGCTGTCGATGCAGACGCGCGCCGAGATCGACGCCTTTCTGGCCGATCTTTGCACGCCTGCGGAACTGCGCGCCTTCTCCGAGCGCTGGCAGGTCGCGCGCCTGCTCGACGCCGGCGGCAAATCCTATCGCGAGATCGCCGCAGAGGCCCATGCCAGCCCCACCACCGTCGTTCGCGTCGCCCGCTATCTGAAAGACATGCCGCATCAGGGCTATCGCCTCGCCCTGGACCGCCTGAAGAACAAGAACTGAGTATCCGAACATGAGCACCGTGCAGGGCCGGCTTCGCATCGCCGTCCAGAAATCCGGCCGTCTGGCCGACCGCAGCCTCGACCTGATCCGCGACGCGGGCCTGAAATGGGTCAAGGGTCACAACGACCTGCTTTACCGGGTCGAGAACTATCCGATCGACCTGCTGCGCGTCCGCGACGACGACATCCCCACCTTCGTGGCGGACGGCGTGTGCGATCTGGGCATCGTCGGCGAGAATGTGCTGGAGGAGGGCCGCAACGGCGGGCAGAACGCCTCGATCGTCATGCCGCTGGGCTTCGGTCGCTGCACGCTCAAGATCGCCACGCCTCCGACCCTGTCCTACGACGGCCCGGCCTCGCTGGACGGTCTGCGCATCGCCACCTCCTATCCCAAAATTCTGCGCCGCTTCCTCGACGAACGCGGGGTCAAGGCCGACATCGTCGTGATGCGCGGGGCCGTCGAGGTCGCGCCCCGGCTGAAACTGGCCGCCGCCATCTGCGACCTGGTCTCGACCGGCGCGACGCTGGAGGCCAACGGCCTGGGAGCTAAGGATACGGTTCTGGAAAGCCAGGCCGTGCTGATCCAGTCGCCCGTGGCGCCCGAGCCCGCCTTGCAGCAGCTGTTGGACAGCGTCATCGAGCGGATGGCGGGCGTGGTGTCCTCGCAAGGCGCCAAATACGTCATGCTGAACGCCCCACGCTCGGCCCTGGACGAGATCACCGCCATCCTGCCCGGCGCCGGCTCGCCCACTGTCATGCCCCTGATGGGTCGCGACGATGCGGTCGCCGTCCACGCCGTCTGTCAGGAGGCCGTCTTCTGGGAGACGCTTGAGAAGCTGAAGGCCGCCGGCGCCTCGGCCATTCTAGTTCTCCCGATCGAGAAGATGATGTGATGAAACGCATCGACTGGTCTTCCCTCGACGCCGCCGGCAAGACGGCCGCCCTCGCCCGCCCGGCCCAACGCACCGCCGGCGACGTGACCGAGGTCGTGCGCACCATCCTGGACGACGTGCGCCAGCGCGGCGGCGCGGCCGTGACCGACTGGTGCCTGAAGTTGGACAAGGCGCCGCCCCGTCGCATCGCCATCACGCCCGAGGCCGTCGCCGAGGCGCGCAACGCCCTGCCGCCCGGCGACGTGCGCGCCCTGCGTATGGCCGCCGACAATGTGCGCGTCTTCCACCAGGCGACCCGGCCCGAGGACACCCCCTTCGTCGAGACGACGCCCGGCGTGCGGTCCAAACTGGCCTGGCGTCCCATCGCCTCGGCCGGCCTCTATATTCCCGGCGGCACCGCGCCGCTGTTTTCGTCGCTGCTGATGCTGGCCATTCCGGCCGGCGTCGCGGGCGTGGGCCAGCGCGTCGCCGTGACGCCGCCGAACAAGGTCGGCGGCATCCACCCCGCCATGATCCTGGCCGCCGCTGAGGCGGAGCTGGACGCCATCTGGTTGATGGGCGGGGCCCAGGCCATCGCCGCCCTGACCTTCGGCGTCGAACTGGAGGACGGGGTCATCCCGGCCTGCGACAAGCTGTTCGGACCCGGCAATGCCTATGTGGCAGAGGCCAAGAAGCAGGCGAGCGCCCTGCCGGGCGGTCCCGCCGTCGACATGCCGGCCGGCCCGTCGGAGTTGATGGTCATCGTCGATCGCGACGCCGCGCCCGAGATCGCCGCCGCCGACCTGCTCAGCCAGGCCGAACACGATGCGGATGCGCAGGTTCTGCTGGTCTCCACCAGCCGCGCCACCATCGACTACATCCTGAGCGAGGTTGAGGTGCAGGTCGCAACCCTGCCCCGCGAAGCCATCGCCCGCGCTTCTCTGAATGAGGCCCGCGCCATCCTGGTCCGCGACCTCGACGCCGCCGCGGAAGTCGCCAACCTCTATGGCCCCGAACATCTGGCGATCCAGATCGACGATCCCGAGCCGCTGGTCGATTCGATCAAGGCCGCCGGGGCCGTCTTCGTCGGCCGGTTCGCCGCCGAGACGCTGGGTGACTACGCCGCCGGTCCCAGCCACGTCCTGCCGACCGACGGCGGCGCCCGCACCCTGGGCGGCGTCACCACCGCCAGTTTCATGACCACCATGTCGGTCCAGCTGGTGACCGAGGCCGGCGCCCGTCAGCTGGCGCCCATCGCCGCCCGTCTGGCCCGGATGGAGGGCCTGGAAGCCCACGCCCGCGCTGCCGATCTGAGGGCCGAAGGATGACCCTGCCTGCCCCTTATCCGCCGCTGGTTTCCGGCGGCGAAGGTCTGGATCGCTATCCCGACGACGCCTCCGCCCTCGCCGCTCGCATGGCCGCCGTCTATGGCGTGCCTGCCGAACAGGTGCTGCCGGTGCGCGGCCTGACCCACGGGCTGGAACTGGCCTGGCGCCTCGCCGCCCGCGACGGCGGATCGGTCGAGGCCCCGAAGGCCGAACCCTATGACAGTCTCGCCGCCATCTATCCGGCCAAGGGCGAAACGGCCCCAGAGAAAAGTATCATCGTCATCCGCGCCCTGGGCTCGCCCGAAGCCGTCGGCGAAATGGTTGCCCGCGTCGCCCCCGCCCTGCTGGTGGTGGACGAGGGACTGATCGAATTCTCCGACAGCGTCTCGGCCGTGACCGTCGTCGCCGATCAGCCGAACCTGATCGTGCTGCGCAGCCTGTCCCTGGCCTATGGATTGGCCGGCGCCCGTGTCGGCGCGGCGATCGCGCAAGCCCAGACCCTGGCGCGTCTGGCGTCGGTGCTGGAACCCTACGCCTTGCCCGAACCGCTGGTTCGGCTGGCGATGCAGGCGCTCGATCCGTCGCGGATGATCGAGACTGCCGAGCGGATCGCCTCGGTCCGGCGCGAGCGCGAACGGGTTGTGCGCGAACTGGGTCGCCAGATGCCGGTCGAACCGGGCGTCGGTCCCATCATCATGGCTCGCCCCGAGGAGCCTGCCGCCGCCCTGGCTGGTCTGAAAGCCTACGGCGTCGAGGCCGATCTGTCCGGCGAGCGTCTGCGCCTGCCGATCTCGATCAAGTCCGAGGTCAACGACCGGCTGCTCGCCGCCTTCGGCCTGACGCCGGCCAAGCGCCGGCCCGCCCGCGTTGGTCAGGCCGTGCGCGACACCAAGGAAACCCGCATCGTCTGCGCCGTCGATCTGGATGCGCCCGGTCCGGTGAAGATCCAGACCGGCGTCGGCTTTTTCGATCACATGCTGGAGCAGATCGCGGCCCACGGCGGCTTCTCGCTGCGTCTGCAATGCGAAGGCGACCTGCACACCGATCCGCACCACACGATCGAGGACAGCGCCATCGCCTTGGGCCAGGCGCTGAAACAGGCGCTGGGCGAGCGCAAGGGCATCGCCCGCTACGGCTTCGTCCTGCCGATGGACGAGGCGAATGCGACCGTCTCGATCGATCTTTCCGGCCGCCCGTATCCGCTGTTCGAGGGCACGTTCGAGACCCCCTTCATCGGCGAATACCGCACCGACCTGACCGCCCACGTCTTCCGGTCTCTGGCCGAGGCCATGGGCGCGGCCGTGCACATCAAGGTCACGGGCCAGGA
The DNA here is from genome assembly GCF_030209705.1 of Brevundimonas sp. MEB006b. Classification (NCBI taxonomy): domain Bacteria; kingdom Pseudomonadati; phylum Pseudomonadota; class Alphaproteobacteria; order Caulobacterales; family Caulobacteraceae; genus Brevundimonas; species Brevundimonas sp. MEB006b. Next base: position 80,669 of record NZ_JARVRL010000004.1, read on the forward strand.
CGACCACCACAAGACCGAAGCCGTCTATAAGGCGTTCGGCCGCGCCTTGCGCCAGGCCATCCGGGTCGAGGGCGACGCCGTGCCGTCGACCAAAGGTGTGCTGTGACCGAGGTCGCCGTCATCGCATACGGCGCCGGCAATGTCGCCTCGGTCCGGTTCGCGCTGGAGCGGCTGGGCGCGACCGTGCGCCTGACCGACGATCCGACGGTGATCGCCGAGGCTGAACGGGTCATCCTGCCCGGCGTAGGCGCGGCCGGATACGCCATGAAGCGCCTGTCGGACTTGGGTCTGATTGAGCCGATCCGCGCCTTCCCACGCCCCCTGCTGGGTGTCTGCCTGGGTCAGCAACTGCTGTTCGGATCGAGCGACGAGGGCGACGGCGTCGATCTGCTGGACCTCATTCCCGGCGCGGTGACCCGGCTAAGGCCTGCGGGCGATCTGCCGGTGCCGCACATGGGCTGGAGCCGGTTGACGCGCGACCGCGACGACCCCTTGCTGGAGGGCGTCGCCGACGGCGCCTATGCTTATTTCGTCCATGGCTTCGTCTGTCCCGACGGACCGGCGACCCTGGCGCGCGCCGACTATGGCGGCGTCGTTCCGGCTGCGGTTCGATCCGCCAACCGCTGGGGCTGTCAGTTCCACCCCGAACGCTCGGCCGAGGCCGGGGCGACCATCCTCAAGAACTTCCTGGGCCTGTCATGCTGATCTATCCCGCCATCGACCTGAAGGACGGCGTCTGCGTGCGCCTGATGCACGGCGACTTCGCCCAGGTGACGCATTACGACCAGCAGCCGGCCGCCCGCCTGACGACCTTCGCGGCCGAGGGCGCGGAGTGGATTCACATCGTAGATTTGGACGGCGCCGAGGCAGGCGAGGCGCGTCAGCATGCTTTGATCGGTGAACTGACCCAGGCCATCGACGTCAAGGTTCAGTCGGGCGGCGGCGTGCGCAGCGCCGACGACGTGAAAAAGCTGCTGGACGCCGGCGTGTCGCGCGTCGTCGTAGGTTCCTTGGCTGTGACCCAACCTGAGGCGGTAGCGACTTGGTTGGAAACCTTCGGCGTCGAGCGCATCACCCTGGCCCTGGACGTCAAGATCGAGGACAGCGTGCCGGTCCCGGCGCTCAAGGGCTGGACCCAGTCCTCGGGCATGACGCTTTGGGAGGCGTTGGATCGGTATCCCAAGGGGACGGCCAAACACCTGCTGGTCACCGATGTCGGTCGTGACGGCGCTCTGACCGGGCCGAACCTAGAGCTGCTGGCCGAGATCCGCAGCCGTCGGCCGGATCTGGTGTTGCAGGCCTCGGGCGGCGTTTCCTCGCTGGACGACATCGCTGCGGTCAAGGCGCTGGGCTGTCACGGCGCCATCGTCGGACGCGCGCTCTACGAGAATTGCTTCACCTTGCCCGAGGCGATCGCGGCGGCCAAACGCTCGTGACGGCGCGGCGGATCATTCCCTGCCTGGACGTGAAGGACGGCCGGGTGGTCAAGGGCGTAAAGTTTGTCGGTCACACCGACATGGGCGATGCGGCCGAGCTGGCCGCCCGCTATCGCGATGCGGGCGCCGACGAACTCGTTTTCTACGACATCACCGCCAGTCCCGAGGGCCGGACGCTGGACTACGGCTGGATCAAGGACATCGCCCGACTGCTGGACATTCCGTTCTGCGTCGCCGGCGGCATTCGCAGCGTGGATCAGGCGGCGCGCTGCCTGGACCACGGAGCGGACAAGGTCTCGATCAACTCCCCGGCCTTGGAACGGCCCGAACTGATCGCGGACATGGCGGCGCGGCTGGGCAGCCAATGCGTCGTCGTCGGCGTCGATAGCCGGTTCGAAGACGGCGATTGGGTGGTCCACAAATATACCGGCGACCCCGATGCACGCCGTCATGCCGGCAAACGCACCTTGGACTGGCTGGACGAGGCGCAGAGCCTGGGCGCCGGAGAGATCGTGCTGAACTGCATCGATCAGGACGGCGTTCGGCGCGGCTATGACATCGAGCAGCTGTCCGCCGCACGGGCACGCCTGACCATCCCCCTGATCGCCTCGGGCGGCGCTGGCGCGCCCGAGCATTTCAAGGCTGTGTTCGAGCAGGCCGACGTCTCCGGCGCCCTGGCCGCCAGCGTCTTCCACACCGGCGCCATCGCCATTCCGGACCTGAAACAATACCTGGCCGACGAAGGCCTGGAGATGAGACTGTGATCGACCCGAACACCATCGACTTCGCCAAGGGCGCCGGATTGGTCCCCGTCGTGGTGCAGGACGCCGCCACGCTGCAGGTCCTGACCCTGGCCTATATGGATCGCGCTGCGCTGGACGAGACGATCGCATCCGGCGAGGCCACCTTCTTCTCGCGCTCGCGCGGGGGGCGTTGGAGGAAGGGCGAGACCTCGGGCGACCGGCTTTACGTCGTCTCCATCACGGCCGACTGCGACGCCGACGCCATCGTGTTGGGCGTCAGGCCGGTCGGAAACGCCTGCCACCTGAACCGGACGAGCTGTTTCGGAGAGGCCGACGCGCCGGGCCTGGGTCGGATCGCCAGGCTGGAGCGAACCATCGCCGAACGGGCCGCCGCCGATCCGTCCGAAAGCTGGACCGCCCGACTGATCGCACAGGGGCCCAAACGCATCGCCCAGAAGGTCGGCGAGGAGGGCGTGGAGACCGCTCTGGCCGGCGTCGCCGGCCCGGACGAGGAACTCGCCAGCGAGGCTGCGGATTTGATCTATCACCTGCTCGTTCTTCTCCATGCCCGTAACATGGTGTTTCAGGACGTGCTGGACGTGTTGGCCTCGCGAGCGGAAGCGGCCAAAGACAGCGGCTAGACCGTAAAGGCGTGCGTCCCGACAAATGGGATCATCGAGGGACAAGACATGGCGGCTCTCATTCTGTTTGGCGGCGGCGGCGATCTGGCGATGCGCATGCTTCTGCCGTCGCTCTATTTCCTCGAACACGACGGCCTGCTGCCTGAAGGGCTGAAGATCATCGGCGCCGCGCGCTCTGAAGAGAGCGCCGACGACTATATCGCCAAGGTGCACGAGGCGGTGAAGGCGCGCGCCGAGGCGGACAAGGTCTGGGACGAAGCCAGCTGGTCGCGGATGAAGGCCCGCCTGGACTATCTGGCGGTCGACGCCACCTCGCCCGAAAGCCTGAAGCCGCTGAAGGACAAGGTCGGCGACGGCGAGGTCACCTCCTTCCTGGCCGTATCCCCCTCGCTCTATGCCCGCATCGTCACGGCGATGAAGGCGGCGGGTCTGGCCGAAAAGAACTGCCGCATCGTGCTGGAAAAGCCGGTCGGGCGCGATCTGAAGTCCTTCCTCGAAATCGACGACGCCGTGGCCCACGCCTTCAGCGAGAACCAGGTCTTCCGCATCGACCACTATTTGGGGAAGGAGACAGTCCAGAACCTGATCGCTCTGCGGTTCGGCAACACGATCTTCGAGCCGCTGTGGAACAACCTGTCTATCGACCACGTGCAGATCACGATCGGCGAGACGGTGGGGGTCGGCGATCGCTGGCCCTACTATGACGAATACGGCGCCCTGCGCGACATGCTGCAGAACCACATGCTGCAGCTGCTGTGTCTGGTGGCGATGGAGCCGCCCAGCGACCTGGACCCCGACTCGGTGCGCAACGAGAAGGTCAAGGTGCTGCGGTCGCTGCGGCCCGTCACGGTGGACGAGGTCGAGCGCGTGACCGTGCGGGGCCAGTATGTGGCGGGCGTCTCGGAGGGCAAGCCGGCCAAGGGCTATGACGAGGAGCGCGGCCAGCCGTCGGACACCGAAACCTTCGTCGCCGTTCGCGCCGACATCGACAACTGGCGCTGGGCCGGCGTGCCCTTCTTCATGCGGACCGGAAAGCGCCTGCCCGAGAAGCGCACCGAGATCGTCATCCAGTTCAAGCCGGTGCCCCACTCGATCTTCGATCGCGACGACCGTGGCGAGGTTCAGGCCAACCGGATGATCATCGAGTTGCAGCCCGAGGAAGACATCTCTCTGACGGTGATGAACAAGCGGCCAGGCCTGGATCAGCGCATGCAGTTGCAGCCGATCAAGATGAGCCTGTCGTGGGGTGTAGACGGCAAATCCGCCGCCCCGCCGCGTCGCCGCATCGCCTATGAGCGGCTGCTTCTGGATGCGATGGCCGGAGACTCGACCCTGTTCGTGCGACGCGACGAGGCCGAGCAGGCCTGGAAATGGGTGGACGAGGTGTCCGAGGCCTGGGCCGAATCCGGCCTGAAGCCCGACGACTACGTCGCCGGAACCTGGGGCCCCGACAGCGCCGACATGCTGATGGCCCGCACCGGCCGCGACTGGAATACGACCGATGTCTGAGACCCCCGCCATCGAAGCCTTCGCCTCCGTCGAGGCCTGGGCCGAAGCCATCGCCGCGCGTTTGGCCGAAACTCTTGGCGCGGCCGTCCGCGACCATGGGCAGGCCCTGTTCGCCGGTCCCGGCGGTTCGACGCCCGCGCCCGTCTACCGCCGCCTGGCGGCGACCGATCTGGACTGGTCGAAAATCGCCGTGACCCTGGTGGACGAGCGTTATGTGCCCGAGACCTCGCCGGAATCGAACGCCCGTCTGATCCGCGACGTGCTTCTTCAGGAAAAGGCGGCGACGGCGCGCTTCATCCCGCTCTATACGCCCGAGATCACCGTGGACCGGGCGGCCATCGTGGCGGCCAAGGTCCTGGCCGATGCCGGCGGGCGGTTCGATGCGGTGCTGTTGGGCATGGGCGAGGATGGCCATATCTGCTCCATGTTCCCCGAAAGCCCGACGCTGAAGACCCTGCTGACCCCGACGCTGAAGCCCACGGTGCTGGGCGTGCCGCATGGGCGCGACGGCATGGCGCCGACGCTCGAACGGCTGTCGATCAACCTGCCCTATCTGATGTCTGCGGGCCGGGTGATCTTGGGCCTGAAAGGCGGCGCCAAGCGTCGTGTCGTCGAAGAGCAGGCCAAGGGCGATCCGAAGATCCAACCCATCGCCGCCCTGATCGCTGCCGGCGTTCCCCTTGAAGTTTTGTGGACGGAGGAAGGCTGAAATGGCGCTTCATCCCACCGTGGCGGCCGTCACCGCCCGCATCGTCGAGAAAAGCCGCGAGACCCGCGCCGACTACATCCGTCGCATGGACGCCGCGCGCGACAGCGGCGCCGGACGCGCCAAGTTGAGCTGCGCCAACTGGGCCCACGCCTTCGCGGGCCAGACGATCGCCGATAAGCTGACGGCGATGGACGGGTCCAAGCCCAACCTCGGCATCGTCACCGCCTATAACGACATGCTGTCGGCCCACCAGCCGTTCGAGCGCTTCCCCGACGTGGTGCGCAAGGCCGTGCGCGAGGTCGGCGCCACGGCCCAGGTCGCCGGCGGCACCCCCGCCATGTGCGATGGCGTCACGCAGGGTCGTCCCGGCATGGAGCTGTCGCTGTTCAGCCGCGACCTGATCGCCATGTCGGCGGGCATCGCCCTGACGCACGACGCCTTCGACGCCGGCCTGATGCTGGGCGTGTGCGACAAGATCGTACCGGGCCTGTTCATGGGCGCCCTGGCCTTCGGCCACCTGCCCGTCGTCTTCGCCCCCGCAGGACCGATGCCGTCCGGCATTCCGAATGCGGAAAAGGCGCGCGTCCGCGCCGAGTATGCGCAGAACAGGGTCGATCGTCAGACCCTGCTGGAAAGCGAGATCGGCTCCTATCACTCGCCCGGCACCTGCACCTTCTACGGCACGGCCAACTCCAATCAGATGATGATGGAGCTGGGCGGGCTGCACATGCCCTCCACCGCCTTCGTCCATCCCGACACCGGCCTGCGCGACGCCCTGACGGCCGCGGCGGCGAAACGGGCGGTCGAACTGGCCCGCAGCGGCGAGTGCCGCATGGCCGACGTCATCGACGAGAAGTCCATCGTCAACATGATCGTGGCCTTGCTGGCCACCGGCGGCTCGACCAATCACGCCATCCACCTGGTCGCGATGGCGCGGGCGGCGGGCGTGCTGGTCGACTGGACCGACATGGACGAGCTGTCATCGGTCACGCCGCTGTTGGCGCGGGTCTATCCCAACGGCTCGGCGGATGTGAACGCCTTCCAAGCCGCTGGCGGCGTCGCCTTCATCGCGCGTGAGCTGGCGATGGCGGGCAATATCCATACCGACGTGACGACCATCATGGGTCGCGGAATCGAGGCCTATTTCCAGGAACCGTCGATGGTGGACGGCGAACTCGTCTGGCGCGACGGCGTCCAGGAAAGTCTTGATCTCGATATCCTGCGCCCGGCGTCCAATCCCTTCGACAAGGAGGGGGGGTTGCGTCTGGTTCAGGGTGACCTGGGTCGTGCGGTCATCAAGATCTCCGCCGTCAAACCCGAGAACCGCATCGTCGAGGCGCCTGCCGCCGTGTTCGAAACCCAGGAAGATGCGCTCCAGGCCTTCCGGGACGGCAAGCTGTTCCGCGACGTCGTCGTGGTCCTGCGCTTCCAGGGACCCAAGGCGAACGGCATGCCGGAACTGCACAGCCTGTCGCCGGCCCTGTCCGTCATTCAGGATAAGGGGTTCAAGGTCGCCTTCGTCACCGACGGCCGCATGTCGGGCGCCAGCGGCAAGACGCCCGCCGCAATCCACGTCTCGCCCGAGGCCCTGGCCGGCGGTCCGCTGGCTCATGTTCAGGACGGCGACATCATCCGCCTGGACGCCGAAGCTGGCGTTCTGACCACCGTCGGCGTTCCCGACCTGACCGCCCGTCCGCTGGCCGCCCGGTCCGCCGCCAACGCCGAGGGTTCGTCCTGGGGCTATGGCCGTGAACTGTTCGGCGCCTTCCGCCATGTGGTCACGACGGCCGAGCAGGGAGCGACGGTCTGTTTCGCCCTGCCGACCGGCTCGCGCGGCAACGACGACACCCCGCCCAATCCCAACTTCGTCGATCGGACTGTGGACGCCTGATCCACCGAACCGAGCGCAGGAAACGCCCCAATGAATGACAAGACCCTTCTCGTCGGCGATGTCGGCGGCACGAACGCCCGCTTCGCCGTGGCCCGAATGGTGGACGGCAAGCCCGTGCTGGACCATCACGAGAGCTTCCCGGCCGAGACCTATCCGACCTTCCTGGAAGGCGTCGCCGCCTTCATCGACGGCTGCAAGGTCAAGCCGACCGGCGGCGTGATCGCGGTCGCCGGCCCGGTCACGGACGGCGGCATCGACCTGACCAACTCGCCCTGGCAGGTGTCGGAGAGCGAGCTTCAAACGCTGGGCTTGAAGCCCGTCAAGCTGATCAACGACTTCGAGGCCCTGGCCTGGGGCGCGCCCATCGTGCCGGAAGACCAGCTGGAAAGTCTGGGCGGCCCGGTCGACGGCGATCCGCACTGCACCGTCGCGGTGCTCGGCCCTGGCACAGGCTTCGGGGTCTCGGCCCTGGTGCGGGATGCGGCCGGCAAGGAAATGGCCATGCCGTCCGAGGGCGGGCACGCCTGCTTCCCCCCCGGCGATCCGGTCGAGGACGAAATCCTGCGCATCCTGCGTCGCCGCTATGACCGGGTGTCGATCGAGCGTCTGATCTGCGGGCCGGGCCTGCTGAACATGCACCGTGCCTTGGCCGAGATCGCCGGGCGCGAGACCCACATCGACGATCCGGCTCAGATCACTGCAACGGCCCTGGCCGATCCGAACAGCCCGTGCGGCGCGACCCTGGCCCGCTTCTGCGCCATCTTGGGCGCGGTCGCCGGCGACATCGCCCTGACCACCGGCGCGCGCGGCGGCGTCTATATCGCCGGCGGCATCGTTCCGCGCATCCTGCCCTTCATCAAGGCCAGTCCCTTCCGTCAGCGGTTCGAGCGAAAGGGCCGGTTCAAGGAGTATATGCAGGACATTCCGACCAAGGTGATCATGCATAAACACGCCGCCCTGCTGGGCGCTGCGCGGGTCGCCTTCGCCCAGTCGGAGGCCTGACGCGACGACGATCACGAAAATCTCACGGCGGCGTGAACCGAACCGTCACCGTAGCGTTTGAGAGTTTCCACCTAGGAGAGGAACCTCAAATGAAAAAGTTCGCCATCGCCGCCGCTTCGGTCTTCATGCTGGCCGGCGTCGCCGCCTGCGGTGAAAGCGCCGCCGACAAGGCCGCTGAAAAGCAAGCCGACGCCATCGAAGCGACGGGCGAAGCCCGCGCCGACCAACTGGAATCGCAAGCCGCGACCGCTCCGACCGCCGCTCAGGCCGACGCCCTGAACGCCCAGGCCGATCAGGTCGAGAAGAACGCCGACCGCAAGGCCGACATGGTCGAGCAGCAAGCCGGCAACGCTGATGGCGGCGCCACGACGGCCAACACGCCTTCGACCCACTAAGGTCTGGCCACCGACTAAATCCGTTTACGGATGGAGCAGCCCCCGTCGTTCGCGACGGGGGCTTTTTCGTGCCTGCGACCTCAGTCGATGCACAGGGTCGGGCCGGCCTTGCCGTCCTCGACCGTCGTATTGCAGCCGAAACGGTCGCTGGTCGCTTGGCAGACGCCGGTCGCCGCCGTCCCCGGAGCCACGCCGCTGTTGCCCTCGATGCGGCAGTCGCCCTGGCACTGATCGCCGTCGGTGCAGCGCTTGCCGGCGTCGGCATAGCTGATGACGCACTGCCAGGATTGCATCCGCCCGACCTGTTTCATCGTGCCGCCGCGCGTGGCGCAGGACGCGGCGTCGGCGCTCTGCATCGGCGCATCCGACGCCGCTCCCGTGGTCTGGGGCGAGCAGGCGGCGGCCAGCAGGGCGACGGCGGCGATGAGGGAAATGCGGATCATGACATCTGTCCTTTGGTGAAGCCTGACCAGACGTCGTCGTAGTCGAGCTGCATCTGCGGTGATTCCGACGCCCATTTCGTGACGCGGATCGGCATGCGCGTCTCGAACATGAAGGCCAGGGTGTTTTCGATCTTGTGGGGTTTGAGTTCGGCCTTGATCGCGCCGTCATAGCTGGCTTGATCGGGGCCGTGGCCGCTCATGCGGTTGTGCAGCGATGCGCCGCCTGGCGCGAATCCGCCCGCCTTGGCGTCATAGGCGCCTGTCACCAAACCCATGAACTCGCTCATCACGTTGCGGTGGAACCACGGCGGGCGGAAGGTGTCCTCGGCCACCATCCAGCGCGGCGGGAAGATGACGAAGTCGATGTTGGCGGTCCCCAGCGTCTCGGACGGACTGGTCAGGACGGTGAAGATCGACGGATCGGGGTGGTCGTAGCTGACGGTGTTGATCGTGTTGAACCGCGCCGTGTCATAGCGGCAGGGGGCCAGATTGCCGTGCCAGGCGACGACGTCCAGCGGGCTGTGATCGAAGGTCGTGGCCCACAGGCGGCCGCCGTATTTCTGGACGCATTCGGTCGGGCGATCCACGTCCTCATAGGCCGCGACCGGCGTTTCGAAGTCGCGCGGATTGGCCAGGCCGTTCGAGCCGATGGGTCCGAGATCCGGCAGGCGGAACGGACTGCCGTAGTTCTCGCAGACATAGCCGCGCACCGGCCCCTCAACCTCGACGCGGAAGCGTACGCCGCGCGGGATCAGGACGATGTGACCGGGCTGGGCCTCGATGACGCCGAACTCGGTGACGAAGCGATGGTCGCCTTCCTGTGGCACGATCAGCAGTTCGCCGTCGGCGTCATAGAAGACCCGGTCGGTCATCGATCGGTTGGCGACATACAGGTGAATGCCCGCCCCGGCCCCGCCGTCCGGCTCGCCGTTGCCGCCATAGGTCGTCAGCCCCTCGACCCAGTCGGTCGCAGCCTGCGGCATCGGCAGCGGATCCCAGCGCATCCGGTTGGGATTGGGCGGCGTCTCGTCAAACGGACCGGAGCGGACCCGCCCCTGATCGAAGGGGGTGTAAGGCCCATGTTGGGCTGACGGACGCAGGCGATAGAGCCAGCTGCGCCGGTTCTCGGCCCGCGGGGCGGTGAAGGCGGTGCCGGACAGCTGTTCGGCATACAGGCCCATCGGCGTCTTCTGCGGCGAGTTGCGACCCACCGGCAGGGCGCCGGGCGCGGCCTCGGTCGCGAAATGATTGCCGAAACCGGTCATGTAGGCGGGCGCGTTGGATCGCGTCATGTCGTGTCTCCCTATGCTCCCTCGTTTAGCCGTCCCCGGCGCCAGCGTCACCCTTTGCCCGTCAGGCAACAGCTTGGCGGTTGGCGCGTTGCTGTGGCCTCGCGGAGGGATTCCATGACCTATCTGACCCGGGCGGTGTTCGCCTTCGCCAGCCTGCTGCTGTTGCTGGCGGCCATGGCCCTGATCGGGTTCGGGGTGAAGGATGCGCTGCACGGCATCGGCTCGCCCGACAAGTCCGGCGCCGACGCGGTTCTGGACGTGCTGGGCTATGTCATCGTCGCCATCGCCGTCTTCGACGTGGCCAAATACATCTTCGAGGACGAGGTTCGACGCGGCAACGAAAAGCGCAGCGCGGCCGAGGCCCGGCGCAGCCTGACCAAGTTCCTATCGACCATCGTCATCGCCCTGTTCCTCGAGGCGCTGGTCGTGGTGTTCAAGACGGCGCGCGAGGACGTGGCGCAGCTGCTCTATCCCACCGCCCTTCTGATCGCCTCGGTGCTGGTGCTGGTGGGCCTGGGCGTCTTCCAGCGCCTGTCGGCCACGGTCGAGGAAAAGGTCGGCGACGACGACGAGGCCGAGGACCGCAAGGACAAGGTCAGGCGAAAGGCCGCGCCCTAGCCTTTGCTCGGCAGGAAGGGCGAGAAGGTGATGACGGTGAAGGTGTCGCGCACGTGCGGCCGCGTCTGGACCTGTTTCGTCACGAAGGTGCCGATGTCGGCGTCGCGCGGCAGGTTGAACTTGGCCAGCAAGTCGTGCTGGCCCGAGGTGGAATAGACCTCCGAGACGTTCTCGACATTGTCCACGATGTCGGCCGCCACATCGTTGGCGTAGCCCAGCTCGCATTTGATGAAGACGAAGATGGCGGTCATCATGGCGGATCAGTCCTCTGGTTCGAGGGCGCTTCTAGCGGACGAAGACGTGACGGGTAAGCCGCAAGACACAGACGCCGTGCTGGAGGCGCAATACAACAACCGCGCCCTGGTGCCCGACCATCCCGCCGTAATGGCGCGCTGGAAGGCGGGATCGGAGACCGCCCGCGCCGCCCATCCGCCCCAATTCCTGAAATACGGCCCAGGCGAGCGCGAGCGGATCGACTGGTTCGACGCCGGGGACGGCGCGCCGGTCGTGGTCTTCCTGCACGGCGGATACTGGCAGGCGCTGGATGCGAGCTGGTTCAGCTTCGTGGCTCCGCCCCTGCTGGCCCAGGGCGTCAGCGTCGCCATCCCGACCTATGATCTGGCGCCCAGCGTGCGGCTGGGCCGGATCGTCGATCAGGCGCGGGCGGCGGTCGACCTGATCCGCGGCCGAACCGGCGATGCGCCGGTCGTCAGCGGCCATTCGGCAGGCGGGCATATGGCGGCCTGCCTGCTGGCGGACGGGCGGGCCTCGGCGGCTGTCGCCATATCGGGCGTGTTCGATCTGGAGCCGCTGATCCCCACCTCGCTCAACGTCGCCCTGGATCTGAATACGGCCGAGGCCCAGGCCCTGTCGCCGATCCACTGGCCGGCGCCGGTCGGCGCGGTTCTGGACTGCATCGTCGGCGGTACGGAAAGCGAGGCCTTCGTGGATCAAAGCCGCGCCATGGCCGCACGCTGGGGCGACGCCGGGGCCGAGACGCGATTCGAGCCCCTGCCCGACCTGAACCATTTCACGGTTCTGGATCCGCTGTTCGATGCGGAGAGCACCCTGGTCAGGCGGCTGGCCGACCTGGCCCATCGACGCTGAGGGTCGATCAGCCCCGGCTGCGAAAAATAGAGTCTAATTCGTCTAATTCGTATGAAATCCCCCGCTCCCCTATCTGACAGATGGGCTTGAGCGGCGAGGCTTCAAGAGGGGCGGTCGGCGTGCCAGATGAAGACGAAGTTGCGGTGTTCGGCCCAGGTCTGACCCTCGACATGTTCGCCCGCTAGGCAGGCCGCCGTGTGATAGGGGCCTGCGCCGTCGGTGGTGCGGAACGAGACGCACAGCCGGCCGTGCTGGCGCTTCCATCGGCCCGCCTCGATGCGGCTGTTGTAGAAGTCGCCCGTCACGACGCCGTCGGGCTGGAGCGTCAGGTTCATGGGTTGGCGATAGGGCTGGGCCGGATCGGTCGCCAGATCGACGGACCAGGCGCCGTCCATGTCGGCGGCGGGCGGCGGGTCCTGAACGGTCAGAAGGGCGACGACGGCGAGGGCGGCGAACATCCCGCTTCTCCAAGAGGGGATTGAGCGAACGACGGTCCGCCTTTCGTCACACGCCGTCAAGAGAACGCCCGCGCTAACGCGGTTTGACTTGACCTTGCGTTCGCGACAGCGGAGGTCGGACGCGAACCTATCGCAGAGGAACCCGTCCATGGCCCATGATCGCGTCAGCGTGCTTCAGGCGCTTCAGACCCAGGGCGTGTGCCCGGTCTTCTATCACCCCGATGCCGAGGTCAGCCTGAACGTCATTCGCGCCTGCGCGCGTGGTGGGGCGCCGGTGGTCGAGTTCACCAATCGCGGCGACTTCGCCTGCGACCTGTTCGGCGAGATCAATCGCGAACTGATCAAGACCGACCCCAACGTCGTCCTGGGCATCGGTTCGGTCGTCGATGCGGGGACGGCCTCGCTTTACCTGAACCGGGGCGCCCGGTTCGTGGTCAGCCCCTGCCTGATCCCCGACGTGGCCAAGGTCTGCAATCGGCGCATGGTCGCCTATTTCCCCGGCTGCGGGTCGGTGACCGATATCGGCGAGGCGCACGAGCTGGGCTGCGACATCGTCAAACTGTTCCCCGGCTCGTCGGTCGGCGGACCGGACTTCGTCAAGGCGGTCAAGGGTCCGATGCCCTGGGTCAAGATCATGCCTACGGGCGGCGTCGATCCGGACGAGGCGTCGATCGCCAAATGGTTCGGCGCGGGCATCGTCGCGGCGGGTATGGGCTCCAAACTGGTGACCGATGACGCCGTGAAGTCGGGCGACTGGGCCGCCATCGAGGCGTCGGTGCGCTCGGCGGTGAACGCCGTCGCCGCGTTCCGCGCGTCCAAGAAGGGCTGAGCGCTCAAGCGCCGTCAGCGTGGCGCGCGGTCGTCCGGCTGACGGTGATCCGGCCCGTGGGCTGCGGCGCGACGGGCGGCGCCCTTACGCTGAAGGATCGGGGCCAGGGCCTTGCGCTCCTCGGGCGTCAGCGTCGCCAGCACCGCGACCGCACCGTTTTCCAGGCGCGTGCGGCCCCGCATCTCGGCGGCTCTGGACTGTTCCAGCAGGCTTTCGACCCGGGTCGCGTCCAGGGTCGGCTGACCGGCGATGTCGATGGCTTCTCGTCGGGCGGCGCGGGCCGCCTCGAAATCAGGACGCGCCGCCAGGGCCGATTCTCGCAGCGCGGTGCGCACGCGCTGGCGTACGGCCGGATCCAGATCGGCCAGCACCTCGGCCAGCGGTCCCTCGCGCCCCGGGCGGCGTTGGTCCTCTATCCGGCGTTCGATCCGGTCGCGATTGACGACATAGGTGACCCCGCCCGCCACGGCGAACAAGTTCAGGGCCACCGAGACGGCCAGGGCGATCTTCAGGCTCTTGGACGTCATCCCAACAGTTCCGTGTCATCCACGCCCGTCAGCGAGGATTGGTAAAGCACCGCATCGGCGCGCGCGTCGGCGGTCAGATGGGTGGTCAGGCCCACGCCGGCGACCACGCCCGCACAGGCCGCGGCGGCCCAACCGGCGCCGAGGTACCAGATCGCCTTACCCAGACGGCTTTTCGCCCGGGGCGCAGCCGCAAGGATGCGCGCGGTCAGGGCGGCGGACGGGACAGGTCTGGGCGCGACGTCGAGCAGAGCGTCCAGCGCGGCCGCCTGATCCAGCACCGCCTTCAGCGACGGATCGGCGGCGATCAGGCTTTCGGCGAAGGCGCGCTCGGACGCGGGCCACCGACGCAGGTCGGCGCCATAGGCATCCGCCAGTTCGTGCAACCGTTCCGCCTTCATCGTCCTTCTCCTCTAATCGACCCCGGACCGATGTCCGAAAGGGCCAGACGCAATGCGCGACGACCGCGCGACAACAAACTCTCCAGCGCCTCGACGCTGATCTCCATCAGGGCCGCTGCATCGATATTCGACAGCTCCTGATAATGGCACAGGACGATGGCCTCGCGCTGTCGGTCCGGCAGACGTTTCAGGGCCGCCGTGACCCGCACGCCCGTCTCGGCCGCCAGCAGACCGCGATCCGGCGCCGGGCCTTCGTCGGGACGCTCCGGCGGCGTGTCGGTCGGAATTTCGCGCCGACGCCTCAGCCGATCGTAACAGAGGTTCAGCGCGACCCGGTGCAGCCAGGTGTCGAACCGGGCCTTGCCGGGCGTCCATTTGGGCGCCTGACGCCAGGCCTTGAGCATCGTCTCCTGGGCCACGTCCTCGGCCTCGACCGCATCGCCCAGCATACGCTGGGCCAGCGACAGGATGCGCGGCAGCTTGCGCGAGACGAGCGTCTGCGCCGCCGCCGGGTCGCCCTGCCCCACGCGCCGCACCAGATCCTCGTCGGGGTCGACGATCGCGACCAAACCTGCCTCTTCCGCTGCTGACGAAAGGGACCGGTGCGTTCACGACGGCCGACCCCGACACCGTCTTACTCCGAAGCCGGGACGGGGGAAGCGGCTTGTTGCGCCTGGCGGGCCGCGCGGCGTTCCTGGCGATCCGCGCGTTGAGCGGACATGACCGCCCGGCGCTCATCGGCGGAGATCACGCCGTTGCGATCAGCGTCCATCTTGTCGAAACGCTCGCCCAGCTTGGCCGAGGCTTCGGCGATCACCACCGGCTCGCGTTCGCGTCCTTGTCCGCGCATGGCGCGATGCGCGCCGCCGCGACGGCCCTCACGATGACCGGCACGCTCCGCGCGCGGACCGCGATCCGGGCGTGCGGCATGGCCGGCGTCGAACTCGGCGCGGCTGATGGAGCCGTCGCCGTTCGCGTCCAGCTTGGCGAAGCGGTCGCCCGCCCGTTCGGCGCGACGCGCCTGCATCGCGGCGGCGCGTTCCTCGGGGCTGACCACGCCGTCGCGGTTCGTGTCGAGCGCGGTCAGACGCGCGATTCGCGCATCGACGAACTCGGCGCGGGTGATCTGGCGGTTCGGATCCGCGCGCGCATGATGCGGCGCGGGAGCGCCCTCGGCGGGAGCCGGTGGAACCTGTGCGGTCGCGGCGCCGGCGGCGGCGGCCAGAGCGATGACGCCCAGGCCGGTCAGAAAGGTGTTTCTCATCTCGATCATCTCCACGGGCGCGTTTGGCGTCCTTTGACATTGCCCTGTCAGGAGATTGAACGCGGCGTTGCGGATTCTCCGTCGCGGCCTGCTGGCACCGCCCGCTCGAAGGCCTTTCGCGCTCGCGCGCGCAAGTCGGTCAGCTCGGTCTTCAGCGTGTCGAAGTCCGGCGCGCCGGCGGCCTCGGCCAGGCGCAGCTGGAAGACGCTGGGCTCGCCCTCCGGATCGACCCGCCCCTCGAAGGCGGCGGCCAGAAGATGGGCCAGCCGCTGCTGCACGCGCCAGGCCTCAGCCAGGACCGGGTCGTCGTGCAGGGCCTCAAGCGTCGACAGGGTCAACGGCTCGCCGATGGCGGCCGCCTGAAGCTGGCGGAATTGGGCGGCGAACTCGGCGTCCACCTGTCCGCCCGGCGACAGCTTCAAGTCCCAGAAGCCGTGCGGGCGACGCTCGCGATCCATCAGGCTACGCATCTTTCGGATGTCGGCGGCGACATCGACGCCGGGACGCGGGCGACGCAGGGCGGACTCGATGGCGGCAGAAACCTGGGCGCCGAACTTGGGATCGCTGGCCCAGACCACGCGGGCGCGGGTCAGAACCATGAACTCCCAGGTCTCCGCCTCCTTGGCGTAATAGGCGTCAAACGCCTTCAGCCGCACCGACACCGGCCCCTTGGAGCCGGTGGGGCGCAGGCGCATGTCCACCTCATACAGGCCGCCTTCCGCCGTATGCGCCGACAGGGCCGCGATCAGCCGCTGGGTGAAGCGGGCGTAGAAGACGTCGGCGGTCCAACCCTTGATCTCGGACGTCGCCTCGGGCGGCGCCTCGTACAGGGTCATCAGATCGAGGTCCGATCCGGCCGTCATCTCGCGCGAACCGGCCTTGCCCAAGGCGACCACCGCCACCGCGCCGGGGAAGGCGCCGCCCAGCCGT
Source organism: Brevundimonas sp. MEB006b (assembly GCF_030209705.1). Taxonomy (NCBI): domain Bacteria; kingdom Pseudomonadati; phylum Pseudomonadota; class Alphaproteobacteria; order Caulobacterales; family Caulobacteraceae; genus Brevundimonas; species Brevundimonas sp. MEB006b. The sequence goes on from NZ_JARVRL010000004.1 coordinate 96,861, forward strand.
TCGGTCTCGGCCAAGGCGGCGGGCGACAGGGTGCGCATGGCGGCGTCGGCCAGGGCGGCGTAGGCGCGGCCCGCCGCCTCGGCCCCCGCCCGGCCGGTCAGGGCGTGGATGCCGATGCGGAACATCTGCTCGCGATGCAGGCGGCGCACGGCGTTCATGGCCCCTTCGAAATCCTCGGTCTCGCCCGCCTCGCGCAGCATCTGTTCGGTCAGACCGGTCTCTTCGGACAGATCGACCAGGAAGCGGGCGTCCAGCACGCCGTCCAGCGCCGCCGGTTGCCGGCCCAGGGTGCGCGCCAGACGCGGTGCGAAGGCCATGACGCCCAGCACCATCTCGAACAGTTTGGGCTGGTTCAGGAACAGGGCCTGGACCTGCACGCCCGCCGCCAGGCCGGAGAAGAAGACCGCGAAACGCCGGAACGCCTCGTCCGGCGCACCGGACCGGGCCAGGGCCTCCAGCAGGCGCGGCGCCAGGCGGGTGAACAGTTCGCGGCCCCGCGCCGTGCGCGTCGCAGGAATGCGGCCGTGATGCCAGCTGCGGATTGTGTCGGCGACAGAGGGCGCCTCGGAAAAGCCCATGCGACGCAGGGTTTCCAGCGTCTCGGGATCGTTCTCAACCCCGGTGAAGACCAGGCTGCCGTAGCTGGAGTCCAGATCTTCGCCGCCCTCGAACAGTTCGCCATACCGGACGTTGACCTGCCCCAGCAGGGCCTCGACCTGGCCGTCGAAGGCGGCCAGGTCGTTCGAACCGGCCAGGGCGGCGACGGCGGCGCGGCGTTCGGCGTCCTCGGGCAGGCGATGGGTCTGCTCGTCGTCGAGCATCTGCACGCGGTGCTCCAGCCCGCGTAGCTCGACATAGGCGGTGGACAGTTCCTCGCAGACCGCTTGGGGCACATGGCGCGCGTCGGCCAGGGCCTTCAACGCCTCCAGCGTGCGCTGTTTGCGCAAAGCCGGATCGCGGCCGCCCAGGATCAGCTGCTGGGTCTGGGCGTAGAATTCGATCTCGCGGATGCCGCCGCGACCCAGCTTCAGATTGGCCCCGGCGGCCTGCAGTCCCTCGCCCGTCTTGTGGACGTGAATCTGTTTCTTGATCGACTGGATGTCGAGGACGGCCGCGTAATCCAGGCTGCGCCGCCAGATGAAAGGGATCATGGCCTTCAGGAACCGGCCCGCCGCGCGCATGTCGCCCAGCACCGGCCGCGCCTTGATGAAGGCCGCCCGCTCCCAGTTCTGGCCGACGCTCTCATAGTAGGCCAGGGCCATCGGCCCCGCGACGACCGGCGGGGTCGAGGACGGGTCCGGCCGCAGCCGCAGATCGACGCGGAAGACATAGCCGTCGCCCGTCCGCTCGGTCAGCAGGGTGGCGATCCCCTTGCCGACACGATTGGCGAAGTCCTGCATTTCCTCGCCCTCGCGCAGGGCCAGGCCCATCAGGCGCGGCTCGAAGAAGAGCGAGATGTCGATGTCGGACGAATAATTCAGTTCGTTGGCGCCATGTTTGCCCATGGCCAGGCCGAACAGGCCGGGAATAGGGCCGCGCGGATCGCCGGGCGGCGAGATCAGCCGGCCGCGCGCCCTCTGTTCGGCGGCGACCGCGCGCAGGGCGGCCCGGCAAGAGGCGTCGGCGAACAGGGACAGGGCGTCGGTGACCTGGTCCAAATCCCAAACGCCGCCCAGATCGGCCAGGGCGGTCAGCAGGTGCAAGTCGGCCTTCAGCACGCGTAGCGGGGCGCGCACCGCGTCCGGTTCGGCGTCCAGCGCGTCCGTGTCGCGAATGATCCGCTCCAGCGCCTCGGCTGGATCGGCTTCCAGCAGGCTTCGCAGATGGGCGGGGCGACGCCGCATCAGACCGGCGAGATAGGGCGAGGCGCCGGCGACAGGCTCCAGAGAGGGCCAAGCGGCGTCCAGAGTCTCGCGCCAGCCGTCGGCGTCAGCGGCTTCGGTCAGGCTTTCGTGCAGGCGGTCGGCGGCGGCGATGTTTGTGACCGGACCGGCGGGCGTGAGGCCGTAGGCCAGCGGGATCGAGGTTTCTGGATGGGCCATCAGATCATCCGCTCATCCCGGTCGAGGCCGGCGGCAGCACCAGCGCCGCCCGCAAGCCCGGTCCGAAGTCGCCGTAGGCGCCTGGACCTTCGTCCAGCACCACCCGACCGCCGTGCGCCTCGGCGACGGCGGTGACCAATGAAAGCCCCAGGCCCGATCCGGGTTCGGTGCGGCTGTTGTCAAGGCGCACGAACCGCTGGACCACCCGCTCGCGGTCCTCTTCCGGCACGCCCGGCCCGGTGTCGGTGACGGAATATTCGATCTCGCCCGACGAGCGCCGGCGCGCGCGCAGCTTCACCGCCCCGCCGGCCGGGGTGTATTTGATGGCGTTGTCGATCAGATTGGCCAGGGCCTGGGCCAGGAAGGGCTGGTTGCCTTCGATCATCAGGCCGCGCTCGACTTCAGAAGAAAAGTCGATGTCCTTGTCCTCGGCCGCCGGCTCGTAAAGCTCGGCCATGTCGGCGGCCAGATCGGCGGCGTCCATCACCTTTGGATCCGGCGCCCCGCCCGCTTGCAACCGCGCGATGGCCAGGACGGTGTTGAACGTCTTCAGCAGATGGTCGGCCTCATCCAGGGCGATGCCCAGGGCGTCGACCCCGTCGATCTTGCCGGCTTCGGCATCGATCAAGGCCACCTCCAGCTTGGCCCGCATCCGCGTCAGGGGCGAGCGCAGGTCGTGGGCGATGGCGTCACCGGCGTGGCGGATCGAGGCCATGGACGCCTCCAGCCGATCCAGCATGGTGTTCAGCCCCTGGCCCAGCTCGTCCAGTTCGTCGCCGGTGTGGCGTACGGGCGCACGGACCTTGAGGTCGCCGTCCTGCACCGACTGAACGACGCGGTTCAGCCCGGCCATGGCGTTTTCGACCCGCCGGCTGATGTAGAGACCGCCCGCAAGGCCCAGCAGCATGACCAGGGCCATGGCGCCCCACAGGGCCTGGGTCAGACGCGCCAGATAGGCTTCGATGTCGCCGATGTCCTGACCGACGAACAAATGTTCGCCGCCGGCCAGGGTGGTGATCACCCCGATGGAGCGACGGCGCTGGACCTTGCCCTGGGCGTCCGTGTCAGTCAGGCGGAAGGTCTCCCAGTCGCTGGCGCCGGCCGGCAGGCTGAGGTCGATGTCGATCGGGGATTCGGTGATGTTGCCGGTGATCGTCTTTCCGGCCTTGTCGGTCAGCAAATACAGATACGGCCCGCCCCGGATGGAGCGTTCGACCAAGGCCTGGTTCAGGGCATCGATGCCGCGCGTGCGGTGGATCGCTGTCAGGGCGCCCAGCTCGATCTCCACATCCGCCTTGGCCCGACCTTGGGCCTCCGAAGCCGAGGCGAAATAAACATAGGCCAGGATCGCCCCCGCCGCCGCCACGAACAGCGCCAGGAAGAGCAGTGTCAGCCGGAAAGGCGTGCGGCGAAGGAGGGAGGGAAGGCGCATGACTCAGGAGATATCTTCTCCCTCTCCCCGCGGGGGAGGGTGGTCGCCGCGCAGCGGTGACCGGGTGGGGCGGGCAAGGCAACGCGCGCGCACATCTTCGACGACGTGAGCCAACTGATCTCGCACCATGAGATTGTCATACCTCAAGGTCAGGAGCCCTTCCCTGGCCAAAACAGCATCGCGCACACGATCCTGCCGCATGCGATCTTCACTGAGATGAGAGCCGCCATCGACTTCCACAATCACACCCCGAGACCAACAAAAGAAGTCGAGGTAGTAGCCGCGCAAGGGAGCCTGTCGGCGAAAATGCAAATCGTCGCGTCTGAGTTCGCGTAAAGCGACCCAAAGACGCGCTTCCGATGGGGTGAGCGCCTTACGCATCGCGCGGGCTTTAGCGATGATCGCCATGTCGCCTTGCCCTCCCCACCCGGCCGCTAAGCGGCCACCCTCCCCCGAGGGGGAGGGAGAATTCCGTGCGCCGCTTAGGCCTCCAACCGATACCCGGCCCCGCGCACGGTCTGCAGCATGGCGCGGTCGAAGCCCTTGTCGATCTTGGAGCGCAGGCGGCTGATGTGGACGTCGATGACGTTGGTCTGGGGGTCGAAATGGTATTCCCAGACCTTTTCCAGCAGCATGGTGCGCGTCACCGACTGGCCGGCGTGGCGCATCAGGAACTCCAGCAGCTGGAACTCGCGCGGCTGAAGATCGATCTCGGTCGTTCCGCGATGCACGGTGCGGCCGATCAGGTTCATTTCCAGATCGCCGACCTTGAGCACGGTCTGCACCCCGCCGGTCTCACGACGGCGAGCCAAGGCCTCGACCCGCGCGATCAGTTCGGCGAAGGCGTAGGGCTTGACCAGATAGTCATCGGCGCCGGCCTTCAAGCCCGTGACCCGGTCCTCGACCTCGCCCAAGGCCGACAGGAACAGGACCGGCGTCTGATCGCCGCCCTTGCGCACCGTCTCGACCATGCCGACGCCGTCCAGGCGCGGCATCATCCGGTCCACCACATAGACGTCGTAGCCGCCCTTTTGCGACTCCAGCAGGCCAAAGGCGCCGTCCACGGCGTGGGTGACCTCATGTCCGGCTTCGGACAGGCCCCGCACCATGGCGGTCGCCGCCTCGGCGTCATCCTCGACCACCAGAATCCGCATCGAAACCCCTCCCGGAATCAAAATCGCCGCCGATGGTAGCGCATCGGCGGCGATTGACGAGTTAAGGCTTGGTCAGAATGCCGATCAGTTGCGCGGCAACTCCAGCACGACCGAAATCGCGCCGCCTCTTTGGCTACGAACCATGAGCAACACACCCGGGCGACCCGCCGCACGGGCTGCCGCAATGGCGCGCTCCAAATCGGCAGGCGACGTGACCACCTGATTGTTGGCGCGCTGAATGATCGACCCGACGGGAATGCCCAACTGAGCGGCCTTCGAACCAGGCACAGTTTCGGTCACGACGACGCCCTGCACATCATCCGCGAGACCGAAACGTTGACGCGCCGCTGCATTCAATGGCGACACCTTCATCCCTTCGACCGTCGCTCCTGACGAAAATCCTGGGACAGGAGCTTCGTCATTTCCGCCGGACGATGCAGCTAATTCTTCTTCAGAAGGTCGCTTCGCCGCGCGGATATTGATCTCCTGGCGACGCCCGTCACGGATGACGGTGAAGCGTACGCTCTGTCCTGCTTCGGTAGCGGCGACCATGCGACGCAACTCGGTCGAACCATCAATGTCGCGACCGTTGACCTGCACCACAACATCACCGACCTGGACACCCGCCTTCTGTGCAGGACCATCAGGCGTAACCTCTCCGACGTAGGCGCCTTTGGTGTTGGCTGGAAGCGCCAGCGCCTCGACGGCCCCTTTTGGAATGTCCTGAATCGCCACGCCGACGTAGCCGCGCTCTATTGACTGGCCCTGCATCAGGCGCGTGGTGACGTTTTTCGCTGTCTCCGCCGGAATGGCGAAGCCGATGCCGACCGAGCCGCCCGTGGGCGAATAGATGGCCGAGTTCACGCCGATGACGCGGCCGTGGATGTCGAAGGTCGGACCGCCCGAGTTGCCCCTGTTGATGGCGGCGTCGATCTGGATGTAGTCGTTGTAGCCCGACGGATCGATGTCGCGGGCCTTGGCCGAGACGATGCCCGCCGTGGCGGTGCCGCCCAGGCCGAAGGGGTTGCCGATGGCGATGACCCAGTCGCCCACCCGCGGCTCGGCCGTTTCTTCGAAGCTGACGTATTTGAAGTCGTTGCCCTCGACCTTGATCACCGCCAGGTCGGTGCCGGGATCGCGGCCGATCAGGCGGGCCGGCAGCTCGCGACCGTCCGACATCTTGACCTTGATCTCGGTCGCGTCGGCGACGACGTGGTTGTTGGTGACGATGAAGCCGTCCTGCGAGATGAAGAAGCCCGAACCGGCGCCTTGGGTCGTCTGCGGCTCATCATTGCCCTGACCGCCACGACCTTGCGGCGGCACGAACTGGAACGGCAGGCCGGGGATCTGGAAGGCGCCGCCCTGGGGCTGGTCCACCTTGACCGTCACGTCGATCTGAACGACGGCGGGCGAGACCTGGTCGAAGATGGTCGCGAAGCTGCTCGGCGCGCCCGGCGGAGGCGTGAAGGCGTCGCCGTTGGCCGGGACCGGGGTGATCCGGTTCACCGCCTGCGGTTCCGCGTGCGCGCCGGGCCAGTTGATGACGCCGCCGGCGGTCGCCGCCGCCGCCAGGGTCAGGCCGGCCGCGGCCCCGAGAATGAACTCCTTGCGCTTCAGCATCGTGGTCCTTGCGATCCTCTTGTCCAGCGCCAGACGGGCGCCGGTTTCGCGATTGATATAGGCCGAACCGGCTTTGCGCCAATCCCGACCGCCGATCGTTGATCTCGACTAGCGCCCGTCGTGAGGCGAGGTTGCGTCAGGATCGCGGCGAAGCTTCTCATTTCGTAGAACTTCGTCCAGCCGGCGTTCTTCTTCTGGCGTGAGGGGGACGGCCTCAACCGGACGACGGCGTGCGCGCAGGGCCAGAACGGCGGCGGCCAGCAGCAACAGGGCGAACGGGCCGAACCACAGCAGCCAGGTCCCCGCCCGCACCGGCGGGGTGAACAGCACATAGTCGCCGAAGCGCCGCACCAGATCGTCGCGCACGGCCTGATCCGAGGCGCCGGCCGCGATCTCCTCGCGGATCAGGCGGCGCATGTCGCCGGCGACGCCCGCCGGGCTGTCGGCGATGGCCTCGTGCTGGCAGACGACGCAGCGCACGTCCTTGAACAGGGCCTGGGCGCGGGCCTCCTGGGTCGCATCGGCCAAGGGGCGGTCGGGTGCGGCGGGCGGTTCAGCCGCCGTCAGCATCAGCGCCAGCACCGGCGCGGCCATTAGGACTAGCAAGCGTTTCATGGGGCCTTGCGCCGGCGCGCGCCGATCCCGAGCCGGAGACGGCGATCCAGCAGCGACAGCACCCCGCCCAGCGCCATGATCATCGGCCCCAGGAAGATCAGTCGCGCCCACGGGTTCCAGTACAGACGCACGACCCAGGCCGGCTGTTCGGGACTGCCCGCGCGTTCGCCGATCACGACATAGACGTCGTCCAGACCTCGGAAATCGAGCCCGACCTCGGTGGTGGTCTGGCCGCCGGCGGGGAAGAAGCGGCGCTCGGCCGTGACGGTTGTGGCGCGGCCCTGATCGTTCGTGGCGCGCACGGTCAGTCGGCCCTGCTCGGCCAGATAGTTCGGCCCCTCGACGACGCGCACGTCGTCCAGGGTCACCGTCCAGGGGCCGGCGGCAACGCTCTGGCCCAGTGAGACGGCGCGGGCGGCCTCGGCCTTGAAACCGGTCTCGACCACCGCCCCCAAGATGAAGACGCCCAGACCAAGATGCGCCAGAGTCATGCCCCAGGCGCCCAGCGGCAGCCCCTTCAGTCGGCGCACCGTCTCGGCCATCGAGGCGCGGAACAGGCGGGCGCGCTCGGCGACTTCCGACACCGACCCCAGGATCAGCCACAGGCCCAGGCCGATGCCGGCGGCGGCGAAGGCCTTCTTCGGCTCCCACAGGGCGTAGGCCGCCAGGGCGCCGACGATCGCCAGACCCGCCGCGACGGCCAGGCGCTGCATCGCGCCGGGCAGGTCGCCGCGCTTCCAGGCCAGCAGCGGCCCGGCCGGCAAGATCAGGAAGGCGACCATCATCAGCGGCGTGAAGGTGGCGGCGAAATAGGGCGGGCCGACCGAGATGGTCGCGCCGGACGCCGCTTCCAAAATCAGCGGATAGAGAGTGCCCAGCAACACTGTCGCGGCGGCCGCCGTCAGGAACAGGTTGTTCAAGACCAACGCGCCCTCGCGGCTGACCGGCGCAAACAGACCACCGCCCTTCAGCTGCGGCGCGCGCCAGGCGAACAGGGCGAAGGCGGCGCCGGCCGTGATCCCGAGGATGGCCAGCAGCATCAGCCCGCGCTGGGGATCGACGGCGAAGGCATGGACGGATGTCAGCACGCCCGAGCGCACCAAGAAGGCGCCCAGCATCGAGAAGGTGAAGGCCAGCAAAGCCAAGAACACGGTCCAGCCAGCCAGCGCGCCGCGTCGCTCGGTCACGACCGCGCTATGCAACAGGGCCGCGCCCGCAAGCCAGGGCATGAAAGAGGCGTTCTCGACCGGGTCCCAGAACCACCAGCCGCCCCAGCCCAGCTCATAATAGGCCCAGAACGACCCCAGAGTGATGCCGACGGTCAGGAAGGCCCAGCTGGCCAACGCCCAGGGTCGGACCCAGCGCCCCCAGGCGGGCCAGAAGGCGGTCTGCGCCCGTCCCTCGATCAGGGCCGCGACGGCCAGGGAGAAGCAGACCGAAAACCCGACGTAGCCGGCGTAGAGCAGCGGCGGATGCACGGCCAGGGCCGGGTCCTGCAACAGCGGGTTCAGCGACGCGCCCTGGAACGGCGCGGGGTCCAGACGGGTGAAGGGGCTGGAGGTGAAGACGGCGAAGGCCAGGAACAGCGAGCCCAGCGCGCCCTGTACCGCCACGGCCGAGGCCTTCAGCCCGAACGGCAGGCCGCGCGCCCGCGCCAGCGCCCCGCCGAAGACGGTCAGCACCAGACACCACAACAGAAGCGACCCCTCGTGGCTGCCCCAGGCGCCGGCGACCTTGTACAGCATCGGCTTGTCGGTGTGGCTGTTGGCCGCGACGTTGGAGACCGAAAAGTCAGACACCACGAAGGCGTAGATCAGGGCTGCGAAACTGAGCGCGACCGCCACCGCCGCCGCCAGCGCCGCGCCCTGGGCTGCCCCGGCCAAAACCGGGCTGCGCCGCGTGCGCCCGGCCGCCGAAAGCCCCGTCTGCAGGATCGACAGCGCCAGCGCTAGCGCCAGGGCGAAGGCCCCAAGCTCGGCGATCATAAGCGCGTCGGCGCGCTATCGGCCTGCGGCCTGCTTGAGCGCCTTTCGGGGCCGTCCGGCCGCCACTCGCCCTTTTCCTTCAGACGGTCTGCGACCTCGCGCGGCATATAGTTCTCGTCATGCTTGGCCAGGACCTGACTGGCGTGGAAAGTGCGATCGGCGCCGAAGGCCCCTTGCGCCACGATCCCCTGCCCTTCGCGGAACAGGTCGGGCAGGTCTCCGTGATAGACGACGCGGGTCGTGGCGGCGTTGTCGGTGACGACGAAGGCGACCACGCCGTCGCCGGTCTTTTGCACGCTGCCGGCCTCGACCAGACCGCCCAGGCGGATGTTGCGCCCCTCCGGCGCCTTGTCGGCGGTGGCTTCGGACGGCGAATAGAAGAAGGTCACGCTGTCCTGCATCGCCCACAGCGACAGGCCGACCGCCAGCGCCAGGATCGGCGCCACGGCGGCGACGACCCACAGGCGGCGACGCGCCTTCGGCGATTTGGGCAGCCAGCTCATGCGACGGACATTCCGGATTCCAGGGACGGACCGGCGGCATATACCGCCGTCGTCGCGCAGGACCAACGCGTCATTGCGCGCTGTCCTTCGGCAGTCGGCGTTCCAGATCCAGACGGCGCGGATCGGCCGGGTCGAGCGCGGCGATCAGAGGCGTCCACAGGGTGCGGGCCTCGACGGCGTCGCCGCGCCGCAACGCGGCCTCGCCCAGGAAGAAGCGCGCGCCGAGCTGGTCGGGGTCCAGTTTCAAGGCCTCGCGGAAGGCGGCCTCGGCATCGCCGCCGATCTGGTTGTCGTTGGCGACGACAAGGCTTTCGCCCAGCCGCGCCCAAGCCTGGGCGTCACGGGGGTCCAGGGCGATCAGACGGCGAAAGGCGGAGGCGGCGCCCAGCGGATCGCCGGCGGCGAACCGGGCCGCGCCCAGCATGGCCAGCGCCTGCCGATCCTTGGGCCTTTCCTGAACGACCCGCGCGGTCACGGCCGCCAATTGCGCTGGCTCCAGCCGATCCAGATTGGCGGCCCAATCGTCGACGCGCCGTTCATAGGCCTGATCCGGCAGGCCGGGCGAGCCGGTGAAGACATAGAGGCCCAGCGCGCCCGCGACCGTCACGCCGATCCCGCCCAGCACCCAGAACCGATCGCGAGCGCCGGCCACCGGGGTCGTGGTCGCCGAAACGGCAAGAAGCCGCCGCCCCGCCTCGGCGCGCGCGCCCACATAGGCCGCCTCGTCCAGCAGGCCGCGCGCCTTCAGCCGATCCAGCTCCTCGATCTCCCGCGAGCCGGCCCGGGTTTCGGCTCCGGCCGCCGGATCGGCGCCGCGTCGCGCGCCGGTCAGCACCAGCAGGGCGGCCAGGGCCGCCGCCAGTCCCGTCATTATCCAGAACACGATCATCTTCGCCGTCTAACCCATCCGCGAACGTCGGGCGAGGCGTCGTTTCAGCCCAGCCGCGCCATTTCCGCTGAGGCTGCGCGTCGCCTGACCGCGCGCGCCGCCTCCAGCGCCTCGATCACGGTCAGGAACCGTGCCGCGACCCCGATCAGACGCAGCACATGGTCGGGATTTTCGGCCTCGCCGTCCGACAGACTGTTCAGCGCCTCGTCGGACCAGGTGGAGAGGTAGTCGGTCAGGTCGGCCTTCAGTCCCGAGCGATCGGCTTCGCAGCCGAAGGTGACGGCCGCGCCGCGCAGGGCCGCCACCGCCGCCAGCAGGGCCGCCGCCGCCTCGATCGGTTCGCCCTCGGCCGGCGCCTCCAGCCAGGGCGACATACGCGTCATGCGTCCGGTGATGACCTGACGCTTCATCGGCAGGGCGGCGTGGACGGCGCTGGAGGCGGACTTCATCAGACCCGAAAGCTGGCCCGACACCTGGACCCGCGCCATCCGCGCCGCCTTGCCCCAGCTGGAATCGGGCCGCACCTGCAGGCTGAGGTCCATCTCGGCCAGCACGCCCGCGCACCAGTTCACGTCGTCCACCACGCCCAGCATCGCCGTCTCGCCCAATGACGAACGGACCACGGCGGCGATCTTTTGCACCCGCGCCTGAACGGAGGTCAGCAGCCGCTCGACGAAGACGCCCATCTCGGAATGGCTGAGGGTGATTTCACGGTCGGCGAGCCGGCTGGTCCGCGTCACGACCCGCAGCATCCGCTCGGCGTCCGCCACATGGGCGAACAGGATGTCGATCATGCGCCGCCCGCCGTCCGGCGACATTGCCAGACAGTCCTGGATCAGTAGCCGAAGCCCCGCCAGTTGATTGTCGTCGGGACGTTCCAGCCAGACCGGCAGGCGCGGCAGGGCGCTGCGGGCCAGAGGCGTCAGGTCGAAACAGCCGGCCAGTTCGACCGGAGTGGATGGGGGCTGGCCGTCGGCGGGACGCTGAAACTCGGGCCAGACGTCGCGCGGCCGGTCGCGCAGCACGGCGGCCGCCTTTGCGCACAGCCGATCGGCGGCCAGGGTCCATTCGCCGTCCACGGCCACAGCCCTGTCCAGCAGCGGCACGAAGTCCTCCTCGCCCTGCACCGCCTGGCGCCACACCCGTTTCAAGACCTGAGCCGGAAAGACCAGGGCGGGCACGCCGTCGGCGCGCGGCTGGAACAGTGGCAGCAGGGGCGCAAACGCCGTGCCGCGACGGGCGCGATCGCGCGCCTCTGTGGCGACGATGTTCGCCAGTTCGGCCGCCTTGTCGCCCTTCAGCGCCGCCACGGCTGCGCCCAGCATCCCCAGCGATGCGTCGGGACAGGCCTCGACGATCGCCGTCAGAGCGGCGTGGTGGGCGGCGGACAGGGACGGCACGAAAGCTCCTGCCAAAACTCAACTCAGGCCGGCACCGTGCGACAATCGGGTTAACAACGACTTGGCGTCTATTGAGACGGCGCCGCCACTTGAGTCAGGCGTCAGGCACGCCATATTGCCGCCACACCCGGCCGCGCCGCCGCGCGCGCCGGAAAGGAAAGCCCATGCCCGTAATTCAGATCGACGGCCTGACCAAGACCTACAAGTCGGGGCATCAGGCGCTGAAGCGCATCGACCTGACGATCAACAAGGGCGAGATTTTCGCCCTGCTGGGACCGAACGGCGCGGGCAAGACCACGCTGATCTCCATCGTCTGCGGCATCGTCACGCCCACGACCGGGACCGTAATCGCCGACGGCCATGACATCCAATCCGATTTCCGCGCCGCCCGCACCAAGATCGGTCTGGTGCCGCAGGAGCTGACCACCGACGCCTTCGAGACCGTGCTGGCCACCGTCACCTTCAGTCGGGGCCTGTTCGGCAAGGCGCCGAACCCCGCCTTCATCGAGGGCGTGCTGAAGGACCTTTCGCTGTGGGACAAGCGTGACGCCAAGATCATGACCCTGTCGGGCGGGATGAAGCGGCGGGTGATGATCGCCAAGGCCCTGAGCCACGAACCTGACATCCTTTTCCTGGACGAGCCGACCGCCGGGGTCGATGTCGAGCTGCGCCGCGACATGTGGGCCATGGTCAGAAAGCTGCGCGAGCGCGGCGTCACCATCATCCTGACGACTCACTACATCGAGGAGGCCGAGGAAATGGCCGACCGGGTGGGCGTGATCCTGAAGGGCGAACTGATCCTAGTCGAGGAAAAGTCGGCTCTGATGAAGAAGCTGGGCAAGAAGACCCTGACGCTGAACCTGATCGAGCCGTTGGCGGCCCTGCCCGCCGACCTGTCCGACTGGGACCTGACGCTGAAGAACGAAGGCGGAGAGCTGGAGTACAGTTTCGACGCCAACGCTGACGACACGGGCGTGCCGTCGCTGATCCGCCGGCTTGAGGCGCTGAACATCGGCTTCAAGGACTTGAACACCCGCCAGAGCTCGCTGGAAGACATCTTCGTCAGCCTGGTCCACCAGAACGGAGCCGCGGCATGACCTTCAACGGATACGGCGTCTGGGCCATCTATCGTTTCGAGATGGCGCGTGCGCTGCGCACCCTATGGCAGAGCGTGGTCACCCCGGTGATCACCACGGCCCTGTATTTCGTCGTCTTCGGCGGCGCGATCGGCAGCCGGATGCAGCAAGTGGACGGCGTGCCCTACGGCGCCTTCATCGTGCCGGGGCTGATCATGCTCAGCCTGTTCACACAGTCGATCTTCAACGCCTCGTTCGGCATCTACTTCCCCAAATTCACGGGGACGATCTACGAAATCCTGTCGGCGCCGGTGTCGTCGCTGGAGATCGTGCTGGCCTATGTCGGCGCGGCGGCGACCAAGTCGGCGGTGCTGGGCCTGATCATTCTGGCCACGGCGGCCTTCTTCGTGCCGCTGCAGATCCTGCATCCAGTCTGGATGATGGCCTTCTTGATCCTGATTTCGATGACCTTCAGCCTGTTCGGCTTCATCATCGGGGTCTGGGCCAATGGGTTCGAGCAGCTTCAGATGATCCCGATGCTGGTCGTGACGCCCCTGACCTTCCTGGGCGGCGCCTTCTATTCCATCGACATGCTGCCTGACGGCTGGCGCACGGTGACTCTGTTCAACCCTGTGGTCTATCTGATCTCGGGCTTCCGCTGGGCCTTCTATGGTCAGGGCGATGTGGCCATCGGCGTCAGCGTCGCCGCCACCCTGGCCTTCTTCGCCGTCTGCCTGGGCATCGTCATGTGGATGTTCAAGACCGGCTACCGGCTCAAGAACTGATCCGTCACGAAACGGGCCAGATCGCCAGCGATTGAGAAGACCATGTCCGACGACCAGAAGACCCCGCCCCAGCCCTTCGCCCGCAAGCCGGTGACCTGGGGCCGTATGCCCGCGACGACCTTCCACGTCGGGCCGGTGCCGGTCGCGCCCAATCCGCTGGACCGCATTCCCAATCCGCCGCCGCGCAAGGCCACGCCGCAACAGCAGCAGGCCTCGATCCACACCCAGAGCCTGGCCTCCGGCGTCGCGCCGGCAAAGGGTCAGACGACGCCCGCGAATCCCGCCCCGCGTCCCGCGCCTCGTCCGCAGGGGGCGAGCATCCTGGGCGGATCGCTGATTCCGACGGCGCGCCCGGCCCAAGCCCAGCCCCAACCCCAAGCTCCAACGCCGCCGCAGCCCAGGCCGCAGCCGGCCCCGGCCGCTCAACCCGATCTGACCGTCCGACCCCTGCCCGCGCCCGAGACGACGCCCGCCCCTGCGCCGAAGCCGGTCGCGGCCGAACCCGTCGCCGCCGCGCCCGCGGTCGCGGCCAGACCCGCCATCGCGCCTGCGGCTGCGCCGATCACGCCCAGCTTCGCCCGTGCCCCCGCCAAGACCTCCCGCCTACCGCTCTATGTCGGGGTCGGGGTGGTCGCCCTGCTGGTCGCCGGAGGGGGCCTGTGGTTCGCGATGGGTCCCGCCTCGACCCCGGCGGCGTCCACGCCCGCCATCGCCGCCGATACGCCTCTAACCGTCCCGCCGGCCGATACGACTCCTGCCGACGCCGCACCCGTCGGCGCGACCGAACAGCCGATGCCCGCCGCGACGACCACGGCGACGGCGCCCGCCACGGCGGCTTCCGCGCCGGCAACGACGACGACGCCGCGCGCGACGACGGCCGCGCCCCGCACGCAGACCCAGCCCCAGGCGCCGGCCGCAACGACGCAACCGACGACGCGTGCGCCGACGACGGCCACCCCGGCGCCGTCAACGCCGGCGCCGACGGTCACGACCGAGCCGCTGGTGATCGTGCCAACGGCGCCGACGCCCGCCCCGACCGCGGCACGCCCGTCGAGCAGCGATCCCGACGGTCCGGTGGTGACGCGGCCCCAGCCGCTGGACTGATCGGCGGTTTCGCGCGCCGGGGCAGGTGACGAAACGGCCTTCAGCCCCTACCTACAGGCCATGACCGTTCACGCCTCCCCGCCGCCCATCCTCGACGCCGCCGGCGTCGACACCGATGAAGCCCTGTCGATCCTGAAAACGGCCCTGGCCGGCGCCGACGACGGCGAACTGTTCCTGGAGCGGTCCGAGAGCGAGAGCCTGGTGTTCGACGACGGTCGGCTGAAGTCCGCCGCCTATGACGCGACCGAGGGCTTCGGCCTCAGGGTCGTGGCGGGCGAGACCGCCGGGTACGCCCACGCCAACGAGATTTCGGCCGCCGCCCTGCGTCGCGCCGCCGACAGCGCCGCCCTGGCCAAACAGGGGCATGAGGCCCGGGTCGCCGAAGGGCCCCGCGCCACCAACCAGAAACTGTATGGCGAGGTCGATCCCCTCGCCTCGCCCGCCTTCTCCGACAAGATCGCCTTGCTGGCCGAGATCGACGCCTGGGCGCGCGCCCGCGATCCGCGTGTGGTCCAGGTGTCCGCCTCCCTGATCGGCGAACGTCGGGCCATCGAGATCCTGCGCGCGGACGAACGGGCGGTGCGCGATGTTCGCCCCCTCGTCCGGCTGAACGTCTCCGTCACCGTCGAACAGAACGGCAAGCGCGAGAGCGCCTCGTCCGGCGCCGGCGGCCGGGCCGGGTTCGAAGCCTGGGTCGCGCCCGAACGCTGGCAGGCCCAGGTGGACGAGGCCCTGCGTCAGGCCTTGGTCAATCTGGACGCCGTCGACTGTCCGGCGGGCGAGATGGACGTGGTTCTGGGCGCCGGCTGGCCTGGCGTGCTGCTGCACGAGGCCATCGGCCACGGCTTCGAGGGCGACTTCCACCGTAAGGGCTCGTCGGTCTTCAACGGCATGATGGGCCAGCGCGTCGCCGCCCCGGGCGTCACCGTGGTGGACGATGGCTCGATCGCCGAACGGCGCGGCTCCCTGTCGGTCGACGACGAGGGCACGCCCACCTCGCGCACCGTGCTGATCGAGGACGGGATCATGGTCGGGCTTATGCACGACCGGCTGTCAGCGCGGCAGCTGGGCGTAGCCGCGACCGGCAACGGCCGACGCCAGTCATTCGCCCATATGCCGATGCCGCGCATGACCAACACCTTCATGGAGGGCGGCAAGGATTCCAAGGCCGACATGATCGCCAATACGAAGCGCGGCCTCTACGCTGCCAACTTCTCGGGCGGCCAGGTGGACATCACCAACGGCAAGTTCGTGTTCCAATGCAACGAGGCCTATCTGATCGAGGACGGGGTGATCACCGCACCCGTCCGCGGCGCGACCCTGATCGGCGACGGCGCCACGGCCCTGACCAAGATCCAGATGGTCGGCGACGACTTCGCCTTCGATCCGGGCGTCGGCGTCTGCGGCAAGGCCGGACAGGGCGTGCCCGTCGGCATCGGCCAGCCCAGCCTCAAGATCGGCGGCCTGACGGTCGGCGGCACCGCCGTCTGAGCGAGCGGAACCGTATCGTCACAAAGTGTGTTTCCCCGCCACACTGGAGAGGAAACACCATGCCTACCGAACGCGAAGTCCAACATCCCGATGGCCGGGTTGAACGCATCACTGAAACCAGCGCGGCGCCCACCACGGTCGTCGAGCGTCGCGGCAGCGGCATGGGCGCCATCGTCGCCCTGATCGTCGGCCTGCTGGCCGTGCTGGTGATCGGTTACTTCCTGATGAACATGAACCGTAGCGATGCGGTCAAGGACAACGCCATCGCCGGCGCCGCCGAGAGCGTCGGCAACGCCGCCGACAACATCGGCGAAGCCGCCCGCGACGCCGTTCCGGAACGCAAGTAGGCTCTAACGCGCCGATTGAGCGGGGGCGGAGGGGCGCCATTCGGGACCGATCGGTTCCAGCCCCTCCGCCTCCAGCCGATCCAATACGCCGTTCGGCTCGGCCAATAGCCGCAAGGGCGCAATAGCGACGGTGACTCCGTCCTCGGCCAGCGCCTTGTCCACCGCCGTGTTCCATATTCGACGCAGATCGTCCGCCTGGGCCATCACCGACCAGTAGGAACAGGCCGTGGCCGCCTTTTCCAAGGGCGAATCCAACACCGCCGGAATCCGGCGCAGACGCCAGTTCTCCGCACGTTGCGCGCCCGCCTCGACCCCGGCCTCGGCCGCCGTCGCCGCAGCGTCGATGCAGTCGAGATAACGTTCGGGCGGCGTCGTCAGAACCTTTTCGATCAGCTCGTCACCCCTGAAGATGCCGACGGGTTCAGCGGGCGTGCGGTTGGCGCGTGTCGCCTGACGGACCAGGCCGGACACCGGACGCCCTCCACTGTTGTAACCGCCCAGTTCCATCAGATCGCCCGACAGGATCAGCATGCTGTCGCGGGTCGGGCCTTCGCCCGTCAGGCTTTCGACCCGGGCTTCAAGGTCAGGTGACAGATAGTCGGCGCTGGTGCGCCCATTCGGCAAACGGGTCAGCGTCCGAAACCGCCAGATCAGCCGGCCCACATCGGCCAGCGAGGCCCGCCCCTCGACGGGAAACAGAACGCGGTCCGCACGATCAACCGCCGAGATGAGAGCGTCGGTGCGCCACTCCATCTTTCTGGGCAAACCGTCGATCGATCCGACCAGGATCAGGACGCTGTCGCCGCGCCGCACCTCCCACATCGGCGCCTCGATCCGGCGGGCAGTGACGACGATATCCTCGACGGCGTCCGATTGCGCATCCTGCGCGACAGCAGGCGCGGTCGTCAGCGCCGTCGCGGCAAGTAAAAGCAATAAAGAAGATGAGCGGCTGATCATTACATCGCTGTAAACTTCATTACTGTCACTGGTGTAATGAAATCGGTGTAATGATGTCGTCGATTTAATCCACCTTGCGGCCTTGTAACTGGAGATGAATGCGCCGGATCGGCACACCTCTCGCCAACACCCGAGGGGAAGACCAATGACAAAGACCCTGCTGCTGGCCAGCACCGCCCTGCTTTTCACCGCCGGCGCCGCATTCGCCGCCGACGCCTCCAACGCAAACAAGCCACAAGTCGCCGAGGCCCCCGTGCCGACCGGCCCGACCAACCAGGCGCCCCTGGCCGACGCCAGCCAGCGCGGCGTGCTGGTCTTCACGCCGGACTTCTTCGCCGCCCAGCGCCCCAATACGGCGCTCGACATGGTCAACCGGGTCCCCGGCTTCTCCATCGACAACGGATCGGGCGCGCGCGGTTTCGAAGGGGCGGTCGGCAATGTGCTGATCAACAACAACCGTCCCGCCTCAAAGAACGACTCGGGTTCGAACGTCCTGGGCCGGACCCTGGCCAATCAGGTCGAGCGCATCGAACTGATCCGGGGCGGTGCGCCGGGCATCGACATGCAGGGCTATTCCGTCGTCGTGAACGTCATACTGAAGACGACCGACAGCCGCCAGTCGATCCTGACCTGGAACGCCATGCTGTTCGAAGGCGGCCATGACATCTATGGCGGCTCCTATCAGTTCACGCAGAACAAGGGCGATCGCAGCTGGGGCGTGACCCTGTCGGACGGAATGGGATCCAGCGATTCCAACGGCGTCGGCCGGTCGGTCCGTCGCAACGCCGCCGGCGATGTCATCCGCGACGAGCGGTACGAGAATGACGGCTGGGGCGGCGGTCAGGGCATCCGCGGCAACTACACCGGCCCGCTGTTCGGCGGAAAGCTGGAAGGCACCGCCCGCTATGGTCTGAACGACTATCAGAACTGGACCGAGCTTTCGTCGCCCACGTCGCTGCGGCGTAGCGACTATGCCGAGGACGGCGATTCCGGTGAGTTGGGCCTGACCTGGACCCGCACCCTGAACCCGCGCTGGACTCTGGAGACGCGTCTGATCCACGAGTTCTCCAGCTTTGACAGCGTCTCGGGCAGCAATGAGACCCTGAACGGGACGGCGGCGCCGGAGCAGCAGTTCAAGTCCAACGGCGACTCTTCGGAATCCATCCTGCGCGCCCTGGTGCGTCACGAACGCTCGCCCGCCCTGACGATCGAGGCCGGCGCCGAGATCGCCTACAATATGCTGGACGTGAACCAGGCCTTCACCATCGGCGGCGTCGGCGTTCCCCTGCCCAGCGCCTCGGTCAAGGTCGAGGAGACGCGCGGCGAGGCCTTCAGCAAGGCGACCTGGCGGATCAATCCGAAGCTGACGCTGGAGGGCGGCGTGCGCCTCGAGGCCTCCACCATCAGCCAATCGGGCGATGCGGACCAGGAAAAGAGCTTCTTCTTCGCCAAGCCGCGGCTGCTGGCGACCTGGACGCCGATGGCGGACAACCAGCTGCGTTTCCGCTTCGAGCGCGAACTGGGTCAACTGGACTTCGGCGACTTCGCCGCCTCGGCCGAACTGGACGACGGGACGGTGTTCGGCGGCAACGTCGATCTGGAGCCGGAACAGCGCTGGATTTCCGAGCTGTCCTATGAGCGCCGCTTCTGGGGCGAGGGCGTGGTCTCGATCGGCTATCGCCACGACCGCATCATCGACGTGATCGACCGCCTGCCCCTGCCCGGCGGCCTGTCGGCGACCGGCAATATCGGCGACGGGACGCTGGATCAGCTGTCGCTGAATGTCGTGGTGCCGCTGGACAAGGTCGGGATTTCGGGCGCCCGGTTCACCTTCAGGAACGATTGGAACAAGACCAGCGTCACCGACCCGACCACGGGCGAGGACCGCCGCATCTCGGGCGTGCGCCCCAGCCAGGCCAACGTCGGCTTCCAGCAGGACATCACCTCATGGAAGACCCAGTGGGGGATCAACTGGCTGCCGCGTCTGGGCCAGGCGACCTACGATCCGGACCAGACCTTCGCCTGGCGCGGCGCGGACTATCTGGAGGCCTTCGTCGAATACAAGCCCAGCTCGACCCTGTCGCTGCGCGCACAGCTGAACCTGTGGGACGACTTCACCCAGCAGCGCACGGTCTACGCCACACGCAATCCGCGCACCGTGGCCTTCGTCGAGGAGCGCTCCATCGACCCGCGCACCTTCATCTCGTTGCGGGTCCGCAAGACCTTCTGAGGTCGCGCTTCACGCAGCAAAAAGCCCCGGCGGATCGCTCCGCCGGGGCTTTCCCATGATCAGGCGTCGATCAGTGGCTGGGCGTCGAGGCCGCAGGACGGGCGACGTTGCCGTCTTCCTGACCGCGGTCGTTCAGCGCAGGGCCAGGGTGGTTGTCCCCGTCATTGGCGCCGTGCGACCAGCCCTTGATGAAGTGGCTGATGACAATGAAGGCCACGCCGATGCCCATGCCCCACAGGCCCAGCAGCTTGAACACTTCAAGCGAGGTCTGCAGCGCAAGGCCCGGGTTCAGCACCTGGCCGCCGACCGTCTCCGTACCCGCCAGGCCGGCGATCCAACCGCCGACATATTGGGCGATGGAGCTGGCCAGGAACCAGACGGCCATCATGAAGCTGACCACCTTGGCGACGGACAGTTTGGTGATTTCCGACAGGCCCACCGGCGACAGGAACAGCTCGCCGGTCGTGTGGAACAGATAGAGCAGACCCAGCAGGAGCAGCGGCATCTGGAAGGCCGAGTTGGCCATGCCGGCGCCCCACACCACGATCATGAAGCCCAGTCCGACCTGGAGAAGGCCGAGGCCGAACTTCAGCGTGGGGTTGGGGTCCAGGTTGCGCTTGCCCAGGAAGGACCAGAGCGCGGCCATGATCGGCGCGAAGATCAGGATGAAACCCGCATTGAACGACTGGGTCTGGGCCGCCGTGATGGTGGCGTCGATCCAGGGACCCGACGTGCTGAGACCGGCGGCGGCGATCTGGGCCGGGGTGCCGACGGTGACGCCCAGAAGTTGGAAGGCCTGTGGCGTGATGCTCAGATCGACGTTGCGGTCGGCGAACAGGTTCAGCGAAGTGCCGGCCTGTTCGAACAGGGTGAAGAAGACGACCGACCCGAAGATCAGCACCAGGGCCAGCATCATCCGCTCGCGCTGCGCCTTGTTCTCGCAAACCTTGACGATGACGTAGAGGATGAACAGCAGCGACGCGACGGTGGCGGCGCCCAAGACCCAGCCCACCAGCGCGTTGCGCTGAACCATGAACCAGACGACGCCGACGCCCAGGATGCTGAGCAGATAGATCGACCATTCGCGGTTGATCGGACCCAGCATGGGTTTGCTCAGATTGGCTTCGGCCGGAGGCTCGCCCTTGCCTTGCAGCAGGGGTTTGCCCAGCACGAAGACCACCCAGCCCAGCGCCATGCCGACGCCGGCCAGGCCAAAGCCTGCCCACCAGCCGACGGTCTGACCCAAAAGGCCGCACAGCACCGCCGCCCAGAAGGCGCCGAGGTTGATGCCGTAATAGTAGAGGGTGAAGCCGGAATCCCGCCGCGGGTCACCTTGCGGATAGAGCTGTCCGACGATGGTCGAGATGTTCGGCTTCAGGAAGCCGACGCCCATGATGATGAAGGACACCGCCAGATAGAAGACGTTCACGCCAGCGAGATCGCGGGTCGCGTCGATCTTGTATTCGCCTGTCGGCAGAACGGCCGGCAGGGGCGAGGCGGCCGGCAGGTTCTCGATCGCCAGGCCGTTCTCGGCCGCCTCGAAGGCGTATTTCTGGCCGTTGACGACGATCGACACTTCACGCGCCGCGCCGCGCCCTTCGGCGTCGATCTGATAGGTCTGACCGGCATAGGTCAGGGTTTCGGTCGCGGGACGGCCCTCGAAAGCCATCATGCCGTGACCGGCGACCAGCAGCAGGGCGCCGAAGGCGACGGCCTTGCGCGTGCCGATGAAGCGGTCGGCCATGATGCCGCCCAGCAGGGGCAGCAGATAGACAAGCGAGGTGTAGGAGCCGTAGGTCGATCCCGCCATGGCGTCGTCGAACAGGAAGTGTTGCGTCAGGAAGAAGATCAGGATGCCGCGCATGCCGTAGTAGGAGAACCGCTCCCACATCTCGGCGAAGAACAGGATGATCAGTCCGCGCGGATGGTGTTTGAGGATCTGCATCAGCACCGGCACGCCTGTGGCGAAGGTGATGATCAGTCCAAGGGCGACGACGATGTTCATGCGCGCGTCCCCCTAATCGTCTTCACGCGTCGTGTAAGTCGCGCCTTCCCCAAATCCGTCCTCAACGGCTCACTCCCAACTGCCGCGCCGCTTATCGGGCGCGCGAAAGGCGCATACCCAGCACAGCGGGCGAATCCGAACAAGTGTTAAGGCTGTCGCGGGGGCGGCCAGGCGACGCGGGGGGAAAGCGAAAGACAACCCTGAGTGATTCCCGGTGGCGCACATCCTGCTAGTGCGTACGTCAGAAACGCACACGGTTTCATAATGGGAAGGAGCGCCAGATGTCTGTCAGACCGATCGACGCTCCAGACCATGAGGCGTTGAACCGGCTGCATCGTCAGGTCGGCTGGCCCGAGCGGTCGCCGGCCGGATGGCGCTGGCTCGAGGCCAATCCGGCGCGGTTGGCGCTGGGCGCGCCCGCGGGATGGGTCGTGGCCGACGAGGACGACAACGCCGTCGCCATGCTGGGCAACTTCATCCAGCGGTTTCGATACGGCGTCCAGGACCACTTCGGCGCCACCGGATTTTCGATCATCGTGCCGCCCAGCCAGAAGGGCGCCAGCCGGCCTCTGATCCGCACCTTTTTGAAGCAGCCAAGGCTTTTCGCCCGCTACACCTTCAACGCCAATGCGCGCTCGGCGCCGCTGTACGGCCTGTTCGACATGAAGCCCTGGCCGGCGCAGACCCATGGTCTGAAGCTGACGTGGATCACTGATCGTCTGGCCTGCGCTCAGGGCCGAGGTCTGCGCCTGCTGCTGGGCCGCACCTCCGCCGAGACCGCCGCGCGGCTGGGCGAGCGGCTGATGAACGGGCGCGTGTTTCGCCAGACGCCGCTGATGCTGCCGGCCGGGGTAACGATGCTGCGCGATCTGTCGGACGCCTCGCCCTATGCCGATTTCTGGCGTCGGTTGTCGCAAGAAGATCGTCTGCTCGCGGACCGCAGCCCGGAAATCCTGCGCTGGCGGTTGGCGGACCCTGACCTGACCCTGCCGCCGGTCATGCTGGCCTGCGTCAGGGACAGCCGAATCGTCGGGATGGCCATGGCGCAGATGACCAAGACCAGCCTGATCGAGCCGCCCTATCTGGATATTGTCGATCTGATCGCGCTGGAGACGGCGCCCGAGGCGATCGCGCTTCTGACCCAGGCCTTGATCGACAACGCCCGCGCGCTGGGGGCCGCCAAGGTGCGGCTGCAGGTGGTGACGCCGCGCCTGCTGGCGCAGTTGGGCGATCTGGCGAAGACGGCGCGGCGCGAAGGCGGCTGGGGACACTGCCACGCCATCATCAACGATCCTGCACTGGCGGCCGCCTGGGCGCCGACACCGTTCGACGGCGACTACGGCATCTGTTCGCGCACGCCGCCGATGCCCAAAACCTTGGCTGCCGCCGCAGTCACGCGCCCCACCTTGGGCGGGCGCGTGTCCAAGGCCTAATCAGGCGTTGGGGCGGGCCTTCAGCTCGTCGCGGATCTCTGCCAGCAGGGCTTCGGTCGCCGTCGGCGCGGCGGGCGCCGGATCGGGCTTGGCGGCTTCCTGACGACGCAGGGCGTTGATGCCCTTGACCACGAGGAAGACGACCCAGGCGACGATCAGGAACTGGATCACGGTGTTCAGGAAGGCGCCGTACTGGATCGCCACCTTCTCGACGGCCTCGGTCGCAGGGTTCTCAGCCCTCAGCACCCATTCCAGTTCCGAGAAATCGATGCCGCCGGTAATCAGGCCGATGGGCGGCATCACCACCTGATCGACCAGGCTTTTGACGATGCCGTTGAAGGCGGCGCCGATGATCACGCCGACCGCCAGGTCCACGACATTGCCCTTGACCGCGAACTCGCGAAACTCCGACAGCAGGCTCATGAGATTTCCTTGAGAAAGTTAGATCAGGCGTCGCCCGAGGCGTTCAGCCGCTCGCGCAGCTCCTTGCCGCTCTTGAAGAAGGGGACGGCCTTGGCGGGCACCTCGACGGTTTCGCCAGTACGCGGATTGCGACCCGCGCGCGCCGGGCGCGACCGCACAGACAGGGCGCCGAAACCGCGCAACTCGACCCGGCCGCCTTCGGACAAGGCCGAGGTCATGGTGTTGAGGATCACATTGACCAGCCGCTCGACCTCGGCGTGGGTCAGGTGGGTGTTTTCCGCTGCAAGCTTCTCGATCAGTTCGGACTTGATCATCTGCGCCCCCGCGAGCTCGGAATGACGGGCTGTTTCGCCCGCCATCGATCCAGAGCCCACACCCTAACCTTCGACAGGCTCTGTAAAAAGCCCTTATCCGACAATGATGCGCGCCATTCGCAAGAAAAATGTCCGGAAGTGCACACAGCAGTGTGCCAGACAGAGAAAAGGGCGACGGGATTGCTCCCGCCGCCCTCATTCTTTTCGCTATCGCAGAGCGCGCGGCGCTCTGCTGATTGAGCGAGGCGACCGAAGGACGCGGTGCGCCCTTCGGCTTGAGCCTTACTCCTTGGTGCCGGCGTTCTTCAGCGCGGCGCCCAGGATGTCGCCCAGCGAAGCGCCCGAATCGGACGATCCGAACTGTTCGATGGCTTCCTGCTCGTCCTTCATTTCCAGCGCCTTGATCGACACGGAGACGCGGCGCGAGGCCTTGTCCACGGCGGTGATCATGGCGTCGACGCGGTCGCCGACGGCGAAGCGTTCCGGACGTTGCTCGTTGCGGTCGCGCGACAGGTCCGACTTGCGAACGAAGGCCGTGACCGGCGCGTCGTCTTCACCGAACTTGACCTCGATGCCGCCCGACTCGATCGCCGTCACGGTGACGGTGATCTGCTGGCCGCGGCGATAGGTGTCGCCCTCGCCGATCGGATCGCCGCCCAGCTGCTTGATGCCCAGCGAGACGCGTTCCTTCTCGACGTCGACGTCCAGGACCTTAGCCTTGACCATCTCGCCCTTGCGGTAGCGCTGGATGGCCTCTTCACCCGACACCGACCAGTCGAGGTCGGACAGGTGCACCATGCCGTCGATGTCGTTGTCCAGGCCGATGAACAGGCCGAACTCGGTGGCGTTCTTGACTTCGCCCTCGACGGTCGAACCGATCGGATTGTTGGCGACGAAGGCGTCCCACGGATTGTCCTGAGCCTGCTTCAGGCCCAGCGAGATGCGGCGCTTGGAGGCGTCGACATCCAGAACCACGACGTCGACTTCCTGCGAGGTCGAGACGATCTTGCCGGGGTGGACGTTCTTCTTGGTCCAGGACATTTCCGAGACGTGCACCAGACCCTCGACACCGGCTTCCAGCTCCACGAAGGCGCCGTAGTCGGTGATGTTGGTGATGCGGCCCGTGTATTTGGCGCCGACCGGATACTTGGCTTCCACGCCGTCCCAGGGGTCCGACTGCAGTTGCTTCATGCCCAGCGAGATACGCTGGGTGTCCGGGTTGATCTTGACGATCTGGACTTTGACGGTGTCGCCAACGGCCAGAACCTGGCTCGGGTGCGAAACGCGCTTCCACGACATGTCGGTGACGTGCAGCAGGCCGTCGATGCCGCCCAGGTCGACGAACGCACCGTAATCGGTGATGTTCTTGACGACGCCTTCGCGGACTTCACCCTCGGCCAACTGACCGACCAGTTCCGTGCGCTGTTCGGCGCGGGCTTCTTCCAGGATGGCGCGACGCGACACGACGATGTTGCCGCGCGGACGGTCCATCTTCAGGATGGCGAAGGGCTGTTCCTTGCCCATCAGCGGGCCGACGTCGCGGACCGGACGAATGTCGACTTGCGAACCGGGCAGGAAGGCCGAGGCGCCGCCCAGGTCGACGGTGAAGCCGCCCTTGACGCGACCGACGATGGCGCCGTTGACCGGCTGACCTTCGGCGAACACGACTTCCAGACGGGTCCAGGCTTCTTCGCGACGGGCCTTGTCGCGGCTGATGACGGCTTCGCCCAGGGCGTTCTCGACGCGCTCCAGGTAAACCTCGACGTTGTCGCCGACCTTGGGCAGGGCGCCGTCGTCGCCTTGGCCGAATTCGCGCATGGCGATGCGGCCTTCGGTCTTCAGACCAACGTCGATGATGACGATGTCTTTTTCGATGCCGACGACGCGGCCGTGCACAACCTGGCCTTCGCCGAAGTCGCGACCCGACAGTTGTTCGTCGAGCAGCGCCGAGAAGTCGTCGCGCGTGGGGTTGAGAGTATCAGACATGAAGCTCTGGTGTTTCCAGTGGGGCTGTGGCGCGTGACCGAAGGACGATCCCGCGCGAGGTGGACCCCTGACGCAGCGAAAGGCGGCGCGCGGGGCGATGGGAAAAGATGGAATCAGGTCGTCGGGATGCGAGACCGTTCAGAACGATCAAAACGCCCGCGGAGGCCGAGGGTGGGAGCGTTGGATTTGCGAAATGGGTCAGAGACCGTGTTTCGCGCGCGCCGCCTCGACGATACGGCGGGCCGCATCGAAGGCGGCCTCTATACCCAGATCGGTCGTATCCAGCAAGACCGCGTCATCGGCCTGAACCATCGGGGCCGCCCCGCGCCCGGCGTCGCGCTCGTCGCGGCGCTGGATGTCGGCCAGCATGGCGTCAAAGGCGATGTCCGAACCGCGCGCCGTCAGCTGCTTCCAGCGGCGCGTGGCCCGCACCTCGGGCGTCGCGGTGACAAACAGTTTGGCCTGAGCGTTCGGCGCGATGACCGTGCCGATGTCGCGTCCGTCGAGAACCGCGCCGCCCGCCTGGGCCGCGAACGCCTGCTGCAGTTCCAGCAGAGCCGCCCGCACGCCGGCGAAGCTGGCGACCCGGCTGGCGGCCTCGCCCGCCTCACCTGTCGTCAGGCGCGGATCGTCCGACAAACCCGCCGCGTCGAGGCCCCGCGCGGCCTGCGTCGCTGCGGCTTCGTCATCCAGCGATCCGCCGTCCGCCAGCACCTTTGCGCCCACGGCCCGGTACAGCAGCCCCGTATCCAGATGCGGCAGGCCATAGGTCTGGGCCAGACGCGCGGCGATGGTCCCCTTGCCAGAGGCGGCCGGTCCGTCGACGGCGATGATCAGGGTCAAGCAGGTCTCCGCAGCGCGTGGCGCATTTCAATCTCGATCCCAAACGCACGGGAGGCCGAACCTGATAGCGAGGATCGCCCGACCAATCCAGCCGCAGGCCTCAGTCTCGACGTCCGACCAAATCACGAATTGCAAGGTCGGCCAGCAGGACCGCCAAGCCCGCTCCGGCCGCAACCGACGCCACATAGAAGCAGACCACACTCCAAAACAGCAGGGGTCGGTCCGCCAACAGAACGTCCGGCCCCTTTCGGTTGTTCAGCACCCCGGCATCCAGGCTTTGGACGATTTCTCGGGCTCCGATCACGCAGAACCAGCCGATCAGGATCGCGATCGCCAGCGTCAGGATCGGCTTGATCCAGCCCGACGGCCCCGGCCGGTTCATGACCATGCCTTCCAACGCGCCAGAACTACGGCCGCGAAGGCCGCCAAACCCAGCCAAACCAAACAGGCGACGCCGCTCAGCGCAACGGTCGAATAGAAGAAGGCGTCGCCCTCGGCCCTGAGATGCACGGCGCCATGCTTGCCCGAGACCCGGCCTGTCGTCACCCCTTGCCAGACGATCCAAGCCGTCCAGCCGGCTCCGCCCAGACAGGTCAGAAGACCAAGGACCGCGATGCCTCGACCGACGACGTCGCGCACGGGCGTCACGCGATACGCCCGCCCAGGCCGTTCATCATCTCGACGAAGCCGGGGAAGCTGGTGGCGATCATCCCAGGCTCGTCGACCGAGACCGGCTGTTCGGCGGCCAGGCCCAGGACCAGATGGCTCATGGCGATGCGGTGGTCGTGGGCGGTGTGGACCAGGCCACCGCCACGCACCGACCCGCCCTGGCCGGCGCCGGTGACGATAAAGCCTTCCGGCTCCTCCTCGACCTGAACGCCGCAGGCGCGCAGGCCCTCGACCATCAGCGAAATCCGGTCGCTTTCCTTGACCCGCATTTCACCCACACCGCGCATGACGGTGACGCCGTCCGCAAAGGCCGCCGTCGCCGCCAGGATCGGGTATTCGTCGATCATCGAGGCGGCGCGATCCTCGGGCACGACCACGCCCTTCAGGGACGAGTGACGGGCGGTGATGTCGCCGACCTCTTCGCCCCCGGCCTCACGCCGGTTGGTGATGGTCAGGTCGGCGCCCATCTCGATCCAGGTATCGAACAGGCCGGTGCGAAGCGGGTTCAGCATCACGCCCTCGACCGTGACCTCCGACCCCGGAACGATCAGACCGGCCGCCAGGGGGAAGGCGGCAGAGGACGGATCGCCCGGCACGGCGACGACCGTCCCGGTCAGGGCCTGCCCGCCCTTCAGCGTCACCTTCCAGCCCTCGCCCCGCTCCTCGACGCCCACCTCGGCGCCGAAGGCCCGCAGCATCCGCTCGGTGTGATCCCGGCTCTTTTCGGGCTCGACCACCGATGTGACGCCCTCGGCGTTCAGCCCCGCCAGCAGGACGGCCGACTTCACCTGGGCCGAAGCCACCGTCTGCACATAGTCGATGGCCTTAAGCGCGCCGCCGGTCAGGGCCACAGGAAGCCGATCCTCGGCCGCCTGCCAGTCGAACGCCGCACCCATGTCCGCCAGGGGTCCCGTGACCCGCTTCATCGGCCGCTTTCTCAGCGAGCCGTCGCCATCGAAGGTCGCCGTCAGCGGATAGCCGGCCGCCGCCCCCATCAGCAGGCGCACCCCGGTTCCGGCGTTGCCGCAGTCGATCACCGAAGCCGGCGTCTTGAAGCCCCCCGCCCCCTCGATCCGCCATCTGCCGTCGCCGGTCCGCTCGACCTTGGCGCCGAAGGCCTCGACCGCTCGGGCGGTGGCCAGGACGTCGTCGCCTTCCAGCAGACCCTCGACCTCAGTCACGCCCGACGCCATTCCGCCCAGGATCATTGACCGGTGCGACATCGACTTGTCGCCTGGCGCGCGGACCTTTCCAGTCAGGGCGGATGCGCGGCGCGAAGTCAGTTGGGACGGCATGATCACCCGCTTCAGGCTGTATTGTGCGAAGGGCCGCGCGGGCGGCGCGAAAGACAGCTTTTGACAGCGGGTCAAAGGGGTGGCAAGGGACCGCCCCGAATTCAACCCGTTGAAAGCATCCAAACGTGGCCAATCCCGAACTGGGCGCCAAACAGGTCTGCCCCAACTGCCAGGCGAAGTTTTACGACCTGAACCGTCGCCCCGCACACTGCCCCAAATGCGGAACCGACTTCGATCCCGAAGAGGCGATGAAGCTGCGCAGCCGCCGCGCCCGTCCCGGCTATCCGTCCGACGATGAGGACACGGAAGATCAGGTCAAGGACAAGAAGGTCGACGGCGACGAGGACGAGGAAGACGACGTCAAGACGCCGGAAATCGACGAGGAAGGCCACGAGCCGATCCTGACGCCGGACGACGAGGACGAGGACTCCCCGGCCGACGCCTCGGAAGAAGCCGGCATGGGCTCGACCGACGGCGACGACGATCTGCTGGCCGACGACGATGACGACTCCGTGCCGTTCATCGAAGACGAAGACGACGACTCGATCGACGACGAAATCGCCAAGCCGTCGCGCGACGACGACTAAATTCTTCGGCCTATCGCGCATCGCGCGACTTGAAGCCCGACTTGCTGTGGGCTTCTCGCGATCTGGCTCAGATTCTTGTTGCACCCGCCGCATTTCCCGTTAGGGAGACGCGGCGGGACAGCAGGGCTTTCACACCTTTCGGTTTGAAAAACCTGCGTATTTTCACCCTTGGGAACGCGGTGAAAATAAATCTCGAAACGGGCTTGATCGCAGAAAAAGCCTGACCTAGTTTCCGCCGCCTCGCCGGGGGCCATCGCAAGATGAACCGGGCGATCCAGACCGATAGGTCCGGGGCTTTAGCTCAGTTGGTAGAGCGCTTGCATGGCATGCAAGAGGTCAGCGGTTCGACTCCGCTAAGCTCCACCATCGTCACCTCCGAGCACCGCAAGGTGTTCGGAGGGACGGCCATCCTCCCCCCCACATTTTCGATCCGCAGAAGTCGCCATTCGGCGCGCGACCAGGTGCCCGTCTCTCGTCCGATGACCGACGCGGCAGGCGGCTCGATCCGAACCTCCCGCCGCGATAGTCGCCGATCAGTTCTCGACTTCGGTCGATCCTTGCCGGAACTCTTCGGCCGGCACGAAGGCCGAGCCTTCTTCATCCAGCACCCAGACGCCGATCAGGGCGGGGTGATCCGGGGTAACGTCTTCGTCCAGCAGGTCGCCCTCATAGACGCCGACATTGCTGTAATCGAAATCCAGCAGCAGCTGATCGGCCATGTCGATCATTTCGTCGGCCATGCGGCGTGCATAACCCACCGCCTCGCTGGCGTCGGAAAAGTCGTCGGTCAGCGTGTTGACCTCTGCGGCCTCGCTACCCTGAACGGCGCTGGTGGTGACGATGGTGAATGCGGACATGGTGATCTTTCTTGAGTCTAAGGACCTCACCTAGCCCGTTTGGCCCCGCAACACGTCGAAATTCGGTTGCGCCATCGACGCTATCGATCGGCCCCGCCGCGATCGTTGCGCTTCGTCGCGCGATAGACCTTCTGCAGGCCGCCCAGCCGCCGACGTTCCGCAGCCTTGGCGATCCGTTCCGCCTTGTCCCCCGCCGCCGCCAGTTCCGACTTCAGCTTCTGGAAATGCGCCCAGCGCGATCCATCCAGCGCGCCGTCCGCCAGGGCCGCTTGGACAGCGCATCCCGGCTCGCTCACATGGCCGCAATTGGTGAAGCGGCACTCCTGCATCAGACGTTCGATGTCGTCGAAGACCGCCTCCACACCCTCTTCGGCGTCGATCAGGCCCACTTCGCGGATGCCGGGCGTGTCGATGATGAGACCGCCGCCGGGCAGCGGGATCAGCTGGCGATGGCTGGTTGTATGCCGTCCCTGGTCGTCGGATGCGCGGATCGCCTGGGTCGCCATCCGATCCTCGTTCAGAAAGGCGTTGACCAGGGTGGACTTGCCGACACCCGACGAGCCGATCAGGACGCAGGTCTCGCCCGGCTTCACCTGAAGACGCAGCGCCTCCATGCCGACGCCTTCTCGCGCCGAGACGGTCAGGACCAGGGTTTTCGTCTCCAGCGCCGCCACCTGAGCGGCCTCGGCCTGGGGGTCGGCGCTGAGATCCGACTTCGTCAGAACAAGAACAGGCCGCGCTCCGCTGTCTATCGCCGCAGCCAGGAAACGCTGTATCCGGCGCGGATTCAGATCTGCATTCATCGAGGTGACGACAAAGGCCACGTCGATATTGGCCGCCAGGATCTGGGTTCGACGCGCGCTGTCCGCCGCACGCCGCACGAAGGCCGTATGGCGAGGCAGGACGGCATGGATGGTGGCGGCGCCGTCCTGAGGGTTCGGCGACAGCGCCACCCAGTCGCCCACTGCAGGGGGCCCAGTCTCCTGGGCTTCGTGCCGCAGTCGGCCGGACGCCTTGGCCTGAAGCTCGCCCGCATCCGTGACGACCAGATAGCCGTTGCGATGCTGGAGGATGACGCGGCCCGGCGTGTGACCGGCATGGGCATGCGGCGCAAACGCCGTCGCCCAGACCTCGGACCATCCATACTGTTCGATCAAGTCAACGGCATCCCTGTCGCTCGCGCTCCTCAGCCGGCTTGTGCTGAACACTGTCCCAAAGCCTTGCCAGTCGGCGGGGCCGCGAACAAGCATGCTCGCCGTCGCGGCGCCTCGGGAACGAAATGCCGGTCGGCGGCGCTCCGCTATCGAGACGATGTTCAGCGAGGAAAGAACGGCGATGAGCGAGATCAAGGAAGGCATGGAAGTCATCGGAGCCGACGGTGTTCACGTCGGCGTCGTGGACCGGGTGGAGAGCGACCGGATCAAGCTGACGCGGCGCGAGAACACCGGCGCCCACGCCGATCACCACCACTATATCGAGAACGGTTTCGTCGCCGGCGTCGAGGGCGATAAGGTGCGCCTGTCGGCCAACGCCGACGTCGCCGTCACCCTTGAGGAAGAAGAATCCGGTCGCCCGGTCGATCTCTGACCGAACGGCTGCGCGTGCCTAAAGCAGCGTGGCGGCCAGATTGACCGTCAGCGCCAGGATAACGGCGTTGAAGAACCAGGCGATCAGGCTGTGAAACGTCGCCAAGCCGCGCAGCTTGCGGCTGGAGATCTGCACATCGGCCGTCTGGTTCGCCACGCCGATGATCAGGGCGAAGTGTAGAAAGTCCCAGTAGTCCGCATCCTCCTCACCCGGAAAAATCAGCCCGCCCTGATCGCCCTTGCCGTCGACACGCGGGGCGTAGAAGCCGTGGGCGTAGTGCAGGGCGAAGATGATGTGCACGTACAGCCACGACAGGCCCACGGTGCACACTGAAAAGACCGCCTGCCCGACGGTCGGCTTGCCGTCGCTGGCCACCATGGCGAGGACGAGGACCACGACGCTGGCCACGGCCGCCGCCATGCTGAGCGGCAGAACCATGACGCCCGCCTGATCCAACTCCGCCGCGCGGCGCCGCATCGCCTCCTGCGAACGCGCGCGAAAGATCCGCACAAAGGTGGCGACGAGAAAGGTCGCCACGCCCGCGTCCCAGCCAGCCGCCAGTCGCATCGGCCAGCCGACGCTGGCCGGCGCCAGCGCCGCGACGGCCGCCATGACCAGCAGCCCGAGCCATAGCGACAAATGCAGACGGAACAGGCGCGCGACAGATCCCATGCCGCGAGATTGCGCATTCTTGGCCGCACGTCCAGCGACCGCGCGGCCTGCGGAGCGGCTACGACAAAATGGATTTCGTCTCATTGAGGGACACGTCTGTCGGCGACGTCATAGAAGTGTCGCTTATCGTTTCGGGGGAAACGCGAATGCTGGTGTCGATCGTGATCGGCGAGGCTCTCTATCTGGCGCATCGCTGTCGGCGGGCGCTGATCGCCTCGCCCGTGGTGCTGATCGGTCTGTGGGCCGTGATGACCGTCATGCCGCACGGGTCGATCCGTCTGCCGAACTGACGAGAGGCTGTCGGCGGTCTTTTCAGGCGCCGGACCGAATCCGGCGTCCCAGGCGTTGTCAGGTGTGAACTCCACGCCGAGGACGCCCTGACCGACTTCACCCCATCCCCCCAACGCATCCGCGTCATCGACCTGGAGACGGCCGGATCCGGCCCTCAGGACGTCTGCGAGATCGGCTGGCAGGACGTGGTGCGTGACGGGGCCGGCCCATGGCGTCTGGATGCGACGCGCGGCGCCCGTTTCGTAAATCCCGGTCGGCCGATTTCGCCCGACACCATGGCGGTCCACCACATTCTGGACGAGTGGGTTCAGGACGCCGGCTATTGGAAGGCCGTCGCCCCGCTCATCCTTCGCCCGGAGGCGGGCGTGATCGCCCTGGCGGCTCACCGCGCCAGCTTCGAGCAGCGGTATTGCACCCCTGCCCTGTCAGGCGGCGCAAAGTGGATCTGCACCTGGAAATGCGCCCTGCGGCTGTGGCCCGACCTGCCGCGCTTCTCCAACCAGATGCTGCGCTATCTGCGCCGGCCCGAGGGATTGGTGCACGAGTTGGGCCTGCCTGCGCATCGCGCCCTGCCTGACGCCTATGTCACCGCCCATCATCTTCGCGACATGCTGAACCAGACGACCGTCGAGCAGCTACTGGCTTGGAGCCGCGAACCGGGACTGCTGCCCCGCGTGCCCGCCGGCCTTGAACGCGGCAAGGCGTGGAGCACGGTGGATGCTGACCGGCTTCATATCCTAGCGTCGGGACGCGACATCGACATCGCCTTCACCGCCGCGACCGAGCTTCGCCGCCGCGGCCTCACGACGGAC
Organism: Brevundimonas sp. MEB006b; assembly: GCF_030209705.1. Taxonomy (NCBI): domain Bacteria; kingdom Pseudomonadati; phylum Pseudomonadota; class Alphaproteobacteria; order Caulobacterales; family Caulobacteraceae; genus Brevundimonas; species Brevundimonas sp. MEB006b. Next base: position 130,265 of record NZ_JARVRL010000004.1, read on the forward strand.
ACGGCCGTCCGGACGTCGGATCAGGGACGGCTGCTCTAGCGCGCGAACGCCACCCAGGGGCTGATGGCGACTGATCTGAAAAGAAAAGGAAATGGTGGACGCGACAGGGATTGAACCTGTGACCCCCTCGATGTCAACGAGGTGCTCTCCCGCTGAGCTACGCATCCGCCGTAGGGCTCCGAAAAACGTCTTCGGAGCGGGAAGAGCGGTCGTATAGCGGCGAGGCCGGTCGGCATCAAGCCGATTTAACGGCAAGAATGCGATTTCTCGCCAAACGCCGCTCGGCCCAGTCGCAGCGAAGGTTCAGGCGGCGACCATCCGCTCGACCTCATTGACCAGATCACGCAGGTGGACGGGTTTTGACAACACCTTGGCGTCCGGCGTGGCCTGGGCGGCGGTCAGGGCCACGGCGGCGAAGCCGGTGATAAACATGATGCGCAGGCCGGGTTGGCGGGCGGCGGCGACGCGGGCGACCTCGATCCCGTCGGCGCCCGGCATGACGATGTCGGTCAGCAGCAGGTCGTAGGGACCGTGTTCCAACGCGTCGATCGCGTCGTCGCCGTTCTCGCAGTCGATGACCTGGTGGCCTGCCCGCTCCAGCGCGCGCGTCAGAAATCCGCGCAACGAACCGTCGTCTTCGGCCAGGAGAATACGCGCCATTCGAGAAACACCCTTGAAACAGACCGCAAACCTAGAGCCCGAACGGTAAACCGCCGATGAAATTCGCCGATCAGCCGACTTCCTTCCACAGCGAAACGCGCTAAGCGGGAGCATGACCGACGGCGGCGACAGCTTTTCGATCACCGCCCCGGCGGCGGACGCGCCCGCGACGGCGCTGGTCTTCGCCTCGCCCCACTCCGGCGACCTGTATCCCGACGACATGGGCGCCGCGCCGGACCTGTCGCGCGCCAGCCTGAAAAGCGCCGAAGACGCCCTGGTCGGGCGCTTGGTCGCAGAGGGACCACGCAGAGGGGCCGCGCTGATCGAAGGGCGGATCGGCCGGGCCTATGTCGATCTGAACCGTGATCCCTCTGAGCTTGACCCGGCCTTGATCGAGGATCTGGATGGGCCGGTGGGGGCCAAGACGGCCGCCGGTTATGGCGTGATTCCCCGATTGGCCGGCGACGGGACGCCGCTCTATGCGCGCCGGCTGACGCTGGCGGAGGCCAGACACCGGATCGCCAGCGTCCATGCCCCCTATCACCAGGCGCTGGACGAACGGATGCGGACGACGCGCGCGACGCACGGACGAGCCGTGCTGATCGACTGGCATTCGATGCCGGCGCGCGCCGTCGGGGCCGAAGTCGTGCTGGGCGACCGTTACGGCTCGGCCTGCAGCGCGCGGCTCAGCCGACGGCTACGCGGCTTGTTCGAGGGGCTGGGCTGGCGCGTGGCGCAGAACCATCCCTACGCCGGCGGCTGGTCGACCCAGCGCTGGGGCCGTCCGGACGAGGGCTACGAGGCCATCCAGATCGAGCTGAGCCGCAAACTGTATCTGGACGAGACGACGCTGGCCCCCAACGCGACCTACGCCAAGACGCACAAGGCCCTGTCGCGCGTGATCGCCGCCCTGTGCGCGGACGCGTGGTCGGCCTGACTGATCGCTGATCAGATCAAAAAAAAGCCGCACCCGAGGGTGCGGCATAAAAGTCTATAGGGAGGAAACGCCCAGGAAGGGCAAGACGCCCGGAGGCGTCAGAGGTCAATTTAGGTTGCGATGCACAATGGGTCAAGACCCATGAGCGCCCGCATGGTCACGCCTTGTTACGCAAATATGGCGGGTCGCCTGACAAGACGGCGCCCTTTCGACGAAAGTCGGAGGGCGCTCGATCTCGCAACTGCGAAAGGATTGGTTCAGTTGTCCAGCAGCCGCCGTGCGTTGCGAATGGCGCGGGCGGCGGGCGACGCTTCCTGACGATAGATCAACAGGCCGAACGAGGACGCCACGCCCAAGGCCAGCCACAGCGGTCCGAACAGCCAGGCCGCCGCCGCCAGGGCGAAGTAATAGCCGCGCACACCCTGACTGAAGGAACTGAGCGCCGGGTTCAAAAGCTGGCCCGCCGCCTCGCTGAAAGCCTTGCGGTCGGTCTTGGTGTGGATCTCCGGCGCCGCGCCGATCAGCGCCAGGGCGTAGTTCATCTGACGCAGCGCCCAGATAAAATCCAGAAAGCCGCGCGCCAGGCAGATCAGCACCAGCGCCAGCTTGGCCTCTAGAATCTTCATCGGCACGTTTTCGGCGCCGACGGCGGCGAACCCCTGGAGAGCGCTCTCGCCGCCGAACAGGATGCCGGCGACCGCCGCGATCAGCAGCAGATTGGTGGAGGCGAAGAAGGAGGCGGAGTTGATCGAATGGCCCATCAGCTGGCTGTCGATCAGCTTCATCTCGCGATGGGTCATGGACTGCATCCAGGCCGCCCGGACATGCTCCATGTCCTGGTTCAGCGAGCCGCCCCGTCGGCTGATGAACGCCAGGATGGGGCTGTATCCCAGCCAGCAGATGAAGAAGAGGGCCAGCGCCGCCCAATCGGTCCAGGTCATGATCCAGATGTCCGCGATGATGCGCCGCGACGCAAGTCCGCCGGGCCCGTGTTCGCCACATGTCGCCCTTGCCGTGACGGGCCGGGGAGCCTATCACCCTTCCCCTTTCAAAGTTTCGCAGTCGCAGCAAAGACCCGCCATGAACCTCGACGCCATTCCCGTCGGCCCGAACGCTCCCTGGGACATCAACGTCATCATCGAAATTCCGCAGGGCGGCCTGCCGGTGAAATACGAGATGGACAAGGCCTCGGGCGCGCTGTTCGTCGACCGCTTCCTGCACACCGCCATGTACTATCCGGGCAACTACGGCTTCGTGCCGCACACCCTGTCGGACGACGGCGACCCCTGCGACGTGATCGTGCTGAACCCGACGCCGGTCGTTCCGGGCTGCGTCATTCGCTCGCGCCCCATTGGCGTGCTGAAGATGACGGACGAGGCCGGCGGCGACGAAAAGATCCTGGCCGTGCCGGTCGACAAGCTGAACCCCTACTACACCGAGATCGCCAGCTATCGTCAGCTGCCCGCCATCCTGATCGAGCAGATCGAGCACTTCTTCACCCGCTACAAGGACCTGGAGAAGGGCAAGTCGGTCAAGGTCGAGGGCTGGGGCGACGCCGGCGAGGCCGCCGACCTGATCGCCAAGGGCATGCAGGCCCACCAGGACAAGCTGGCCAAGAACAAGGCCGCCAACGCCGCCTGATCTGGGCGACAGGCGCTTGAAGCCTTAAGGCGTCCTTCGATCAGGGGACGCCTTTTTGCTGACCATCAGGCTCGCCACTCGTGTCGTAGAAGGGCGTACTGACACGTGTTGACGTAGATCGGCTGGCCCGCGGCGTCGTTCAAGAACGAGATGAACTCGCGGAACAGTCCTTCTCGCCGCATGCCCAGCCGTTCGCAAAGCCTCTGTGACGCCAGATTGTCGTCCTCGACATAGGCGTACAGGCGACGGGCCGCCTCGGACGCATAGCCGGCGCCCCCATAGGCGCTGTTGAAGTTCCAGCCGATGGACCAGGTGTCCGGCGCCTCGAACATTGCGAAGACATCACCGATGACATGGCCGTCTGCCTTGGACTGGACGGCGATATATTCGCCCTCGGCTGCGCGCTTGAGGACTTCCGCCTCGGCCGCCGCCATATCCTGAAGCGCCATCGCGGCGAAACAGGCGGCGCGCGGTTGGTGAAGATAGGCGAGCAGGTCTGCGGCGTCGCCGGCCTCAAAGCGTCGAAGGGTCAGACGATCCGTTTGCAAGGGGGTCATCGTTAAGCCTCTGGTGCAGCGTGCGCGGTCCTAGCGATCGGCATGACGCCCTTTCGCCGATGACGATAGGATTTTGTGCGCGCTGCGACGCCCCGCCCCTCTCCCGCAACGGTTCGGCCTCTCCTATCTGCGTCGCATGACCGAACTGACCCCCCGCGAGATCGTCTCCGAACTGGATCGCTATATCGTCGGCCAGAACGACGCCAAGCGCGCCGTCGCCGTCGCCCTGAGAAACCGCTGGCGCAGGAAGCGCGTACCGGCCGACCTGCGCGACGAGGTGACGCCCAAGAACATCCTGATGATCGGCCCCACCGGCGTCGGCAAGACCGAGATCGCGCGTCGCCTGGCGCGGCTGGCGGGCTCGCCCTTCCTGAAGGTCGAGGCGACCAAGTTCACCGAGGTCGGCTATGTCGGCCGCGACGTGGATCAGATCGTGCGCGACTTGGTCGAAAGCGCCCTGATCATGGTGCGCGAGCGCCGGCGCGGCGACGTGCGGGCCAAGGCCGAGGCCGCCGCCGAGGACCGGATCCTGGACGCCCTTGTCGGACCCGGCGCGGGGCCGGCGACGCGCGACAGTTTCCGAAAGAAGCTGCGCGCCGGAGAACTGGACGACAAGGAGATCGAGATCGCGCTGGCGGACACCACCTCGCCGATCCAGGGCCTGGACATTCCCGGCGGCGGCAACGTCGGCCTGCTGAACCTGTCGGAAATGCTGGGCAAGATGGGCGGCGGGCGGACCAAAACCGTCAAGCTGGCCGTGCGCGACGCGACGACGCCCCTGATCGCCGAAGAGGGCGACAAGCTGCTGGATCAGGACAGCCTGACGCAGGAGGCGCTGAAACTGGCCGAGAACGAGGGCATCGTCTTCCTGGACGAGATCGACAAGGTGGCTGCTCGCCAGGGCGCGTCCGGCGCCGACGTGTCGCGTGAAGGGGTGCAGCGCGACCTGCTGCCCCTGATCGAGGGCACCACGGTCTCGACGAAGTACGGGCCGGTGAAGACCGACCATGTGCTGTTCATCGCCTCGGGCGCCTTCCACGTCGCCAAGCCCAGCGACCTGCTGCCCGAGCTTCAGGGACGGTTGCCGATCCGGGTCGAGCTGAAGGCCCTGACGCGCGACGACTTCAAGCGCATCCTGACCGAGCCGGAGGCCAATCTGATCCGTCAGAACCAGGCCCTGCTGGCGACCGAGGACGTGACCCTGACCTTCACCGACGATGCGGTCGAGGCGATGGCCGATGCGGCGGTGGCGGCCAACAGCGCGGTCGAGAACATCGGCGCGCGCCGGCTTCAGACCGTGATGGAGCGGGTGCTGGAGGAGACCAGCTTCAAGGCCTCGGACCTGTCGGGCCAGACCGTGACCTTCGACGGCGACGCTGTGCGCGAGAAGATGGACGCCCTGACCAAGGACGTCGATCTGAGCCGCTTCATTCTGTAGCGACGCGCTCGGCGGCCTTGCGGTTCTGGCGGCCGCGAAGGCGGTCCGCCACCCGCTCGGCCTGGCGCTGGGTGAAGGCCAGGGCCGCGGGATTGCCGCGCCGGGCGCCGATGCTGTCGGCGACCTGGGCGCCCCGCTCGCCGATCGGCAGGGGCTTGCCGGTCGTGGTGTCCACGGCGGTCTGGTGCTCGATCTCGGCGTTCAGCTCGGCGCCCATCAGGATCACCTGCACCGACAGCCAGGTCCACAGCAGAAAGCCCATCATCGCCGCCAAAGGCCCGTAACTGTCGGTCCGCACGAAGTTGGACAGATACCAGCTGAACAGGAAGGAGACGGTCAGGCTGAGCACCGCCGCGAAGATCGCGCCCGGCGTGACCCAGCGCCAGCGCGCGCGCTGACGGCAGGGGCCATAGCGGTAGATGACGGTCAGGGCCGCGATATAGCCCGCCAGCAGCAGCGGCCAGCGCAGCGGCGCGATCAGGCCCCACTCCTCCTCAAGCCCGAACAGCCGCACCACCACCGGCACGCCGACGACCAGGACCGAGGTCAGCAACACGGCGATGATGGCCCCGACGGTGAAGGCCATGCAGATGAGGTTGTAGCGCACGATGTTGCGGCGTTCGACCTCGTGGTAGGCGACGTTCAGGCCGTAGAACAGCACCTTGACCGCCCCGTTGGCGGTCCACAGCGACAGGGCCAGGGTCCAGGCCAGGGTGAAGGTCAGCTGGCTGTTGGAGTTCTCGGCCAGCCGCTGCATCTCCCCGCCCAGGAACTCGGCGATGCTGTCGGGCAGCAGGGCGTAGAGGAACTGCAGCCGGCCCCAGGCGTCGGCCGGATCTGCGAACAGGCCGTAGAGGGTGACGAACGTCCCCAAGAGAGGGAACAGCGACAGCAGGGTGAAGAAGGTCACGCCGCCGGCGACGAAGCCGACCCGGTCGCCGAAATAAGACCCGCCGGTGCGCCAGACGATGTCGGACCAGCCCCTGTGCGGAATGTGCTCGGGCCGTTTGGCCATGCGGCCGCGACCGGGCTCCTGAGCCTCATAGTCCTCGGGCGTGGGGACCTTGGGCGGCAGGGGTTCGGGGCGGGGCGCGCGCAGTTCGACCCCGACCTTGTGCCCCTGGCTGTAGAGCAGGTGGGCGGCGCCGGCGCCGGCGGCCAGACCCCCGGCGGCGGCGGCCAGGAACTTCCACACGCGGCCGCGCTCGACCGGCGCCGGCGCCCGGGCGAACAGGTTGCGAAGCGGGGCGAGGCGGGAGGGGCGGCGCGCAGTCATCCCGACGCGAACGGTCAAGCTGGCCTCGCGTTCCTCCCGTCGCGCTTGAAATCGGCGCCGGGCCGGGCCAATCAACGCCCATGACCGACCCCATCACGCCCAAGTCCGCTGCCGACGCCCCGACCCTGCTGACCGCCTGGAAGGCGGCGCAGGCCCGGCTGAAGACCGGCCGCATCGACAGCCCCGCCATCGACGCCCGCCTGCTGCTGGAGGCCGCCGCCGGCGCCAGCCGCATGGACATCCTGACCGACCCCTATCGGCCCATCACCGCCGACCAGCTGAGCGCCTATGAGGCCATGGTCGAGCGCCGGCTGAAGCGCGAGCCCGTCTCGCGCATCGTCGGCAAGAAGGGCTTCTGGAAGATCATGCTGAACGTCACGCCCGACGTCCTCAGCCCCCGCCCCGACACCGAGACCCTGATGGACGTCTCCATGCTGGCCTTCGGCAAGAACGAGGCCTTCGACGCGATCGACCTGGGCACCGGCTCGGGCGCGATCCTGTTGGCGCTTCTGGCCGAGCGGCCGGCCGCGCGCGGGGTCGGCACCGACATCTCGTCCGAGGCCCTGGCGGTGGCCAAGGAGAACGCCGCCAACCTGGACCTGAACGAGCGCGCGACCTTCCTGCGCACGGAATGGGCCGCGGGCTTCGGCGACGCCAGCTTCGACCTTGTGCTGTCCAACCCGCCCTATATCCCGACCGACCATATCGCGACCCTGGACCCGGAGGTCCGCGACCACGACCCGCACCTGGCCCTGGACGGCGGTCCGGACGGCTTGCAGGCCTATCGCGACCTGGCGCCCGAGGTGAAACGCATCCTGAAGCCGCTGGGCGTCTTCGCCGTCGAGATCGGCTTCGATCAAGGCCCGCAGGTCAAGGCGCTGTTCGAGGCCGCCGGCTTCACCGACGTCAAGATCATCAAGGACCTGGGCGAGCGCGACCGCGTCGTCACCAACGGCCCGGACCCGCGCACCAATCCGATCCCGCAGGACTGACCGAGATCAGACGGTCGGCGGACAAAAACACCGTCTAATTCGTCTAATTCGTCTGATCTGGCCCTCCCCGGCCGTGCGATGCGCCCCCCTGCGGACGAACCGAGACAGGATCGCACGGTTTGGGAGCGTGTGCAGGAGGATGACGCTGGCGGGCGGTAGGGTGTTGGAATCGTTCGCGGTATGCGCCGCAGATACGCGGGCTGGCGGCTTTGCGTTAGGCTGCGCCATGAGGAGCCGCCCATGACGACCCGCCGCCTGACGCCGCGCGCTCGCGGACTGCGCCAAGTCGGCGGCTTGGCCGAGGACCGTATCTGGGCGCGGTTGCGCGGCGGCGCCGTCGATGGCTGGAAGGTGCGTCGGCAGCATCCGGTCGGCGGGTATGTGGTGGATTTCGCCTGCGTGCCGCTGCGGCTGGTCATCGAGATCGACGGCGGGGTGCATGAACGCGACGAGGTCGTCTTGAACGACCACTATCGTCAGCAGGCGATCGAGGCGCTGGGCTGGACCGTCATCCGCTTCACCAACGCCGAAGCCCTGGCCGACCCCGGCCGTATCGACGCCGCCATCCGCGACCGCGCCAAAACGCTGGGCCTGTGACCTCCCTCTCCCGTTGGGAGAGGGCTTGAGCGCACGGCGGCGCAGCCGACGTCCTTGCGCGAAAGGGTGAGGGTCGTCTGTCCCCGGCCATCCTCTGCGGCCCGACCGCTGCGACGGCTCGCGCCGACTTCAGCACCCGACCCTCATCCGACCGCTTCGCGGCCACCTTCTCCCAATGGGAGAAGGATCTGAATGGTCACGATGCAACTATGTCCGATTTCGTCTTCCAGGCGAGTTACTCATTCACGTGACACCGGCCAGTCAGCACCCTACTTTCATTTTACATTGTGCAAGACTTCGGCCGTATCCTGGCGAAAAGAGAGGGAGGTGACATGCAAGACGCTGAATATACGTTCAAAATCGATGTATTCACCCCTGACACGTTGCCGATGGCACGACTTGCGAAATACCTCGCCGCTTTAGCCGAACTCGTTGGCCACACCGACTCGACGCACTTTGTCGCGATTGAAGCGGGAAGCGCCAAGTTGGTGCATAAGGTCGAGGCACCTGATGTTCCTAAGGTCGAAAGGCGTCTTGTGGACGTGGCTCAAGGTGTTGGACCTAAAGACGCTGTTCGAGCCTTCAAAACACTCGATGAGCTGTTGGCTGATGATAATGCCGTCGCTGAGTTGTCGAGGTCGGGAGCGGTCTTAATCCCCTTTCCGGGTCGAACTCGTCCCAGACCGCTAACCTTTCCAGCATTTAAGCAGGTCGGCACTATTGATGGACAGGTCGTTAGCGTCGGAGGACGAGACAGTTCTGCACACGTCATTTTGCAGGATGGAGGGACAACCTTCTCAGGATGTAGCCTGAGCCGCGAACTCGCACGTGAACTCGCGCAGCACCTATATGGATCAAAGGTACGGTTGGCTGGCGAAGGCCGTTGGGAGCGCCATCCGGATGGCAATTGGAAGTTGCTTGATTTCAAGGTCGATCGATTTGAGGTGTTGGACGACGCAGGACTCATTGATGTGTTGAGCGATTTGCAAAGCTTGGAACCGTTTGCAGACCTTGGGACCGCATTCGATGACCTTATGAATTTCCGGGTCGCCAGTGAGGAAATCCATTGAACGCGGTCATCGATGCAACAACGCTTGCTTATCTAGTCACCCCGGACGGCGCAGCACCGATTGATCCGTCTACGGGCGAGAAGGTCTCGAAGGCCAAGGACCGCATTGAGCATCTGATCACGCAGCTCGATCGCGAAAAGACGACTTTGATCGTACCCACGCCAGCGCTGAGCGAGGTGCTTGTTTTGGCCCAAGACGCAGGGCCCGCAATGCTCGACCGTATTTCTCGGTCGTCTCGAATTCGAGTGGCACACTTCGACACCCGGGCCGCAGTCGAAGTCGCGGCAATGACCCGTGAAGCCCTCCGCCACGGAGATAAGTTCGCAGGATCGGAGTCACCTTGGCAAAAGGTAAAAGTTGACCGTCAGATCATTGCGATAGCACGAGTAAACAGTGCATCCACGATCTATTCAGACGACAAGAACTTAGCCAAGTTTGCGGAGCGGATTGGCTTAACTGTGATACCACTCAGGGCGCTTCCGTTGCCAGAAGCGCCCGAACCAGATTTGTTCACAGATTTGGAGAAGTAGGGCCCGCTAGTGCACCCGCATCTTCCCGATCTCCAACCCGCCTTCACCGGCGGTGACGGCAATCACCCCGCCGTCCTCGATCTCGCCGGCCAGCAGTTTGCGCGCAATCGGGTCCACTAGCTCCTTCTGGATCACCCGCTTCAGCGGCCGCGCCCCATAGGCCGGGTCGTAGCCGCGGTCGGCGAGCCAGGCCAAAGCGGCGTCGTCGAGGTCCAGCGACAGGCGACGGTCGGCCAGCAGCTTCTCGAAACGTGACAGCTGGATGCGGACGATGCCGCCCATCTGGTCGCGGCCCAGGCGGTGGAACAGGATGATTTCGTCGATCCGGTTCAGGAACTCGGGCCGGAAGTGAGCGCGCACGGCGTCCATGACGAAGGGGCGCACGGCCTCCACATCATCGCCCTCGCCCTGATCGGCCAGATACTGGCTGCCCAGGTTGGAGGTCATGATAATCAGGGTGTTCCTGAAATCGATGGTGCGGCCCTGCCCATCCGTCAGGCGGCCGTCGTCGAGCACCTGCAGCAGCACGTTGAAGACGTCGGGGTGGGCCTTTTCGACCTCGTCGAACAGGACGACCTGATAGGGGCGACGCCGCACGGCCTCGGTCAGGGCGCCGCCCTCGTCATAGCCGACATAGCCGGGAGGGGCGCCGATCAGGCGGGAGACGCTGTGTTTCTCCATATATTCCGACATATCCAGCCGGGTGATGGCCGCCTCGTCGTCGAACAGGAAGTCGGCCAGGGCCTTGGTCAGTTCGGTCTTGCCCACGCCGGTCGGGCCCAGGAACAGGAAGCTGCCCAGCGGACGGTTGGGGTCGTTCAGGCCGGCGCGGGCGCGGCGCACGGCGTCGGAGACGGCGGCCAGGGCCTCGTCCTGACCGACGACGCGACCGCCGAGCGCGATCTCCATCTGGAGCAGTTTCTCGCGCTCGCCCTCCAGCATCTTGTCGACGGGGACGCCGGTCCAGCGGCTGACGACGGCGGCGATCTGTTCGGCGTCGACGACCTCGGGGGTCAGGGGGCCCCCACGACCTGAGGCGCCGGAGGTCTCATTGGCCTCGGCTTCTTCGAGCTGCTTTTCGATCTGGGGGATCTGGCCGTAGGCGATCTCTGACGCACGGCCCAGGTCGCCGGCGCGCTGGGCGTTGGCGAGTTCCAGGCGCAGGCGGTCCAGGGTTTCGCGCAGCTGGGCGCCCTGGCCGACCTTGTCCTTTTCGGCCTTCCACTGGGTGGTCAGGTCGTCGGACTGGCCTTCCAGATCGGCGATCTCGTCCTCCAGCTTTTCCAGACGGTGTTGGGAGGCCTGGTCGGTTTCCTTCTTCAGGGCCTCGCGTTCGATCTTGAGCTGGACCAGGCGGCGGTCGATTTCGTCCAGGGCCTCGGGCTTGGAATCCACGGCCATGCGCACGCGGCTGGCGGCCTCGTCGATCAGGTCGATGGCCTTGTCCGGCAGGAAGCGGTCGGTGATGTAGCGGTTCGACAAAGTGGCTGCGGCCACAATCGCGCTGTCGGAAATGCGCACGCCGTGGTGGACCTCGTACTTCTCCTTCAGGCCGCGCAGGATGGAGACCGTGTCCTCCACCGTCGGTTCGGCGACGAAGACCGGCTGGAAGCGGCGGGCCAGGGCGGCGTCCTTTTCGACGTGCTTGCGGTATTCATCCAGCGTGGTGGCGCCGACGCAGTGCAGTTCGCCGCGCGCCAGGGCGGGCTTCAGCAGGTTGGAGGCGTCCATGGCGCCGTCGCCCTTTCCGGCGCCGACCAGGGTGTGCATCTCGTCGATGAACAGGATGATCCCGCCCTCGGCCGCCGAGACCTCGGACAGCACGGATTTCAGACGCTCCTCGAACTCGCCGCGATACTTCGCGCCGGCGATCAGGCTGCCCATGTCGAGCGCCATGACGGTCTTGTCGCGCAGGGATTCGGGCACGTCGCCGTTGACGATGCGCAGGGCCAGACCCTCGACGATGGCGGTCTTGCCGACGCCGGGTTCGCCGATCAGGACGGGGTTGTTCTTGGTGCGGCGGGCCAGGACCTGGATGGTGCGGCGGATCTCTTCGTCGCGGCCGATGACCGGGTCGATCTTGCCGTCGCGGGCGGCCAGGGTCAGGTCGCGGGCGTAGCGTTTCAGGGCGTCATAGCCGTCCTCGGCGCCGGCAGAATCAGCGGTCTTGCCCTTGCGCACCTCGGCGATGGCGGCCTCCAGCTTGTCGGCCGTGACGCCCGAAGCCTTCAGCACCTCGGCGGCGACCCCGCCCTCCTTGGCCAGCGCGGCCAGCAGGCGTTCGGTGGTGACGAAGGCGTCGCCGGCCTTTTTCGAGGCGTCCTCGGCGGCGGCGAAGACGCGCGCGGTGTCGCCGTCCAGATAGAGCTGCCCAGAGCCGCCGGTGACCTGGGCGCGCTTCTTCAGCGCGGTTTCGACATCGGCCTCGGCGCGGCGGGCGTCGCCGCCGGCGGCCGTGATCAGGTTGCGGGCCAGGCCGTCTCGTTCCTCCAGCAGCACCTTGAGCAGATGCTCGGGCGCGAACTGCTGGTGACGGCGGGCCAGGGCCAGCGACTGGGCCGACTGGACGGCCTGTTTGGCGCGGTCGGAATAGAGTTCGAGATTCATGGTTTCATTCCCCTCGGGAGGCGGATGGATTTCAGCACACCCTCTGCTGAGCAGCGCGCCGTTGAGATCGAGGTGGGTGTGACGATCGGGTCACACAAGGGGTCCGCTGGGCGTCTTTCGGGGCTGTCCGTTTCGCCGCCGCGCGCCTAGGCTCTGGCGAACAGGAGCGCCTCGTGATCGCCCATTCCGCCTGGCCCGTCGATCCGGCCGTCGTCGGCCCCTTTCTGATCGCCGTGGCGCTGATCGAGCTGACGCCGGGGCCGAACATGGGCTGGCTGGCGCTGGTCGCCCTGGCGCGGGGACGGCTGGCCGGTTTCGCGGCGGTGGCGGGGGTGACCCTGGGGCTGGCGGTGTGGATGCTGGCGGCCGCCTATGGGCTGACGGAGGTCTTTTCCGTCTGGCCGCCGCTGTATCAGGGCCTGCGCTGGGCGGGCGTGCTGTTTCTGCTGTGGCTGGCATGGGAGGCCTGGCGCGAGCCGACGATCGAGGCGGCGCCCACGCCGGACGCGCGCTCGCTTCGCGGCCTGTTCGTGCGCGGCCTGATGGGCAATCTGCTGAACCCCAAGGCCGCGGTCTTCTACGTCGCCCTGCTGCCGACCTTCATGCGACCGGACCACGGCGCGCCGCTTAGCCAGGCCCTGACGCTGGGGAGCCTGCATCTGGCGGTCGCCGTCCTGGTGCACAGCCTGATCGTGATCGGCGGCGCGGGCGCGGCGCGGTTGGCGCCCCGGATGCAGGGTCGCGCCCTGCGCGCGGTGATGGCCGGCGGCCTGATCGTGGTCGCCGCCTGGCTGGCCTGGGAGACGCGGACCTGAGCCCGCGTCCCCCGTCAGGTCGTCAGCCCCCGGTCGGGCCGGTCGAGAAGTCGAACTGTTCCGGCTGGCGGCGCGGACCGCCGAAGTTCCAGGTCAGGCCGATGTAGAAGGCCCGCAGCTTGATGTCCTGCTCCGAGCGTTCGCGGAACTGCGGCGTCTCGTAGATGGTCGTGGTGTTGAAGGTGTTGAAGATATCCCGCGCGGTGAAGTTGAACGACAGCTGCTCGTTCAGCTTCCTGCGATAGCCCAGATTGACCATGCCGCCGGCCTCGCGCCTTCCCTGGGCCAACAGGCTGTCGCCCTGCCAGAAGCTGGAGACCTGGACGAAGTCCTTGGCGGTCGGCTGCCAGTTCAGGCTGAGACGGCCGCTGGCCAGGGTGGCCTCGCGGTCGCCGCCGCCGACGACAGCGCCCGAGTCGATCTCCTGACGGAAGACGTTGACGCTGGCGCTGTAGCGCAGGGTCGGATGCAGACGCCCGTTCGCCGTCGCCTCCACGCCCAGGTCGCGACGCGAGCCCAGGTTTTCCGGACGGGTCAGGAAGACGCCGCCGCCGATGTCGGACGCCACGTCGGTGAAGGCCTTGTCGGTGTTCCGCAGATAGGCGGTGGCCTGATAGAAGCTCTGGCCCTTTCGCATCTGCCACATGGCCTCGAAGCTGTCGGTCTCCTGCGGCTCCAGATCAGGATTGCCCGAGCGGACGTTCAGCGGGTCCTGATAAACGACGAAGGGATTCAGCTGGCTGGGCTGGGGCCGCTGGATGCGGCGCGAATAGCTGGCGCGCAGGGTCTGTTCGGGCGTCAGCTGATACTGGACGTGGGCGGTCGGATAGGCGCGGAAATAGTCCTGGGACGCCGAGGCGCCGCCGGTCAGATCCTTGATCTCGATGTCCGCCTGCTCAAGCCGCAGACCCAGTTGGGCCGACAGCTTCTCGCCCAGCGGCCGCTCATAGGTGGTGTAGAGGGCATGCACCGTCTGGGTGGCTTCGAAGCGGTTGTTCAGGGCCGGGACCGGCGCCAAGGCCGCCTGCGAGGGACCGCGCAGGAACTCGGCGTCCTGCTCTGGCCGCTGCGCGTTCAGCTCATAACCCAGGCGCAGCTTGCCGCCGTCGGACATCGGGCGGGTATAGGCGCTGGTGAAGCCCCAGGTCACCTGATCGACCGCTGTCTTGGTCCGTTCGTACAGAGCCGCGCCCGCCGGGGTCAGGAAGGTGGTCAGGGTCTGGCTGGTGGTGTCGTTGGCGTTGGAATCGTAGCGCAGCTCGTTGGACCACTCATGGCCGTCGCCGTCGAAGCGGCGCAGCACGCGCGCCGTGGCGCCCCAGTTGTTGAAGGTGAAGTCGGAATCGCCGACCCGGCGATAGGCGCTGGTCACCGCGCCGGCGGCGTTGCGGGTTTCATACAGGCCGTCGCCCGACCCCGTGCCGTCGAAGGCCACGCCGCGCAGTTCGCCGGTCAGCTGGGTCTTGTCGTCCAGCTTGTATTCGGCGGTGAAGCGGGCGAAGGCGCCGTTCTGCTCGGACTCGACCGGCTGTTCGACCGTCGTTGTCGACACTACCGCGCCGGTGACCGGATCCAGCTGTTCGCGGACGCGGTTGAAGGTCAGTTCGGTCGGATCGGAGCGATAGCTGGCGTCGCCCGACAGGGTCAGGCGATCCTTCTGGTACGAGCCGCTGAGGCCCGCGTTCCAGCGGCCGTTGTCGCCGACGTTGACGCGCAGCGAGCCGGTCGTCTGGGTCCCCGGCTTGGGCGCCGTGGGCTTGGTGATCAGGTTGATGACCCCGCCCGAACCCTCGGGGCTGTAGGCGGCGGACGGATTGGTCATGACCTCGATACGGGCGTACTGGCTGGCCGGCAGCTGGATCAGGGCCTGACCGCGACCGGGGCCGGTCAGGATGCCGGACGGGCGGCCGTCGACCAGAATGGTGACATTGGCGTCGCCGCGAAGCGACACATTGCCCTCCGGGTCCACGTCCACCGACGGCACGTTGCGGAGCGCGTCGGCCAGACTGCCCGTCGTCGCCTGAAGATCGTTGGCCAGGCTGTAGCTGACCGAGTCGATCGAAGTGCGCACGTCATTGGCGCGGGCGTTGACGACCACGTCGCCGACGCTGGCGGGCTGCTGTTGCTGGGCCGGTTCGGTCGTCTGAGTGCGCGGCGCGGGCGTCTGGGCCGCCGTCGCCGGGGTTTGGGCGGCGGGCTGGCTCGTCGTCGCCGGCGGCGGGGTGTGCGAGGCGGTCTGGGACGAATTCTGGGATTGAGCCAGAGCGGCGCCGGGCAGGGCGACGGCGGCCGCACCCAGCATGAGAACGAGTTTGGAAGAGGTCATGCCCCGGCGATCCTGAAAGAGTGCGCGGGCGTCTGTTTGCGCCCGTCGATAAGCCTGACTATCGACGTTACTTTGAATCGCAAAGTTACATCTTCTTCATCGAGACGGCGCGGTTGTGGCCAAGCTGGGAACTGTCAGCTTCGCCATACGCTTTGACCCGATGCTGACCACGAAGATGAACCCCCGCGTGTTCTGGGGCGCGAGCGCCATCATCGCGCTGCTACTCCTTGTCGCTATCGTCGCGCCGGGAGAATCCGACCGCCTGTTCCAGAGTGTTCAGGCCTGGGTGATCGACACCTTCGGCTGGCTTTATATCGCCTCGGTCGCCGCCTTCGTGGGGCTGGTGCTGGTGCTGGCGATCGGCCCCACGGGCGCGCTGAAGCTGGGGCCGGACGACGCCGAGCCGGACTTTCCCTATCTGTCCTGGCTGGCCATGCTGTTCGCCGCCGGCATGGGGATCGGCCTGATGTATTTCGGCGTCGCCGAGCCGATCCAGCACTATATCAATCCGCCCGAGGGCGCCGGCCGCACCTTCGACGCCGCGCGTCAGGCCATGGGCATCACCTTCTTCCACTATGGGGCCCACGCCTGGTCGATCTATGCGCTGGTGGGCCTCAGCCTGGCCTTCTTCGCGCACCGCAAGGGTCTGCCGCTGACGCTTAGGTCGGGCCTGTCGCCCTTGCTGGGCAAGCGCGTCAACGGGCCCATCGGCGATGCGGTCGACATCTTCGCCATCTGGGGCACGGCGTTCGGCATCGCCACGTCTCTGGGTTTCGGCGTGTCGCAGATGAACAGCGGCCTGACCTATCTGCTGGGCATTCCCAACACGGCCTGGGTTCAGGTCGGGCTGATCGTCGTGGTCATGGCGGCGGCGACCGCCTCGGTCATGAGCGGGGTCGGCAAGGGGGTGCGCCGTCTGTCGGAGCTGAACTTGGTTCTGGCGGTGCTGCTGATGCTGTTCGTGCTGGTGGTCGGGCCGACCGGCTTCCTGTTCAAGGCCCTGGTCCAGAACTTCGGCTTCTACCTCAGCCATTTCGTCGAGCGGACCTTCACCCTCTACGCCTATGAGCCGCGCGCCTGGATGGCGGACTGGACCCTGTTCTACTGGGCTTGGTGGATCGCCTGGTCGCCCTTCGTGGGGATGTTCATCGCCCGGATTTCGCGCGGGCGAACGGTGCGGGAGTTCCTGTTGAACGTGCTTTTGGTGCCGGCCGGCTTCACCTTCCTGTGGATGACCGTCTTCGGCAATACGGCGATCAGCCTGGACATGGGCCAGGCGGCGGGCGCGATTTCCAACGCCGTCTCGGCGGACTTATCGACCGCCCTGTTCTACTTCCTGGAGCAACTGCCTGGCGCGGCCTTCACCTCGGGTCTGGCCATCCTCCTGGTGGCGGTCTTCTTCGTCACCTCGGCCGATTCGGGGGCCCTGGTGATCGACACCATCGCCTCCGGAGGCGCCGACGACACGCCGCGCTGGCAGCGGGTCTATTGGTGCCTGCTGCTGGGCCTGATCGCCGCCACCCTGCTGCTGGCGGGCGGGCTGGGGGCGCTACAGGCCGCCACCCTGGCCGCCGCCCTGCCCTTCGTTCTGATCATGATCCTGCTATCGATCGGCCTGGTGCGCCAGATGACCGCCGACGTCGCCGGCCGCAGCCTCGAGACCGAGGGCCCGCCCTTGGCGCAGCAGCTGAAACGCATCCTGGCCCCGGCCAGCCGCCGCGATATCAACGATGAGATCAAGCGCCACGGCCTGCCTGCGCTTCAGACGGTTCACGCCGCCATGGAAGCCGAGGCGGCGGACTCCGAGATCGGGCGTGACGACGGCGTCGCCTGGCTGACGGTCAAACAGGGCGAGCGCACCTTCATCTATCGCCTGGGCGCCCGCTCGCGTCCGCGTCCCGCCGTGACCCAGCGCGAGACGCCCGAAGGCCGCCGCCTTCTGGAATGGCGACTGACCGCCCAGACCGGCCAAGGCGAACGCCCCCACGACATCACCGGCTTCACCCGCGACCAGATCGTCGCCGACGTGCTGGAAAAGCTTCAACGCTGGCGACTGGCCTAGACGACGAAGGGGCGCTAGCGTCCGGCGGTCTTTGCTGGAGTTCGCCATGTCCCCTCGTCTGTCGCGCCGCACCCTGTTCGCTTCCGGAGGCGCGGCGGCGCTAGCGGCGGGGCCCGTGTTCGCCCAGAGCACGCCGGCGAACGACGATGCGTCGCTGGCGGCGGCGGTGGACGCCTATGTGGCCAGGTGCATGGCGGCCTGGCCTGATCAGCCGGCACTGGGAGTCGCAGTGGTCAAGGACGGGGCGACCGTTCTGGCGCGGGGATACGGCGTCAAGGTTCAGGGCAAGCCGGCGCGGGCCGATGAGCACACCCTGTTCGCCATCGCCTCCAACACCAAGAACGTCACCGCCGCCGCCCTGGCCATCCTGGTCGACGAGGGCAAGGTGAAGTGGGATGAGCCGGTTCGGACCTATCTGCCCGGTTTCACCCTGTCCGATCCCTATATCGGCGAACGCATCACGGTGCGCGATACGCTGAGCCACCGGGCCGGTTTCGGCCTGGGCGCCGGCGACCTGCTGTTCTGGCCCAACTCGGACCGCACCCGCGCCGAGGTGCTGACCCAGGCCGCCTTCGTGCCGATCGAGGACGGGTTCCGCGCGCGCTATCACTACTGCAACCTGATGTTCGTGGTCGCGGGCGCGGTGCTGGAGGCCGTGTCTGGCATCAGCTGGGAGGCCTTCATCCAGACCCGCATCCTGGACAAGGTCGGGATGACCGAGACCGTGCCGCTGGCGCGTCTGGCCGATGCGTCCAAGTCCGCCCTGCCCCACGGCCGGGTCGGGCCGCCGCTGCGCTATCAAGGCGCGATGACGCCGATCGCCAAGTCCATCGTCGAGGTGTGGAACTGGGACTCCGCTGCAGCGGCGGGGGGCATCTGCACCACCCCGACCGACTGGGCCAAATGGATCGCCGTGCGGCTGAACGACGGCAAGCTGCCCGACGGGACGCGACTGTATTCCGAGGATGCGGCGCGCGAGATGTATCGCCCCAACATCATCGTCGGCTGGTCGGCCGGACCGACGGCGGACCTGCCCAACCGGTCCATCGCCTCGACCTATGCCATGGGGCTGCAGGTTCAGGACTATCGCGGCGAGCGGATCGCCAGCCATGGCGGCGGCTCGCCCGGCGGGATTTCCGCCACGGTGCTGATCCCTGGCCGCAAGACCGGCTTCAGCGTCTTCTCCAACGCCGAGGAGAGCTTCCTGCTGCGCGCCTTGCGGTCCGGCATCACCGACATCTGCATGGGCAAGGTCGATGTGGACTGGATCGCAGACTCCAAGAAGCTGGAGGCCGAGGGCAATGCGAAATCCATCGCCGCCGCAGCCGAAATCGACGCCAAACAGGCGGCCGGCGCGCCCCCGTCCATGCCGTTGGAAGCCTACGCCGGGACCTGGCGCGATCCGTGGTACGGCGACATCGTCATTGCGCCCAAGACCGAGGGACGCGGCCGAAACAGGAAGAGCGGCCTGTGGCTGAGCTTCACCCACACGCCCGCCCTACAAGGCTGGCTGGAGCCGTATGACGGCGAGACCTTCCGCACCCGTTTTCCGGACAAGCGCGAGGAGGACGCCTTCGTCACCTTCTCGATCCTGACGGCCAAACCGGCGACGGCGACGGTGAAGGGGGTCAGCCCCGACATCGACTTCAGCTACGACTATCAGGACCTGAGACTGACCCGCGTGTGACCTCGGACGACCCTGTGACCCAGGGTCGCAAACCGGCACGGCCCTGGCGTCCTGACGCTGTCTTCCCATCAATCGAAAGGGAGACCGTCATGTCCAAGACCCCAAACCCGCGCGCGCTGGATCGCGACGAGGCGGATATGGTCGAACAGACGAAGGCGTTGGCCGAGCGTTCGCCGGCGGAACTGCGCGACCTGATCGGGCGGCTGCGCGGGCGGCGTGACCGGGTGCAGCGTCAGATCCGAGGACGCGTTCGTGCGGGAGAGAGCGGCCCGGATACGGGCGCGCGTGAAAAGAAGGCGCTGCTGACCGAGGCCATCGCCCGCGTCGCCAATGAGATGGACCGGCGTAAATCCGGCTCTAAATCCGGCGGGGCGTCCGCGACGGCGACCGACAATCTGCGCGAGGCCGTCCGTCGCAAGGCCGAAAGCCCGAGCTGGACCGGGCCGGACGATCGCACCGCCGATCTGGGGCCCACCGAAACGCCGAACACCAAGATCGCCCCGTCAGGCGCGCTTCATGCCGAGGGCATGCGCGCCGCGATCGCCCGCTCGACCGGCGCGCGCTAGCCGGTGATCTCCAGCAGCTCCAGCTTGGCTTCCTGCTTGGGCCACGGCAGGACCAGGCGCCAGCGGTTCTGGCCGATGCGCTCGATGACGCCGACCTGATCGCGTTCGGCCTTGTCGCCATAGGCGGGGAAGGTCTTCTCGTCGGCGCCCCAGGCCTGGGCGCCGACATAGACGGCGCGGCGGTCGGTGTCGGGATAGATCAGGCCGCGCGTGCGCTGCGATCCCGTCGTCTTGGTCAGGACCAGATCGCCGCCGGGCGTCAGCTCGACCGAACAGGCGAACCAGGGATATTCGACATAGGCCAGTCCCTGACCCTCGACGCGGCGGCCCATCTTGATGGTGCGGCAGCGATAGGTTCCGGGGCCGGGTTGGATGCGGCCCGTCTGGGCGGCGTTTGGGTCGGCGAGCGGCCCTAGAGCCTCCACCTGACGCGAGAAGCCGCCGTCCTCGGCCTCGGCGCGGGCCATGCGCCAAGCCTGATCCAGCCGGCCAAGCAGGCTGGCGTCGGCGGCCTTGGCGACCTGACGCCAGGAGTCGGTTCCGCCCTGCATCCCCTCGTCGGGCGCGGCTGCGGACTGCGGGGTCGCCGTCGCCTCAGGTGCGGCCTGGGCCGGCACGCCTGGCGCGGGCGTCGTGACGGCGGGCGAGGCCTCGGTCGGGGCGGCGGGACTGTTGTCGCCACAGGCCGCCAGGGCCGTGGTGGTCATCAGGGCCAGAACGGCCAGAGGGGTGCGGCGCATCAGCGTCTCCATCGGTTGCCCTGACCGAACGTGACAGGGCGCCCGAGGTTCAGCCGAACCTTAGCCGCTCGGCGCCGGGACCAGCTCGATCAGGTCCAGATTGGATTCGGTGTTGGGCCACGGCAGGACCAGCCGCCAGCGCGCCTCGCCGATGCGTTGCAAAATGGCGACCAGATCACGGTCGGGGTTGCGGCCATAGGTGTTGGCGGCGGGCTCCTGTGCCAGGGCCAGCGAGCCGAGCATCACCATATGGCGGTCGTCTTCGGGAAAGAGCAGGCCGGAGGGGCGCTGCGAGCCGGTAAGCTTGGAGAACTTCAGGCCTTTCGGCGTCTGTTCGATGCGGCAGGCGAACCAGCCGTAGACGACATAGCCCAGACCGTCCTCACCGCCCTGGGTGCCCAGTTTGACGGTGCGGCAGCGATAGTCGCCGGGCGGCGGCGAGACGCCGGGCCGGGCGGCCTTGGGGTCGATCAGATCGCCCAGGCTGTTCAGGTCGCCGGAGCCGCGCTGACGCTTGGCCTGTTGCAGGGCCAGGGTCCAGGCGGCGTCGATGCGGCGATAGCGATCCCGGTCGGCCGAGGTGATGACGCCGCGCCAGTCCATCAGCGCACCCGATGCGCCGGACGGCGGCGGGGGCGGCGGCGGCGGGGTCGAAGCGCAGGCGGCGACGGCGCACAGGACGGCCAGCGGCGCCAGACGACGCGTGAGCGAACGGAACGGGACGAACGGGGACATCGACGCTTCCCTTGGGGCGACCAGGCGAACTTAAGCCTCTTAGGCCCTTTCGCGACCGTCGGCGTCAACCTCCGGGCCGCCCAGCGCCGTATTCAGCGCCGCCGCCAGGGCCGCCAAATCCAGCGGCTTGGCCAGCCAGGCGTCGAAGCCGGCGGCGCGGCCGCGCGCCCGGTCTGGCGCCGATACGGCCGCCGTCAGCGCCAGGACCGGCACGTGACGCGTCAGGGGATCGACGTCCAGCCGCGCCTTGACCTCATAGCCGTCCATGTCCGGCAGGCCGATGTCGAGCAGGATGACGTCGGGTCTGAGCGCACGCGCCAGATCCAGCCCCTCCGGTCCCGTCGTCGCGGCGTGCAGCGTCAGGCCCAGTCCGATCGCCGCCTGGCGCATCAGGGCGATGTTGGCGGGATTGTCCTCGATATAGAGCACCACCGCCTGACGCGATGACGCCAGACCCGGCGCGTGGGCTGCCGGCAAACTCAGCGAAAAGATCGTGCCCGCACCGGGGTCGCGCGCCATGGTCAGGGCGCCGCCCATCCGCTCGGTCAGCCTCTGGACCGAGGCGACGCCAAGAGCGGTGCCGCCTCTGGCGTCGTGACCATCCAACGGGCGGAACGGTCGGTCGTCGCCCGCACCGACGGGGATCATGCCGGCGTCATGGATAGCGATGACGATCCGGTCCTCAGCGCGCGACATCTCCATGCGCACTGTGCCTCCGCCGGGCGAATGGCGCAGGGCGTTCTCGACCAATCGGCGCAGGATGCGGCGAATCTGGCCCGGATCGGCCATGACGCACAGGCCGTGGGCAGGCGGCGGACAGGCCAGCGTCACCCCCGCCTCTCGCGCCTGCGCCTCCAGCCCATCGCAGACCTGACGCAGCGCCAGACGCAGATCGACGCGGTGCAGCGAAGGCGAACCGCCGCCGTCGCCGCCGCTCATGAAGGCTTCGGTTTCCTCGATCAGGGCCAGCAAGACACCGGCCGCGGCCTCGATCTGACGCACGGACTGAGTCTGGCGCGCGGTCAGGGGATTGGCCGGGTCGTCGGCGCGCAGCAACTGGGCGAAGCCCATGATCGTGGTCAGGGGACTACGCAGTTCGCGCCCGAGGGCCTGCATGATCTCGTCCCGCGTCCGAAGCTCGGCGGTCAGACGGTCGACCTCGCCGTCGGCCGTCGTCAGGGCGCGGCGCAGGCCTTGGGTCTGGTGGGCGATGCGGGCTTCGAGCCGGGCGTTCTCACGACGCAGGCGCTCGGCGACCCCGTGCGCCTGAAGCCAGAGCCAGATCCCCGCGCAGGTTCCCGCCAGCGCCAGGGACAAGACAAGCAAGACGAAATCCATGACGCCCCTCCGACGCGCCATATTGACGCGTCAGAGTTGCATTCAGGTAAATGCGCCCGCTTGGGTTGTTATCAGTCTTCGCTGGCTGCGGCGGCTTCGGGCTTGCGACGCGGCGCACGGCGACGCGGGGCCGCCTCGCCTTCGGCTTGCTGGGTCGGGGTCGACGACGCCGGCGCGCGGGTCAAAAAGCCCGGCAGGGCGGTAGGGGCGTCGCCCTCGTCCGCCGCAACAGCGGCGGCGGTGCGGCGCGGTCGGCGTGCTGGCCGTTCGTCGGCAGCGGGCGCCTCGACGCTCGGGGCGTCAGTGGCAGGCGCATTGACCGGCGTCTCGACGACGGGCGCTTCGCTGACGGCTTCGGCGCGGTCGGCCTCGGCGTAGGAAGGGGTGGCGCCCTCAGCGCCGTCTTGGGCGCCGTCCTGATTGTCGAAGCGGCGATTGCGCTCCTCGCGGCGACGCTCCC
Source organism: Brevundimonas sp. MEB006b (assembly GCF_030209705.1). Taxonomy (NCBI): domain Bacteria; kingdom Pseudomonadati; phylum Pseudomonadota; class Alphaproteobacteria; order Caulobacterales; family Caulobacteraceae; genus Brevundimonas; species Brevundimonas sp. MEB006b. The sequence continues at coordinate 153,299 of NZ_JARVRL010000004.1, forward strand.
AGCGTTCGCGACGGCTTTCGCGACGACCGCCGCCCTCGCCCTCGGCGCGGACCTCGTCGCCCTCGCGCGGCTCGCGGGGTTCGCGGGGTTCGCGCGGCTGCTGGCCGTCGCGGTTCTGGTCACGGTCACGGTTCTGATCGCGGTCGCGGTTGTCCCGATCGCGGTTGTCCCGGTCCCGGTCCCGATCCCGGTCGCGATTGTAGTCGCGGTCGCGGTTCTGATCGCGGTTCTGGTTCTGCTCGGCGCGTTCGGCGGCCTCTGCGGCCTGGCGATCGGCGGCCTGCTGGGCGGCGACGAAGGCGGCGGCCTGGGCGCCGGATTCGTCCTCGAAATCGATGTCGAAGCCCTGGTTGGACTGTTCGCGCGCGGCGATGTCCGAGAAGGACCGCTGCGGCTGGAGCGCGCGCAGGACGCGGTAATAGTGTTCGGCGTGCTGCTGATAGTTTTCGGCCAGCACGCGGTCGCCGCTGGAGGCCGCATCGCGGGCCAGCTGCTGATAGCGCTCATACACCGTCTGGGCGTTGCCCCGGACCTTGATGTTCTCGGGGCCTTGCGAATCCCACGAACGATTCGGATTGGCGTTGTTGGCGTTGTTGGCGCCCGCCTTGTTCCGATTGCGTCCGCGCTGACGCTTCATGCCCTTGAAATCTCTCATTCGCGCTACCGTGTGCAGGGACGGACCAAAGCCTGAAGGCCGGTTCCGTCCGTTTCGTGGTTCCGTCTCGCTCGGGGCCGATCCCCGATTGTCGAACTGTCGGAATGCCTTGTCGCCCGCATGGTGCGCCGGTCCTTTCGGGACCGACCGTCATGGCCGGCTCAAGCCGCGAACAGCCGGGTATGCGCCCGTAAAGCTGCGATTGAGTGGGAGACGGCAGAGACTTAACCCGAGTGGGCGGCCTTTCCAAGCGATATTCGTCAATGCGTCGCACCGAACCCTGCACAGCGCCGCTTTGCCAAGCGCGACGGCTGGGCTAGGCATGACCTTTGAGACGACGACGAGGCTATCCCATGCGCGTGCTGGTTCTGGGCGGCGACGGTTTTTGTGGCTGGCCCACGGCCCTGCATCTGTCGGCCGAAGGGTGGGACGTGACCATCGTCGACAACCTGAGCCGCCGCAACATCGACAACGAGCTGGAGGTCCAGTCCCTGACGCCGATCCGCACCATGGGCGAGCGGATCAAGGCGTGGAAAGACGTGTCCGGCCGCGACATCGGCTTCGTCAACATGACGGTTGGCAAGGAATTCGACCGTCTGGTCGCCCTGATCCGCGACCTGGCCCCCGACAGTGTGGTGCATTTCGCCGAGCAGCGGGCGGCCCCCTATTCGATGAAGTCGGCGCGGCACAAGCTGTACACCGTCGACAACAACATCAACGCCACCAACCATCTGCTGGCCGCCATCGTCGAAAGCGGCCTGGACGTCCACCTGGCGCACTTGGGGACGATGGGAGTCTATGGCTACGGCACCGCAGGCCTGCGCATCCCCGAGGGCTATCTGAAGGTGACGGTGGATACCGACAATGGTCCCGCCGAGCAGGAAATCCTGTTCCCGCCCAATCCGGGCAGCATCTATCACATGACCAAGACGCAGGACGCCCTGCTGTTCCAGTTCTATGCGCGCAACGACAATCTGCGCATCACCGACCTGCACCAGGGCATCGTCTGGGGCACCCAGACCGAACAGACCAAACAGGACGAACGGCTGATCAACCGCTTCGATTATGACGGCGATTACGGCACGGTGTTGAACCGCTTTTTGATGCAGGCGGCGGTCGGCTATCCGTTGACGGTGCATGGATCGGGCGGCCAGACGCGGGCCTTCATCCATATTCAGGACACGGTGCGCTGCGTCGAACTGGCGCTGAAGAACCCGCCCAAGCGCGGCGAGCGGGTCAAGATCCTGAACCAGATGACCGAGAGCCGCCGCGTGCGCGATCTGGCGGCCATGATCGCCGACAAGACCGGCGCCGAAATCCACAATGTCGCCAATCCGCGTCAGGAGGCCGACGAGAACGATCTGGTCGTCGCCAACGACCAGTTCCGGGATCTAGGGTTGAAGCCGATCACCCTGGCGCAAGGCCTGATGGACGAGGTCACGGACATCGCCCGCCGCTATGCCGACCGGGCCGATCTGGGTCGGGTGCCGTGCGTCTCCGCCTGGAACCAACGCCGGGCGGAGGCGCTGGAAAATGAGGCGCGGCCGACAGTTGACGCGCCGCCTTCCCAAGTTCTGACGACCTGAGTTTCGTAATGCCTATCGCCTCCCCTCCCCTCGATCTGCTGGTCTTCGGCGGCGGCTATCTGGGACGGGCGGCGGCGCTGGAGGCCATGAGGCGCGGCGGGCGGGCGACCGCCACCTCGCGCGATCCCGAGCGGCGTCGCGCCATGGCGGCCGACGGGATCATGGCCATCGATCCGGGTGATACGGCAGCCCTCAAAACGGCGCTGGAGGCGGCGACAGCGATCCTGATCACCGCCGCGCCGGACGCCCAAGGCTGTCCCGGTCTGCGGGCCCTGGGGCCCCTTGCGGGCGACGCCTGGCCGGACTGGATCGGTTATGTTTCGTCCACCTCCGTCTATGGCGACCGGGCCGGCGGATGGGTGTTCGAGGACGGGCCGCTGAACGCCGCCAATCTGGAGGGCGCACGCCGCGTCCGGGCCGAACGCGATTGGCTGGATGGTGCGCAGGGGATGGGGCTGACGGTCCAGATCTTCCGCCTGCCCGGTTTCTACGGGCCGGGCCGCAGCGTGGTCGAGCGGCTGAAGGAAGGCACGGCGAAGCTGGTCAGGAAGCCCGGCCAGGTCTTCAACCGCATCCATGTAGATGACATCGTCTCGGGCCTATTCGCCTCGATGGCGCAGCCGCGACCGGGCGCCGCCTACAATCTGACCGACGACGAACCGTCGCCCGCCGATGTGGTGATGGAATGGGCGGCGGACCGGATGGGTCTGCCCCGCCCGCCAGAGGTGGACTGGACCGACGACAGCGTCAGCGAGGCGATGCGTCGCTTCTATCTGGACTCCAAGCGCGTCTCGAACGCCCTGGCCAAGGCCGAGCTGGGCTGGCGGCCCGCCTATCCCAGCTGGCGCGAGGGGCTGGCGACGCTGATGGACGCACCGCCGCCGCTGCGATTGGTGAGCTAGGGCGCAGTCACGCGCCCTAGCCGCGAGCGACCGCGTCGCGAGCCTAGCGCGCTTAGAAGGGCAGCAGATTGCGCTGGCGGCTGTAGCTCATAGTGCCGACGTTGGCGCCCAGGCGCAGGCCGACGCCGGTGCGGATCGGCGCCAGGACGATGCCGTCGGCGCGCTGATAGTTCACGCCCAGGCCCGCGACCAGATAGGCCGAGCCCTCGATGCCGGGATAGCGGCGATAGATCATGTCGGGGTGGTATAGGCCGTAGACAAGGGTGAAGACGCGGCTGGCGTTGCCGCCCCAGTCCCAGCCCACAGACGCGCCCTGCCAGAACACTTCCTGGGAGGCCGACAGGTCCTTCATGTGCAGGGCGCCGCGGCCGTAGCGGGCGCCGACAACGACGGCGCCGGAGCCTTCCTCGCCCGCGATATAGGCGGTCGGGCGGTCGCCCTGGTCGGCGAATACGCGCTCGATCGCGCCGCCCACGACCTCAGCCGCGATGCCCAGCTCGCGCGAGCCGGCCGAAACCAGTTCATCGAAGCTGTAGGCCTGGGCCGTCTGGTCCGAGCGGATCGGATAGTTGGGATCGCGCGGCGGCGCCGAGGCGCAGGCGCCCAGCGACGAGGCGCCGGCGGCGGTGGCGAGGCCCGAAAGGATCAGTTGGCGGCGATGCATGGAGGGCGCTCCGAAAGGCGACGAGAGGACGGCCGGCTGGCGCGCCGGTCTTGGCCTCACCGTCCCCGACCTTTGCGGCAGCCTTGCGGCTTCAAGGTTAACGAGGACTTACGAGAGGAGGACCAGCGTCGGCGATCAAAGAGGCGGATGGCTCACAAAGGCATGGTCAGCTATCGTCTGGATCAATGATCAATGAGATGCCCCGTCATCAGACACGGTCACGCTGGATCACGATCCCAGTCGGGATCGCTATCGCGATCTCACTTGCATACGTGTTGAATCAACCCGGCAAGATAAGACTTGAGACCGCTCGGCGCGATCTCGCCAAAGCCGGCCACCCCAATGCGCGCGTCAATCGGGTTCAACTTCCGAAAATTATGCAGCGTTGCGGGGTCGGCCAGATTCGCAACAAAGGCTATGCTTATAGTTGGGAGACAGACGCTCACGGCGGTGTGTTCTGCCTGCGCCAAGACGGTCGTCCCAGCAGCGTCATTCAAGATCAATAACGGAACCACCTTCAAGCAGTCTTTAGAAGCCACCTCGATCCGTAACCTTGCGCTCGCAGTTAGCCCGCCCTGCTTTTCACCGCCGCTGCGACTTTCACGATCAAGCTTGGAAGCGCTTGCCGCGGATCACCAGCCAGGCCAGGCCGATCAGGACCGCCAGCATTCCGAGGGCCTTTCCAGCCGTCAAAGGATCCTCGACCACGAAGATCACGAACAGGGTCGTATTGATCGCCAGGGCGATGATCGCCGGCAGGGGATAGAGCGGCATTTTCCAAGGCCGTTCCAGATTTGGCTCGCGCACCCTCAGGACGATGACGGCCGCGTTGACCAGCACGCTCATCAGCGCCAGCAGCGACGTCGAGAAGGTCAGCAGGGTCTCATAGACCCCGATGGTGGCCAGCAGCCCGCCGGCCAGCACGGTCGCGATCAGGGCCAGACGCGGCGTGCCATTGGCGGCGACCCGGGTCAGGGCCGAGATCTGATATTCGCGCGCCATGGCGAACAGGACGCGCGGGAACACCATCACCATCGCATTGATGATCGTCACCAGCGACACCAGCGAAATGGCGGTGACGATGGGGCCGGCGACATCGCCGAACACCCGACCGGCCGCATCCGCCGCGACGAGGTTCGACCCGGCCATCTCGGCCGGCGTCAGGACGTTCAGATAGGCCAGGTTGGCCAGCACATAGATCACCGTGACCACGGCGATGCCCGAGAAGGTCGCCCGCGCGATGGTCCGGCCCGGATCGACGACCTCTTCACAGAAATAGGAGGCGCTGTTCCAGCCGTAGTAGGTGCCGGAAATCGCCCGCAGGGCCATGACGATGCCGCCGAAGGTCAGGGCCGCCGCCGTCGCCGGCGCGAGCTCGGTCGCGACGGGCGCGCCGCGCGGCGCCAGGAACAGGCCGATGATCAGCACGGTGAACAGGGCCGCCTTGACAGCGCTGCCGATCTCCTGCGACCGACCGCCGACCTTGGTCCCCAGCCATTGCACGCTGCCCACCACGACCACGATCAGCAGGGCGAGGACGCCGATCGGCACGCTGGTCGCGACGCCGAGTCGGTGCAGATATTCGCCAAAGACCACGGCGATGAAGGCGATGCCGCCCATATTGCCCAGCCAGTCGCAAGCGCCGACGGCGAGGCCGGTCAAAGACCCGAAGGCGCGACGGGCGAAGATATAGGGGCCGCCAGTCTTGCGGATCGAGGCGGCCAGCTCGACGGTCGACATGGCGTCGATCCAGGCGACCAGACCGGCGACGCACCACAGCGCGATGATGATCGTGGGGTTCTGAACCCCCTCGGCGACCACGCCAGGGGTGCGCAGTATGCCCTGACCGATGACGCCGCCGACCACGACGGCGACGCCGAACGTCACGCCCAAGACGCGCAACAGATGGCCGCGATCCGGTTGGGCCGCCTGAGGTTCCGTCGTCATCGCCTATGTCCCCCGCGCCGCCCGAAAGACGGCGCTGCGCCCCCTCAAGCCCGCAGCTTGCCGCCCTGCTTCTCGACCGCTCCAACGACCTTGGCGGTCAAGGCCTCGATCTCGGCTTCGGTCAGCGTGGCTTCGCGCGGTTGGATCACGACTTCCAGGGCGACGGACTTGAAACCGCCGTCCACGCCCTTGCCGCGATAGACGTCGAAGACGCGCACGTCGGCGATCAGGGCCTTGTCGGCGCCCGTCGCGGCCCGGACCAGATCGCCCACCGGCTTGGCGTCCTCGACCACGAAGGCGAAGTCGCGCGTCAGGGGCATGAGGGCCGACAGATCGGCGGTTCCCCGCGCCTTGCCCGATTTTCCGCGTGGCTCCGGCACGTTGTCCAGCACGATTTCGAAGCCCAGCATGGGGCCGTCGGCGTCCAGCGCCTTCAACACGCGCGGATGCAGTTCGCCGAACTCGACCACCACATTCTTGGGGCCCAGCTGCAGCCGGGCCGAACGGCCGGGGTGCCACCAGTCGCGGTTCTGGCCTTGGGTCAGTTGCAGCGAGGCCACCGGGGCGCCGATCTCTTCCAGCAGGATGGTCAGATCACCCTTGAGCGTGAACAGGGCGTCCTCACCGGCGCCGGCCCAGTGACGGGCGGCGTGCGGGGCGACCAGGGCGGCGATGACTGTGCGCTGATCCGCCGGACCGTCGCCCAGATAGATGGGGCCGATCTCGAACAGCGCGGCGTCGTCGAAACCGCGCGCGGCGTTGCGCGCCGCCGCCTGGACCAGGTTCGGCAGGGCCGAGGGCCGCATGCAGTCCAGATCGGCCGCGATGGGGTTCTCCAGCACCAGCCGGTCGTCTCCGCCGCCGAACAGGGCCGCCGTCGATTGTTTGGTGAAGGACCAGGTGACGGCCTCGGCGTAACCGAGGGCCGCCAGAGCGCGACGCGCGGTGCGGACGCGGGCCTGGCGCGGGCTCAGCACGCCGCCGGCGGGGCGAGCGACCTCGGGCAGAGGCGTGTCGGGGAGGCTGTCGAAGCCCTCGATCCGCGCCACCTCTTCCACCAGATCGGCCGGACCTTCGACGTCGCGGCGCCACGAGGGCGGGGTGACGAGCCAGGGCTCGGCCTGACCGGCGGGCGCGGCCTGAACCAGGAAACCGAGCTGGCCCAGGATGGTCCCGATCCGGTCATCGGCCAGGTCCATGCCGCTGAGGCGCTTCACATAGGCGGGGTCGAAGGCGAAGGGCGCCGGGCTGGCCGGCGGTTCGCCGACGAAGACGATCTCCGACGGCTCGCCGCCGCACAGGTCCAGGATCAGGCGCGTCGCCAGTTCCAGCCCCGGCGTGACCGAGACCGGATCGACGCCGCGCGCGAACCGGTACTGGGCGTCGGAATGGATGCCCAGCGCACGGCCGGTCTGGGCGATGACCAGCGGGTCGAACCAGGCGCTTTCCAGGAAGACGTCCGTGGTGGTCTCGTCACAGCCGGTCGATTCCCCGCCCATGACGCCGCCCAGGCCGATGGGGCGCTCGCCCCCAGCGTCGGCGATGACGCAGTCGGCTGCGGATGCGGCGTAGGTCTTGCCGTCCAGGGCGATCAGATGTTCGTGCTCGCCGGTCGCGGCCGAAACCTGCCCCGCCCGCACCACGATCTCGGTCCCCGACAGCTTGGCGACGTCATAGACGTGCAGCGGCCGGGCGCGGTCATAGGCGATCAGATTGGTCACATCGACCAGACGGTTGATCGAGCGCAGGCCGATGGCCGTCAGACGCTTTTGCAGCCAGGCCGGCGACGGGCCGTTTTTGACGCCGCGAATGACGCGACCGGCGAAGACCGGGCACATCTCTAGAGCCTCCAGCCGCACGTTGATCGGCGACGGGAAGGCCCCGCGCACCACGGCGATGTCGAAATGCTTCAGCTTGCCGACGCTGGTGGCGGCTAGATCGCGGGCGATGCCGGCGACGCCGAGCCAGTCAGGCCGGTTCGGCGTGACCTCGAAATCGATGACCGGCTCGGCGCCGAACAGGCCGGCGACCGGCGTGCCGACGGGGATTTCCGGCGGCAGTTCCTGAATGCCATCGCTCTCGTCCGACAGCTCAAGCTCGGAGGCCGAGCACAGCATGCCGTTCGACACCACGCCGCGCACCGGCTTCTCCACCAGGGTCACGCCCAAGCCCGGCACATAGGCGCCGATGGGGGCGTAGATGGTGGTCAGGCCCGCCCGCGCGTTCGGCGCGCCGCAGACGATCTCTTTAAGACCATCGACCGTCTCGACCTGGCAGACCTGCAACCGGTCGGCGTTGGGATGCCGCTCGGCCGAAATAATCTTGGCCACGGTGAAGGGCGCCAGTTTGGCGGCGGGGTCGAGCACTTCCTCGACCTCCAGCCCGGCCATGGTCATGGCCTCGGCGATCTGCTGAACATCCGCCTCGGTCTCGAGGTGGTCCTTCAGCCAGGACAGGGTGAACTTCATGCCGCCGGTCCCGCCACCGTCGGCACGGCCGCCAGCTGCTCCAAAACCGCCGCCGAGCCAGTGTACCCCACGTTATAGAACTCACACCCCACGAAGGTGCAGTTGTGCATTGGGACAGTCCCCAGCGCCTTATCGCCCATGGGCTGAAGCAGCAGGTTTTTCATTCCGCCCCGCGAGTCGCCGAAGTTGGTCTCATCGAAGGTCGTGCCAGGACCGATCAGGACGATTGCGGGGCCCTGGAGCCGGCATCCGGTGAAGGTTCGCCCGACGATAGCGCCCTGCTGCTGATGCGCGGTGTACAGGTCGTACAGGTTGATATCGACATCGACGAAATCCACCTGCGTCAGAGACTTGGCGACGCTCATGGGACGGTTGATCGGAAGCCGGCTCATGCTTGGTTCTCCCGTGCGCTGAGGAGGTCAGCCTCGATCTGCTCAAGCAGATCTGGGGCGCCGGTGAAGCCGACCTGTACGAAGCGGCAGCGGACAAAGCGGCAGTTGGACATGCCCACGACACCCGCAATCATATCGCCCATCGGCTGAAGCAGCAGCGTGCGCGGATTGGACGCCACGCCCATGTTGCAGCTGTCGAACGTCGTGCCGTTCATGACCGCCATGACGGCTGGCCCCTCGATCAGACAGTTCGTGAAGGTCTTGTCCTCGATGAATGTCTTGCCGGCGTTCATGTGATGAACGGCCAACGACGGCAGCCAAACGGCTTCCTTTTCGAAGGTTGTGCGGGCCACCAGTTCGCGGCCGAATTTCTCTTCGGCCGACATCGGCGTTTCAGTTTGATCGGTCATCTTGAAACTCGTTCAGCTCAGGCCCGAGGCCGGGTTGGGGGCGGCGAAGGCCGAGAAGCCGTAGTGGGACAGCCAGCGGGTGTCGGCGTCGAACATGGGGCGCAGGTCGGGCACGCCGTATTTCAGCATGGCCAGCCGATCCACCCCCATGCCGAAGGCGAAGCCCTGATATTCGTCCGGGTCGATGCCGCAGTTTCTGAGCACATTGGGATGCACCATCCCGCAGCCCAGGATTTCCAGCCAGTCGTCGCCGGTGTTGAACACCAGTTTCCCGCCCGAACGGTCGCAGCGGATGTCCATCTCGGCCGACGGCTCGGTGAAGGGGAAGTGGTGCGGACGGAACCGCGCCTGGATCTCATCCAGTTCGAAGAAGCGGGCGATGAAGGTCTGAAGCGTCGTCTTCAGGTGGCCCATGTGGATGTCACGATCGATCACCAGGCCTTCGATCTGATGGAACATCGGCGTATGGGTGGCGTCCCAATCCTTGCGGAAGGTGCGGCCCGGCGCGACGATCCGGATCGGCGGCTTTTGCGATATCATGGTGCGGACCTGCACCGGGCTGGTGTGGGTGCGCAGCACCTTGCGCTCGCCCGTCTCGGGGTCCGGCTTTAGGAAGAAGGTGTCGTGCATTTCCCGCGCCGGGTGTTTGGGCGGGAAATTCAGGGCGGTGAAGTTGTGGAAGTCGTCCTCGATGTCCGGACCTTCGGCCACGGCGAAGCCCATCTCGGCGAACAGGGCGATCATCTCGTCCATCACCTGCATGGTCGGGTGGACGCCGCCCTTCCTGAGCGGACGCGCCGGCAGGGTCAGGTCGATGCGTTCGGACAGCAGGCGGGCGTCCAGTTCGGCGGCTTCCAGCGCGGTCTTCTTCGCGGCGATGGCGGCGGCGACGCGGTCACGCAGACCGTTGATCATCGGTCCCTGTTCGCGGCGTTCGTCGGGGCTCATAGCGCCCATGCCCTTCAGCAGGCCGGAGACGGAGCCGGACTTGCCCAGGGCGGCGACGCGCACCTCTTCCAGGGCGGCGACGGTTTCCGCGCCGCCGATGGCGTTGATCAGGTCGAGTTCGAGTGTGGCGAGATCGGTCATTTGCCCCGTGCCTTAGAGCATGATCGGTTCGGACGGAACCGCCTCGCGGTTCCGACAGGAGCGTGAATCATGCTCACGGTGAAAATAAGGGCCTGATTCACGGCATCAGCGAAATCGCGAAGCGATTTCCCCTCAGCCGATCAGGCCCTGACGGGTGGAAGCCGTTTCGTCACCCTTCAAGGGGCGGATGCGATAGCCTGAAGGTCCGACGCCGGCGCCTTGTTGGCCGCAACGATCCAGGCGGGCGGTTCCGGCTCCCAGCGGATGGGCCGGCCGTCGGTCTGCATCCAGCGATGCAACCACGAGATTCCGTTGGCGCGGACGTAGGTGTCGGCATGGCCGTAGATCGGATCGGCCAGCGCCTCTTCCAGCGGCACGAAGCGATAACCGCGCGCCAGATATAGGGCGTGGATCTGCGGATACCAGGCCTGGTTCAGGCTGTTGGCGTGCAGCAGCAGCACTTGCGCCGGTTCACGCCCGCCCGCCACCTCGGCGCTGTAGGGTTCGTAGAAGTCCAGCACCGTCGCCATATGCGCCACATAGGCCTGGCCGATGCGCTGCATCAGCGCCTGGTCGCCGACCTGCTCGGCCTTGCGATAGACGTCGGCGAACATCCAGTCGTTGTTGTCGAGGGTCACCGGCGCGATCGTATAGCCGCGCTGGGCAAGCCCGGCGGCGATGGCGTCGTGCTTTTCCTGCGTCTCGCCGGTGAACAGATAGGGGTGGCGGAACCACCGCAGGGTCTGGCCGCGCGCCTCAAGCGCCTGCCGAACGATCGGCGCCCCAGCGTCCACATCGGCCAGATAGGCCTCGACCGTCGTCGAGTGGATGTTCAGATGGGTGTTGGTGTGGTTGCCCAGGTCCAGACCAGCGTCCAGCCAGACGTTCAGCACACGCGGCAGGATCGTGGCGCGCTCGGCCTCGCACACCTTGCCCGCATTGACGAAGGCTGTGCCGTGCGTGTCCAGCGGCTTCAGCATGGCGACGAAATCCTGGGTGATCGTCATCAGGCGCGCCGGATCGCACAGGGTCGCCGCATCCGTCTGGAACGGCAGGTCGTCGAAGGTCACGGCGACGCGTCGGTCCTGCGTGGCGGCGGAAGTGACAAGAACGAGGGCGGCAGCCAGGCCGCAGATCAGGGTGCGCATCATGCGGCGAGGCTATCGAAGCCGCGGCCGCGAGGGAATATGTCGCGCGATAGCGACTTTCCATCCGCCCACGGATTGACTGTCGAAAACCCGCCGCGAAAGGTTCATGAACGGCAAAGCTGGCGTTAAATATCACCATCTAATCAGGCCTCCGGACTTGCGAGGACCTTGATGCCGCTGATCGGTGATTTCGTCGACTTGATCGCGCCCGTGGCCCCGTCCGCGCCGGGCGCGGATGTGTTCGAGCGGTTCCAGACCGAGCCGAACACCCTGGCCCTGGCTGTCGTCGACGACGATGGCCGGCCCCTCGGCATCATCGAACGCAACGCCTTCACCCTGAGGATGGCGGCCGAGTTCGGACGCGCTCTTTATGCCCGCAAACCCGCCGAAAGCCTGATGGACCGCAATGCGCCGGTGGCGGAGGCGGCGACCAGCGCCGAGGCCTTCTTCCAGGCCTATGGCGCGGCTGAGCTGGGAGCCTTGCTGACCGGCTTCATCGTGGTGGCAGGCGGCCGCTACGTCGGCGTCGGCACGGCGCTGCAGGTGGTTCAGGCGGGCGCGGCCCTGCACCGCCAACGGGCCGAGGAAATGAGCGCTCTGGCCCGCGACCTGGCGCTGGCCGAGGCCGAGGCCGTCGCCTCCAGCCGGGCCAAGTCCGAGTTTCTGGCGGTGATGAGCCACGAGATCCGCACGCCCCTGAACGGCGTGCTGGGCGTCGCGGCCCTGATGGACAAGAAGCTCGAGCAGGAAGAACTGCGCCCCTACGTCCGCACCGTGATCGATTCGGGCCAGAGCCTGCTGCGGCTGCTGACCGACGCGCTGGACATGTCACGTGCCTCGGCCGGCATGCTGACGCTAGAGGAGGAGCCGCTGGACCTGGGGGCCGTCGCCTTCGACATCGACGCCCTGTGGCGCGCGCGGGCCGAGGAGAAGTCGCTCGGTCTGACCATCCGCACCGACCTGACCGTTCCTTGCGTTCGGGCCGACGGGATGCGGTTGAAGCAGCTGCTCAACAATCTGATCGGCAATGCGCTGAAGTTCACCCTGACGGGCGAGGTCGTCGCCCTGATCGAAAGCCACGCCGACGGCGAGGTGATCTTCACCGTGGACGACAGCGGACCCGGCGTGCCCGAGGCGGCGGCCGCGACCATCTTTGATCCGTTCAACACCGGAAAGGCCGGGCGCGAGGGGGCGGGCGCGGGCCTGGGCCTGGCCATCTGTCGTCAGATCGCCGAACGGATGGGCGGCGCGATCTCGCTGGGCGCCTCGCCCCAGGGCGGCGCGCGCTTCCAGGTGCGCCTGCCGCTGCGTGTCGCGACCGAGAGCGCGGCGCCCGCCCCCGCCATGGCCGAGCCGACGCCGCACGACACCCTGCATGTGCTGGTGGTGGACGACAACGCCACCAACCGCTTCGTCGCCGGCAAGCTGCTGGAGATGTTCGGCTGCACCTGCGAGATGGCCGAGAATGGGCGCGAGGCGCTGGATGCCGTCAGCGCGCGCCGGTTCGACCTGGCCCTGATGGACATCAAGATGCCGGTGATGGACGGGGTCGCCGCGACGCGGGCCATCCGCGCCCTGCCCGGCCCGGCCGGCGACCTGCCGATCCTGGCCCTGACGGCGAACGCCGACGAGCGCGACGAACTGGACTATATCGCCGCCGGCATGAACGGCGTGGCGCAAAAGCCGATCCAGCCCGACGCCCTGCTGAACGCCATCCGCATGGTGCTGGCGCAAAGCCAGGCATCCCACGTCCCCAAGGCGGCCTGAAACGAAGAACGCCCGCCCCGGAAACCGGAGCGGGCGTCATTCTTAGTGTGCTACGCTCGCGACGCGGTCGCTCGCGGCTTCAGCGCAGCTCTTACGCCAGGGCGGCGCGGACCTTGTCGGCGACGGCCTTGAAGCCGGTCGCGTCGGCGGCGATCGCGGCCAGAACCTTGCGGTCCAGTTCGATGCCGGCCTTGTTCAGGCCGTTGATGAACTGGCTGTAGGTGAAGCCTTCCAGACGGGCGGCGGCGTTGATGCGCTGGATCCACAGGGCGCGGAAGTTGCGCTTCTTGGCGCGACGGTCGCGATAGGCGTATTGCCCGGCGCGGTCGACGGCGGCCTTGGCCGTACGGATGGTATTCTTGCGGCGGCCGGAGAAGCCCTTGGCCTGCTCCAGAACCTTCTTGTGCTTGGCGTGCGAGGTTACGCCACGTTTAACGCGAGCCATGTCGCTATTCCTTCAAATTCTTTGGGATGGAGATCAGTCGTACAGCGCGCGCCGATCAGGCGTACGGCATGTAGGATTTGATCTTCTTGGCGTCGGCGTCGGCCATGACCGAGGTGCCGCGGTTCTGGCGGATGTATTTCGAGTTGTGGCTGATCAAGCGGTGACGCTTGCCCGCAACGCCGGCCTTTACCTTGCCAGTGGCCGTGAATTTGAAGCGCTTCTTGGCGCCCGACTTCGTCTTCAGTTTCGGCATTTCAGTCTCCTTTTTGGAGGGCTACCGTCCTTCGGACTGCTTGAGCCCGTGGGGAGGTGTCTCTCCAGAGTTTAAGAACCGCCCAGGCATGCCTGTTCGCCTGGCGGTTCGGTACGCGAAGGCGCGGCTTCTACGTGAAGAGCGCCGCCATTGCAAGACGAGTCAGGCCGGGGCTTTGACGCCGCCCTCGCCGCTGCGAATGACGCGACCGGCGTTGATCGCCATCAGGGCCGCCGGGATGGTCAGCAGCGCCCCGATCACGAAGGGCCAGTCATGCCCCAGCCCCGAGAACAGCGCGCCCGCGATCATCGGCCCGAAGATGCGCGCCACCGAGCTGGAGGCCATGTTCAGACCCAGCATGGCCCCCTGCCGATCTGGCGGCGAGGCGCGGCTGATCATGGCCGAGATGTTGGGCATGGCCAGCGACATGCCGCACGCGCCGATCGCCATCACGATCGGAATGATCCAGCCCTGGACGACCGGGATCGTCAGGGCGCCCAGCGCGAGCCGCGTCGCAGGGAACCACGCGACCGGCGCCAGCACCTGCAACACCAGCGAAGTTCCAAACAGCAGCATGCCGGTGGCCAGCACGCGCGATTCGCCGAACCGTCGCGCCAGCCGCCCGGCGAAGAAACCTTGATTCAGCGTGGAGACGATGCCCACGATCATGAAGCTGAGCCCCACTTCGCGCGCGCCCCATTGATAGCGGCTCTCGGACCACAGGCCGAACACGCTCTCCATCGCCGAAAACCCGGCCATATAGATCAGGGTCACGACCAGCACGCGCGACACCACCGCATTGTCGCGCGCATCCTTCAGCCCCGCCAGGAAGGCCGGACGCGGCGCGGCAGGATCGGCCTTGGCCCGGCTTTCGCGCAGGAAGACGACCACGCCGACCGCCGCAACCGCCGCCAGCGCCGCCGCCAGGAAGATCGGCAGCTGATAGCCCAGCCGTCCCAGCTGCGGCTGCGTCAGCAATCCACCCAAGCCCGGTCCGACGATGAAGCCCAGGCCGAACGCGGCGCCGATCAGACCCATCCGCCCGGCCCGCTGCTCGGGCGGGGTCACATCGGCCACATAACCCTGGACCGTCGAGATATTGCCCGCGCCCAGGCCGGTGAACAGCCTGACCGCGATCGCCAGCCAGATGTTGGGCACGAAGGCCAGCATCAGATAGCCCAACGCATTGGCGATCAGGGTCATCAACAGCACGGGCTTTCGACCGATCCGATCCGACAGCCGCCCCCAGAACGGCTCGGCGAAGAACTGACCCAGCGAATAGGCCGAGAACATCAGCGTGATCTGCCACGCCTCGGCCTTCAGGCTCTGGGCGAAGAACGGCAGCAACGGCACCACCAGCCCGAACCCGACCAGATTGATGAACACCGTCGCAAACAACACAGCCAGCGCCGGTGTCTTGAGCTTGGGCGTCGTCGGGTTCGCGGTCATGTCGCAGCTTTAGCGCGACACCTTGC
Organism: Brevundimonas sp. MEB006b; assembly: GCF_030209705.1. Taxonomy (NCBI): domain Bacteria; kingdom Pseudomonadati; phylum Pseudomonadota; class Alphaproteobacteria; order Caulobacterales; family Caulobacteraceae; genus Brevundimonas; species Brevundimonas sp. MEB006b. Next base: position 168,500 of record NZ_JARVRL010000004.1, read on the forward strand.
CTCAATCGACCGGATTGTTGGCCTCAAGGAACCGCACCGTCTCACGCAGCATCTGCTGACGCGTGTCGGCGCGCGACAGCCAGTGGTCCTCGCCGGCCAGTTCGATCAGTTCGACCGGCTTGCCTGCCCGCTTCATCGCCTCGGCCATGACGCGGCTCTGCTCGATCGCCACCACCGTGTCGTCGCGGCCATGGATAAGCAGCAACGGTTTGTCGACCGTATCGGCCAGATAGGCCGGCGATAGGGCGTCCAGCGCCCGGTCGTTCAAGCGCGCCGCGCCCATGAACCGGTTCCAGTAGCGAACGGTCTGGCTCTCGCGCCGTCCTTCCTGACGCGCCTCCCAGTTGACCATGCGGCGCAGGTCGGACACGCCGGCGACAGCGACGCCACAGCGATAGACCCCCTTGTCCAGCGTCAAACCAGCCATGGCGGCATAGCCGCCGTAGCTTGCGCCGACGATGCACACGCGTTCGGGATTGACGATGCCCTGCTCTGTCAGGAAACGCACGCCGTCTGACAGGTCGGTCTGCATCTTGCGACCCCATTCGCCATAGCCCGCCTCCATAAAGGCCCGCGTATAGCCGTCCGACCCACGGAAGTTCGCCTGCAGCACCGCATAACCGCGCGACGCCAGCGCCTGGGCCCACCAATCAAATCCCATCACGTCGCGCGACGCGGGGCCGCCATGTGCCAGCACGATCAGCGGCAGCTTCTCCGGCGTTGCGACGCCAGGCGGCAGGGTCAGATAGCCCGGAATGTCCAGCCCATCTGCGGCGGCATAGCGAATGTGCCGCACAGCGCCGACCTTCTCGGGCGGAATGTCTGGGTAGGCGAAGGCCAGAGCGTCAGCCGTGCGTCTGTCGAAATCAACGAGTTGATAGAGGCCGGATTCGCCTGAGTTGGTGAACACCAAAATCCGCTTCTGATCTGCGTTCCAGGACACCAACTGCGGCGCCTTCTCGCCAAAGGCCCGCGTGATGGAACGCCATCGGCTGGCGGAGGCGGGCTCGATGAACTCGTAACGCACGCCATCGTCTTCGGTGCGTGACCCGCCGATCAGGAGGCGGGTCTGAGGATGACGCAAAAGGTTGTCGGGATGATGCTCGAATGGCAGTTCGGTCCAGACACCCGTGTCCACATCGACCTCGAACAGATTGTTGGCCGTTTCGCTCTCCGGATCGGCGGCGGCGAGATCAGGCCGATCCGCAGCGACAAGAATCGTACGCGGCGTTCGCCCCATGCCGAGCAACGCCGGAGGATCGAGTGGAGCGTTCACTGACCAAGCATCGCGCAAGCGACGGCCGTTCGGCAGCATCAAGGTCCAGCGACCGCTACGCTCGACATAGGTCGACATGGCGATAACGGCGCCCTCGGCGTCCAACACATAGTCTTCGGTGTCCCAGTCCATAGGCGCGACGGACCGCCCCCGGCCCGAGGTCAGGTCGATCCGGAAGAGATCGACTTGGCCGCTATAAAGATTGACCGCACGCGCGAACAGCGCAGGCCCTTGGGCGGTGTCGCGGATCTGGGCGCCGCCATAGAGAACCGGAAGAACATCGTCCGTGCGGTCCAGAACACGCGCCAGCTTCTGGGTCTTAAGGTCCAGTATCACGCCGAAATAGAGCTCGGACCGCGGGATGCCTAAAAGATGCAGCGCACGCGTCTGGGAGCTGATGATCAGCACCTTGTCTTCGCCGATCCAGCGCAGATCGCGGACCTTCGCCTGACCGATGGTCGAGGCGAATAGATGCTCGCCCGTGTCGATATTTGTGACCGCGATGGCGCGCTCTTCACCGGTCACGACGATGCGGGCGATAAGCGTTCCGCTGGGCGAAAGCTCCATCAATTCCACGGCCGGAGAAGCGGCGTACACATCGATGGGGGGAGGTGCGTTCTGTGCGAGGGCCGCCGAAACCAAGCCGCCCATCAGGGCGGCGACACTCACCACGGCCAGGATCAACCCCGACAGACCAGACTTCAGCATGAACGCCCCCACTCAAGGCAAGGCTCAACCAGAAGACGCAGATTTACGCAAGCGGCAGATGCGCAAAAACAAAACGCCCCGGTCGTGGGACCGGGGCGTTTCGTATTCAGCGATGGATCGCGATCAGCGCGGGGCCAGGATCATGATCATCTGGCGGCCTTCCATCTTGGGCGAGAACTCGACCTTGGCGACTTCGTCGAAGTCGGCCTGAACCTTGTTCAGCAGCTTCATGCCCAGTTCGGGGTGGGCCATTTCGCGACCGCGGAAGCGCAGGGTGACTTTGACCTTGTCGCCTTCCTCGAAGAAGCGGTGCATGGCCTTGGCCTTCACCTCATAGTCGTGGGTGTCGATGTTCGGACGGAGTTTGATCTCCTTCAGTTCGACGACCTTCTGGCGCTTGCGCTGCTCGGCCTTCTTCTTCTGTTCCTGGAAACGGTGCTTGCCGTAATCGAGGATCTTGGCCACCGGCGGCTCGGAGGTGGAGACGATCTCGACCAGGTCCATCCCGGCTTCCTCGGCGGCTTCCAGAGCAGCGGAGGTGGGCATGACGCCCTGTTTTTCGCCGTTCTGGTCGATGAGCAGAACGCGAGGGGCGCGGATATCCTGGTTCATACGCGGCCCGTCTTTCACGGGTGGCGCTTGCATGGGACGGCGAATGGGCGTCGTTTCCTTATGTGGTCAGAGAAGGCGTGTGTCGTGATGAGCGAATGCACGCGGCGATCGCCACGTTCCCCTCAAGGCCGGCAATATGCGCCGCGAGCCCCGATTTTTCAAGGGTTCGCAGGCGTTTCGACGATGTAGGCGTCATGCAGCGCCAGCACCGCGTCGAAGACGTGATCCACCGTCAGGTCCTCGATCGGCGCGAACTGGCCGCGCGTCTCGTTGGACGCCGCCGTGCGCGTCTTGGGTCCCCACGGTCCATACAGCCACCACTCGGTCGGACCGAACAGACCCAGGGTCGGCCGGCCCAGCGCCGCCGACACGTGCATCAGACCCGAATCGTTGCCGACGAACAGATCGGCCCGATCGATGGCGGCGGCCGAGGCCAGGATGTCGCCCTTGCCGACGAAATCGATGCCGCGCGGCCCCGCCGCCTCCAAAGCCGGGGTCGCCGGGGGCCGGTCACCCGGCCCGCCCACCGGCATGAAGCGCCAGCCGTTGAAGCGCGGCTCGGCTTTCAGCTTCTCGACCAGCGCGCCCCAGCGATCGGCGGGCCAGCTCTTGCCCGGCTGATGCGCGATGGGGGCCAGGGCGATTATCGGGCCGGGACCCGCGCCGCCCGCCAGCTGCGGATCGATCACGGCGGCGGCCTCGGCCCGCGCCTGATCGTCCAGGAAGATTTCGGGATCCAGCGGCGTCGGCGAACCCATCAGCCGCGACACCATCTCGACCTTGCGCAGGCCCGTCTCCCACGAGCGGTTATAGACGATGCGCCGCTTCGCCGGGATCAGATAGCTGAGCGCCGAACCCCGGATGTCGATCACCAGATCCCAGCGCGTGCCGACGACCTGTTTCCACAGATCGAGCCAGTGGCCAGACAGCTTCTTCTTGTCGAGCACGATGGTGCGCACCACGCCGGGCGCATTGCGGAAGAAGGGCGCGGGCGGCCGGCCGCAGGCGACGGTGATCTGCGCCCCCGGGACCTGACGCGCGATCTCGCGGATCACGCCCGACGAGATGACGCAGTCGCCGATGCGGTTGGAGGTGACGAACAGGACCTGGGGTGCGGACATGGGTCTGTGTTCCGCCATCGCGCGTCGCGGTCAAGGGTGACGACGGAGGAAAGTCCGGGCAGAACGGCGCCATGACCGACATCCAGCACCTGTGCCGCCCCGACGGCGAAACCCTGGCCTTCAAACGCGTCGAAGGCGGCGGCCCGACCGTGATCTGGGTGGGCGGCTTTCGTTCGGACATGGAGGGGACCAAGGCCCTGGCCCTGGACGTCGCCGCGCGCGAACGCGGCTGGAACTTCGTCCGCTACGACCATTTCGCCCATGGCCAGTCCTCCGGCGACTGGAGAAAAGCCACCATCGGCCGCTGGCGCGAGGACGCTGTCGCCCTGATCGACAGCCTGTCCGGCCCGGTCATTCCGGTGGGCTCCTCGATGGGTGGCTGGGTTTCGCTGCTGGCGACCCTGGCGCGGCCGGATCGGATCAAGGGCCTGGTTCTGGTCAATCCGGCCCAGGACTTCACCGAACGGCTGATGTGGCCCGGCCTGGCGGACCACGAGCGTCAGGCCATCCTGCGCGAGGGCGAAACCCTGATCGTCGAGGAGGGTCTGGGCGAATATGTCCTGACGCGGCGCATGTTCGATGAGGCGCGCGACTGGCTGCTGCTGGACGGCGTGATCGACATCGCTGCGCCGGTTCATGTCCTGCAAGGCCGCGCCGACGACGTCGTGCCGTGGCGCCATCAGGTCGAACTGGTCGAACGGCTGACCGGCGGCGACGTGCGCCTGGACCTGATCGAGGGCGGCGATCACCGGCTTTCGACGCCGGCGGACCTCGACCGACTGGTCGCTGCGGTCGAGGCGATGCGGGGCTAACCCCAACTTGTCGTCATCCTCCGGCAAGCCGCATCTTCGCGGCGCAGACCGGGGGACCCAGCGGCGCCGAAGGCGATGCGGCCACGGCACCACTACAAAAACCTCGTCCGCGACAGGGTCGCGCTATCGCACGCCGCTGGGTCCCCCGGTTCCGCTGCGCGGCCCGGAGGATGACGAAAGAAGACTATTTCGCCCCCGTCAGCGCCCCATACAGGTCCGTCCGCCGATCGCGGAAAAAGCCCCAGGCCGCGCGGTACTTATCCAGTTCGTCCAGATCGAAGCGGTGCACCAACACCCCCTCCTCGGCGCCCAGTTGCTCGACCAGTTCGCCCTGCTGGTCGGCGATGAAGGAATGGCCGTAGAAGGTCTGGCCGACCTCGGTCACGCGCTCATGACCGATCCGGTTGGCGCCGACGACCGGCACGGCATTCGACACCGCGTGTCCCTGCATGGCCCGCCGCCACGGCTCGGCCGTGTGTAGGGTCGCATCATGCGGCTCAGTGCCGATGGCGGTCGGATACATCAGGACGTCGGCGCCCATCAGCATCATCGCCCGCGCCGCTTCCGGGAACCACTGGTCCCAGCAGATGCCGACCCCGACCTTGCCGAAGCGCGTCTTCCAAACCTTGAAGCCCGTGTCGCCCGGCCGGAAATAGTATTTCTCCTGATAGCCGGGGCCGTCGGGGATATGGCTCTTGCGATAGACGCCCAGCGCTTCGCCGTCAGCGTCCAGCATGACCAGCGAGTTGTAATACTGCGGCCCGTCCTTCTCAAAGATCGAGACCGGAATGGCCACGCCCAGTTCCTTGGCCACCGGCGCCATGGCCACAACACATGGGTGTTCGCGCCATTCATAGGCTTTTGTGAACCAGTGCTCCTCCTGCGAAACGCAGAAATACGGTCCCTGGAACAGCTCCGACGGCAGGATTACCTGCGCGCCCCGCCCCGCCGCCTCGCGCACGAAGGCGGTGGTCTTTTCGATGTTCGCCTGCATGTCCTCGCCGTACGAGGTCTGGATGCCGGCGACGGTGATGGTTCTCGGAGTGGCGAGTGACGAGTGGCGAGTGGCGAGGGAAGTCATTTCGTGCGTTCCTCGAGCTTTGAGATGAGGCCGGAAAGCATACGGCTGATTTCGTCGGCGGCGTCGAGCAACCGCGTGAGCGCGGCCTGCTCGATGTAGCCCAGCCTCTGGGCAAGGATGAGTTGGGTTTCCACCTCAGCCAGAGAGCCTCGGGCGATGGAAAGGAAGCGCAGAAAATCAGGCGTGCTGCGACGCGCGCAACCTTCGGCAATGTTGGACGGCACGGACACGGCCGCGCGCCTGACCTGACTGATCAGGCCGAACCGCTCGTCGGATGGCCAACTGCGGCTTTCCTCATAAACAAGCTCCACCCAGGTCAGGGCTTTCTGCCAGACGAGCAGATCACGATAGTGGCGGACCTCGCCACTCGCCGCTCGCCACTCGCCACTCATTGCGGCTCCTGCTGGGAGATGCAGTGGAACGAGCCGCCGCCGGTCAGGATGGCGTTGGACGGCAGCGGAATGATCTCGCGATCGGGGAAGGCGTCCTTCAACGCCTGACAGGCCATGTCGGCCGCACGGGCATCCCCATAGGTGGGTACGACCACCGCGCCGTTGGCGATCAGGAAGTTCATGTGGCTGGCCGGGATCGGGCGTTCGTCCTCGTCCAGCACCAGGCCCGGCGACGGGATGCGCACGACCTTCAGCCGACGGCCCGCCCCATCGGTCACGGCGGCCAGATCGCGCGCCGTCGCGTCATAGACGTCAGCGTTGACGTCGTTCGTCCCCCAGGCGACCGGGCAGGCGACCACGCCCGGCGCGACGAACCGCGCCAGGTTGTCGACGTGCCCGTCGGTGTGATCGTTCAGCAAACCGTCGCCCAGCCACACCACCACCTTGGCGCCGACCGCCTTCTCCAGCGCCGCCGCCGCGACGGCCTCATCCTGGTTCCAAGCGGGATTGCGGTTCGGGTTCAGCAGGCATTGCCGCGTGGTCAGGACGGTGCCCTCCCCGTCATGATCCAGCGACCCGCCCTCCATGACAAAGTCGTTCCAGGTCAGGTCCACGCCCGCATGTCGGCCGATCTGGCCGGCGACCAGATCGTCGCCCGGCATGTCATATTTTCCGCCCCAGCCGTTGAACTTGAACGCGGCGGCCGTCCTGGATCCCGCGCCGAAGATCGGCCCGGTGTCGCGCAGCCAGACGTCACCGAACTCGCCGGGCACGACCTCGACATTCGCCACGCCCGCAAAGCGCGCCTGGGCGTCGGCCAGAACCTCGGCCTTGCCGACCATCAGCTTGACCTGCTCACGACCCGGTCCGGCCAAGGCCCGCACCAGACCCTCGACCTCTTCCTGCGCCTGCTCCAGCGCCTCGAACCAATATTCCGCATGGCTGGGCCAACCCACCCACATGGCGCGGTGCGGCGCCCATTCCGCGGGGATGGCGGCAGCAGTCGGATCGGTCATGCAGGCGTCCTCAAGAAGGGCCGAACTGGGAGCCGCGCCATATGGCCCCAAGCGCCCACGACTTCAACGTCGGCCACGAAAAAGGGCGGCCCGCGAACGGACCGCCCTTCATCGTTTCAGTCTGGCTGAGCCTTAGAAGGCGTACCGAAGGCTGGCCATGATCGTCCGCGGAGCGGCGATGTTGGCAAACGGACGGCTATAGCCGGCGCCGCCGACCACCGAAGACGTGGTCGAACCCAGCGAACCGTAATAGCGCTCGTCAAACAGGTTGATGACGTTGAACTGCAGGTAGGTGCCTTGCAGGCCCAGCGGCGCGAAGTCGAAGCGGGCGTCCAGATCCACGACCGTATAGGCGTCAACCTTCTGATCGTTGACGTCGGTGACCCAACGCTCGCCGACATACTTGCCTTGGATCGCCGCCGAGAAGACCGGGTTGAAATCGTAGGCGATACGCAGGCCCAGGGTTTCCTTCGGCGTCTCGACCACTTCCTTGCCCTTGGTCAGGGCGACCAGGGTGGACGAGATGTTGACGTTGTCCTTCAGCTCGCTCTCCAGCAGCGACAGCGAAGCGAAGATGCTCAACTTGTCGGTCGGCTCCCAGCCCAGCGAGCCATCGAAGCCGTAGGATTCCACAGCGCCGACGTTACGATCAACGTTGAAGCCCAGATCCTGGTCGTACGAGGAGACGATCCGGTTCTGGTAGTCGGTGTGCCACACGGCGGCCGAGGCGATCAGGCTGGAGGTCTGGTAGCGGTAGCCCAGATCGAAGGTCTTGGTGGTTTCCGGCTGGACGTTCGGATTGCCGATCGAGCCGTCGGCGAGACGCGTGACGGAGTACAGGCTGTCCGTACGGGGCGCCGAGATACCTTCTGCGTAGGACGCATAGACCATGTGATCGCCGCCGAAGCGGTAGGTTGCGCCCACGTTCGGCAGCACGTCGTCATACTTCAGCTCGCGCGAGTAAGGCGCGATATACTGGGTCGTTCCGGTCGAGGCGAAGGTGACATTGCCGTTTGCCAGAGAAGCATTCGGCGTCTCGCTGGTGCAGCGCACGCTCGACGACGAGTTCTGCGAGTAGCAGTACTGGTTCAGTTCGCGTTTGAAGAAGGGCATGCGCACGCCGATGTTAATGCGCAGGGCCTTGTCCAGGAAGTCACCGCGATACTCGAAGGCCGCTTGGTTCAGTTCCGCATACGACAGGCGGTCGCGGGCACGCAGGTAGTAGCCGTCCAGGTTGATGATGCGGTTGTTCTTATCGTCCAGACCGCCGAACTCATCGGCAAAGCGCGGATTGGCCGGGTCGCTGAAATCAATGAAGCCGTAGGCTCCGGTCTGGCGGTGACGCCCGTAGTCCAGCGTATAGGCTGCCCGCAACTGGTGATCGTCGTTGATGTTCCAGATCAGCGAGCTGTTGATGCCATAGCGATAGGTGTTCGTGTTCGACGGCGTCATGACGCGGACGGTGTCCAGCGTGTCGCCGTCGCCATTCAGGTCGATGCCGCCGGTGGTGCGCGTGCCGCGGATCAGAGCGTTGGTTTCCGTCAGGGTCGTTTGCTGACCGCCGCCGTTGGCCTGGGTGTACTGGAACGACGGATCGAAGGTGAAGGTCAGCCCCTCGGCCAAGGTGAACTTCGAGTTCAGGCGGACGTTGCCAGTGTCCGAAGGGTTGATCCGTAGACCGTAATAGGCGGCAGCAGAGGTGCTGGAGGTGTTGCTGTCAATATCGGCCAGCCCGTTACGGAAGGTGGGGGCGGTATAATTGGTGCTGTAATCGATGTTCCAGCCGAACGGGCTGGTCTCAACTTCGGCTGGCGTCACAACACCGAGCGCCGACGTCGATTCAAGGCTCGGGCTATAGTACGCGAAGTTGCGGTTTTCATTGTAGTGGGCCGACAACGCCACGAAGTCGCCGTTCGAACCGACCGGCTGATAGATGCGCATATTATACTGCGTCTTCTTCAGGTCGCCCTCGCCTTTGAACTTGTCGTACTCTTGGTGCGAGACGGCGAACCAAGCCGAGGTTCCCCACGGACCAACTTGACCTGTATCGACCAGCGCCATGATGCGCTTATAGTCGAAGTCACCCAGTGAGCCTTGAATCCAGCCGCCGAAGTCAGCCGCCGGACGACGCGAGGTATAGTTGATGGTGCCGCCGGTCGCTGAGGCGGTCGGGCTGTCGACGTCGGTCGTGCCGGTGTTGACCGAAGCTCGCTCGATCAGTTCCGGGTCCAGCTGTTGGTTGGTGTAGCTAGCGTAGTTGCCGGTGTCGTTCAGCGGAATGCCGTCGAAGGTCAGCGAAACGCGGTTGCCGTCGAAGCCGCGCAGACGAATGTTGCCGCCCGATGAGCCATAGGGGTCGTTGTTGGTGAAGTTCAGGCCCGGCGTCAGGTTCAGGGTTTGAACAATGGTCTGACCGGCGGCTTGGGTCGAGATGAACTCCTGCGTCACGGTCGAGCGCGTCTTACCGGCGGTTTCAGCAACGATGGTGCCGTCGGTGGTGCGTGGACCTCGGGTGCCGGTGACGACCACTTCCTGCACTTCGGTCGCTTCCGTGCCGGTCGATTGAGCGGAGGCGGCGCCGGCGAAGGCCAGCGAGCCGGCAAGGGCGGTGGTCGCCCAGATTAGGCTTTTGCGAGAAATCATTACATCTATCCCCAGATGGACGGCGCGAATGGCGTTGGCGTCAGGCGTCCATCGCCTGTCGCAATCCAGCCCCCTCTAGGGCGCATGTTGAAACCTTGGGCGACAGTTATGTAACAGCAATATGACAAGGGGGGAGGGTGGTCTGGGCGCCACACCCTGCGGCGGCTGGGCTAGGCTGACGCCCGCTCGAAAACGTCCGCGATGCCGTTCGCCGTCGGCACGATGGCGTGCGGCTCATGATAGTTGCCGTTCACCTGACTCTGGGCGATCACATGCGCGCGGAAGCGTGTGAATAGATCGCTGTCCGGCGCCTCTGGCGCGCCCCAGAAATCTTCTAGTGGTTTCTGGTCGGTCAGACCCTCGAAGTCGAAGAAGGCGTCCCCCAGAACCTTGACCGGCGTATGGAAGCCCAGCGCGGAAAGCGCGGCGCTGGAATTGTTGACCACCATCCCCAACGACGTCCGACATAGAGCCGCGAGATTGCCGCCATCGATGAAATCGACACGGCCAATCAAGCCATGCTCCTGAGCAAGCCGCATCGTGACGGCGCGGAGATTGACAATCCCCGGATCCAACGGATGGTTCTTAACCACGAGGCGCGCCTCAGGCGGCGCCTTGGCGGCGAAGCTGGTGATGACGGCGGTCAGGAAGGCGCGGTTGTCAGCGTATTGCGAGTAACGCAGCAGTTGCGCGTCGCCTTCGCGTTGCAGGCAGGCGATAAAGAACTTGCCCCTGGCCCTAATGATGTCGGCATCGCAGTTCTCGGGCCGACGGAACGCCAGACTGACATAGCGTCGGATATGGCCCAGGCACTGTTTCAGCGGGGAAAAGACATAGGGCGCAGCATAGTTTGGGAAGAATGCTTTTCCCGCGACCTGCACCGTATGATAGGCGCTGATGTTGGCGACGTGGTGCGGCAGGATTTTTCCGACTGCGACAGGTTCGAGCAGCTTCGGCGCCGGTTCGGGATATCCGTGGCGGAAGCGTGGCAGCGCGCTGGAGCCGTTTACGCCATTGCGCTCGACCGTGACCCAATCAGGACGAAAATAGCCGTTTTCTAGAACCCAGACACGAGCGTTCAGGGTGTCGGCTGCCGCCAGAACCGCGCGGTTGTAGGCGCCGGCCTCGCCAAAGACGATGACGTCGCTGAAATCCGCGACGATGTGCGCCAGACCATCGGACCAGGATTTCGCCGTATCCTTGAAGACCAATCCGCCCGGTCTGCGCCAGTTCATCGCATCGCCGGCGTTGAAGATCATGCGATTGACGACCGCGCCGCGCGATTCGAGCACCGAGGCCAGTGCGGCTCCAAACGATCCGAATGGTGCGGAAACGATCAGGAAACGACGGCCCGACAGGCCATGTCGACCACCTTGTCGTGTCGCGGGGAATGCAGAGACGACCGTTGGCTGAGGAAGCGCAGCTGTACGCAGCCGCAGAGATACGCTGGGCCGAACGTCATCTGCCCTTAATCGATAACGGCGACGACGCCGCGCCGACAGAACTCGAGAAGACGAACGCACGTCTACCATCACGCCCACCGGTACAATGACGGAACAGAAACCGCTTCGGCACGGCCGTTGCAACCGAAGAGTTTGTTGACAAAGGGCATCGTCGCCCTTTTGTCGCGACCACCTTTCGGGATCAATCGAAAACGCCCGAAGTTCAGGAATTTTAAAACGTGGCTTTTTGAGCGTTGTTTTTTAGCATCAAAGCCGCCGTCGCCGGGAAGGCGACGACGGCTCGATGTCTTTGGAACGACGACTTCCATGCTTCGCAGGTTGCTGGTTGGGTGATCCCAACCAGCTCCCTTAAAGCTTTAGAAGTTGATGTCGATGGTCGCGCGGCGGTTGAGCGGTTCGCGCACACCGTCG
>NZ_JARVRL010000008.1:0-140887 GCF_030209705.1 Brevundimonas sp. MEB006b
AGTTCTGGTTCGCGTCCCGGATCGTGCCGTCCAGATCGAACTGAATCACCGCCTGGGAGCGATCGACCGCCGCCAACATGCTGCGCAGTTCAATAAGCTTACTGTCGTCTCTCGGCTTACTAAAAATACGCATGGGCAGATAACCTCTCAGTTGAATCTGGGAGCTTAATGCCACCTAAGCCGTTTAAAATATTAGCGATCTTGGTTAGCACGCTAACGCTCAACCTAGACGTTTATTAGTTCGCGTCTCCACCCTCCCCATCGAACAGACCGTCTTTTAAATGGCGGAAGAGATCGTCTTGGCTCCGAACCAATCAAAATCAGCAGATGTCTCGCGCGAGACGTTGCAGCTCAAAGTCGCGATGCAGGTCATGCTGACCGCACGGCGATGGAAATCCTGGGTCGCGGAGAAGTTTCGCGACTCCGGCCACACCGGCGCGCCCACGCTCGTCCTCTATTATCTCGTTGACCAGCCCAAGGGCCTGACGCTGTCGGAACTGTCGAGCCGAATGGAGCTGTCCGGCGCGTCGCTGACCAGGCTGGTTCAACGGCTGGAGAAGGACGGCATGGTCAGTCGGCGACGGATGGTCGGCGACGGACGCTCTTGGCTGATCGTCATGGAGCCGGCCGGTCGCGCAGAGATGGAGGCGTTCGAGGTTCACGCCGCCGCCATGCGTCAGCGCGTGTTCGAGGGCGTGTCCGAAGACGACATGGCTGCCGCGCTCAGGGTGCTGGATGCCGTGGCGGCCAGACTGGCGGCCGGTCCGGACGCGCCCGCCCGCCCCTAGCCCGCCTCGCCCAGCGCCATCAGGCCCGCCCGCGACGGGCACAGGTCGGCGATGATGCAGGATAGGCATTTGGGTTTGCGCGCGGTGCAGGTGTAGCGGCCGTGCAGGATCAGCCAGTGGTGCGCCTTGGGCAGCCAGTCCTCCGGCACGACCTTGAACAGCTGGGCCTCGACCTTGTCCGGAGTCCCGGCATTGGCCAAGCCCAGCCGATGCGAGACGCGAAAGACGTGGGTGTCCACGGCGATGGCCGCCTCGATCCCCAGCTCGTTCAGCACCACCGAGGCCGTCTTGCGACCCACGCCGGGCAGGGCCTGAAGATCGGCGCGGTTGAGTGGGACCTCGCCGCCATGCTGCTCCAGCACGATGCGGCTCAGCGCGATGACGTTCCGCGCCTTGCCGCGATAAAGGCCGATGGAGGCGATGTAGGGGATCAGCCCCTCCTCGCCGAGGGCCAGCATCTTCTCCGGCGTGTCCGCGACCTTGAACAGCCGCTCGGTCGCCTTGTTGACCGAAACGTCCGTGGCCTGGGCCGACAGGGCGACGGCGACGACGAGGGTGAAAGGATTGGAGAAATCCAGCTCGGTCTTGGGCTCCGGCATGACGCTGGACAGGCGTTCGAAGATCGCCTCGACACGGTCCTCATTTGGCGGCCAGCGCAGCACGGGAATGGCCGCCCCGGTCATCACGGCCGGGCGTTTGACAGGCTTGGCGGCGGGCTTTTTGGCCTTGGCGGGCTTCATGCCTCGCTGTCGTCCCGGGGGCGACGCGGGTCAAGACCCAGGCCCTTGAGCGCTTGGGCAGTCAGGGCGGCGTCGGCGGCGCGCTCGCCCTCCATCCAGGCGCCGTGGGCTGTGCCGTAATAGACCGGCGCCGTGGCCTCGCCGGCCAGGAAAATGCGGTCCTCGACCGACGTGCGCAGCTTGGCCCGGTCCGCCGCATGGCCCGGCAAGGCGTGGGAATAGGCGCCGCGCGACCAGGGATCGACGCCCCAGCCGCTGACCGCGACCGCCTCCAGCCGCCGGCGCATGTCCGATCCCAGAGCCGCGACCAGTTCGGACACGGCGAAGTCGAACAGGGCGGCCGGCCCTTGCGCCTCCAGCCCCCATGCCAGGTCGGCGCCGAAATAGGCCTCGATCATCGGTCGCCCGAACGGCCGCAGGTGATAGCCGCCGGTCTCGGCCGTATCGGTGCGGGTCCACAACTGGGTGTCGGGCTGAAAATCGCCGGCGCCGCGCACCGTCATATGAACCTTGGACGCCAGCCCCAGCGGCACGCCCGCCGTCGCCTCAAGCAGAGCCGGAACCGGCGGATCGATGCGGATCGCCTCGCTGGCGATCAGGCTGTTGGGCACGGTCAGGATGACGATCCGCGCGGTCAACTCGCCGCGATTGGTCTCCAGGCGCAGCACAGGTCCGGAACGGTCGATGCGGCTGACGGCGCAGTCCGTGATCGTGATGGGCGACACAGCCTCGCCCAGCCGCGCGATCAGGCGGCCATAGCCCTCGCGCACCCGCCAGTTCACGCCGGTGTCGCCATAGGCGTCGTAATCCAGGCTGGACACCTCGGCGAACCGCGCGCCGTTCAGGGCGCCCGAGATGGCGTCCATGCGCGGGTTCCAGCGACAGTCGGGATCGAAGAAGTCCGACGCCGGACGATCCTCCCCCACACCCGCGCGGACGAGCGACGCCGCCTCGGTCACCCGCTGGTCGAAGGCGGCGAAGGCCTCGCCGAACTCGGCCTGATCCGCGCGGGTCATCTCGTGATCGAAGGCCTGGGTGCGCCAGGGCGGCGGGGTCTGGTCCAGCGTCAGCCCCTCGGCCTCGACCCGTCCCGCCAGCACATTGTCATCGGCGGAATGCAGCCAGCCGCAGCCCATGTCCAACCCTTCGCCCTCGGCCCGAACCGTCCAGGCGCGCCCGCCGATCCGGCCGCGGGCCTCCAGCACCAGAACCGACAGGCCGGGTCGCATCAGACGACGCGCGGCGGCGATGCCGGCGGCGCCTGCGCCGATCACCACGACATCGACCTGTGACGGCAGCGGCTGGGAGGCGGAGATGCGGGCGTTCATGGCGTCAGGACATACACGAAAACCGGTCGTGATCGGCGCCGTCCCGATCGCCTATTGATTTTTGGACGGCGGGGTCCATTTTAGCGCCGCTTCAAAACGCCGCACCTCCCCCGGATTTTCCATGTCGCCTGAACTCAAGAAACGTCTGCCGCTGTTCGCAGCCGCCCTCGTCGGCCTGGCCCTGATCGTGGGCGGCATCGTCTGGTGGGTGAACGGCCAGCGTTGGGAAAGCACCGACAACGCCTTCGTCCAGGCGGACACAACCCTGGTCAGCCCGCAACTGTCCGGTCGGGTCACCGAGGTTCTGGTGGGCGACAACCAGCGGGTCGCGGCAGGCCAGATCCTGGTCAAGCTGGACGATTCCGACCAGAAGGCCCAACTGGCACAGGCCGAGGCCAATCTGGCCGCCGCCATCGCCGCCGTCGGCCATGTCGACGCCCAGGCCGAGCAGGAACAGGCCACCATCGCCGCCCGAGCCGCCTCCGTCGCCCAGGCCAACGCCCAGGCCGGCCTGGCCCGCGCCGAGGTCGATCGTTACGGCAAGCTGGCCGAACAGGGCTGGGTCTCGCAACAGCGCATCCAGACCGAGCGCGCCTCGGCCGCCACCGCCGCCGCCAGCGTCCAGCAGGCCCAGGCCGCCCTGGTCGCCGAACAACGCACCGCCGGGGTTCTGGGCTCGACCCGCCAGCAGAGCGTCGCCGCTGTCGAACAGGCCCGCGCCGTCGTCGATCAGGCTCGCATCGCGCTGGAGCGCACCGTCATCCGCGCTCCGGTCGCCGGCGTCGTCGGCGCCCGCAGCGTGCGGCCCGGCCAGTATGTCAACGCCGGCACGCAACTGCTGTCGGTCGTGCCCCTGACCAACACCTACATCGTCGCCAACTTCAAGGAGACGCAGCTGGACAAGGTGCGCCTGGGCCAGACCGTCGAGATTTCCGCCGACGCCTTCCCCGGCCGCAAGATCGAGGGCCGCGTGGACAGCTTCGCCCCCGCCACCGGGTCCGAGTTCGCACTGATCCCGGTCGAGAACGCCACGGGCAACTTCACCAAGATCACCCAGCGCGTGCCCGTCCGCATCGTCGTCAGCGGCGCAGACCGCAGCCTGGCCCTGCGTCCGGGCCTGTCGGTGGACGTCAAGATCGACCTGAAGAGCCAGGGCGGCCAGAGCTTTGCCGAAGCCGCCACGACGACCGGAGCCGCAGGCCAGTGACCGCCGCCAACCCCGCCGCAGATGGCGGGGCCCCCGTCGCGCAAAAGGGCCCCGTCGCCGGCCATCCCGAGATCAACTGGACCATGCTGCTGCTGGGCTTCGCCGGCATGGTGGTGGGCCAGTTCATGGCCATTCTGGACATCCAGATCGTCGCCGCCTCCCTGCCCCAGATCCAGGCGGGGGTAGGCGCCTCGGCTGACGAGATCAGCTGGATCCAGACCGCCTATCTGATCCCCGAGGTGGTGATGATCCCTCTGTCGGGCTTCCTGTCGCGGCTGTGGGGGACGCAGCGGCTGTTTCTGGTCTCGTGCGCTGGCTTCGTGCTGATGAGCATCGCCACAGGTCTGTCGTCGTCGATCGACATGATGATCCTGTTCCGGGCCATCCAAGGTTTCGTGGGCGGGGCCATGATCCCGACCGTCTTCGCCGTCGCCTTCACCGCCTTTCCGCCCCACAAGCGGGTCACCGCCAGCGTGGTCATGGGCCTGATCGTCACCCTGGCGCCGACCGTCGGCCCCACGCTGGGCGGACACCTGACGGAGTGGCTGAGCTGGCGCTGGCTGTTCTTCATCAACGTCGGGCCGGGCCTGCTGGTGCTGTTCCTGGTCGGGCGGTACGGCAACTTCGACAAGGGCGATTCATCGCTGGCCAAGGGCTTCGATTGGTGGGGCCTGGGCCTGATGGCCGCCTTTCTGATGTCGATGCAGTTCGTGCTGGAAGAGGGCGCCAAGAACGACTGGTTCGACGACACCCACATCCTGTTGCTGACCGTCGTGGCGGCGGTCGCCGGACCGATCTTCATCTGGCGGTCCCTGACCTATCATCAGCCGATCGTGGAACTGCGCGCCTTTGGCAATCGCAACTTCCTGGTCGGGTTCATCATGACCTTCATCGTCGGTTTCGCCCTGTTCGGCGGCACCTTCCTTCTGCCGCTCTTCCTGGGCCGGGTGCTCGGCTATTCGTCGTCAGAGGTCGGCACCACCATGGTCGTGTCGGGCCTAGCCATGTTCGCCACCGGCCCCTTTGCTGGACGACTGGTGCGCAAGCTGGATGCGCGGGTGCTGATGTTCGGCGGCTTCATGCTGTGCGCCTGGGGCATGTGGGAGGCGCGCGTCGTCACCGATGACTGGGGCTTCTGGAACTTCGCCTCGGTCCAGGCTTTCCGCGGCGTCGGCGTTATGCTGGCCATGATCGCGTCCCAGCAGGTGACGATGGCGACCCTGCCGCCGCACATGGTCAAGAACGCCTCGGGGCTGGTGAACCTGTCGCGCAACGTCGGCGGGGCCTTCGGCCTGGCGATCCTGAACACCAGCCTGACGTCCAACACCGCCCTGCACATGAGCGAACTGACCAGCGCCATCGGTCAGGGCGACCAGGCGATGCGCAACATGATGGCCGGCATGGCCCAGCGGTTCGCCGGCTCCATCGATCCGGCCGCCTCGGCGATGAAGGCCATCTATGGGATGTTGCAGAAGCAGGCGACGACGATGGCGTTCGGCGACGCCTTCGCCCTGCTGGCCATCCTGTGCGCAGGCGCGGCCTTCGTCACGCTGGCCGCCCAGCCGGTGAAGGCCCAGGCTGGCGCACCGCCCTCGGACGTCCACTGATGGCGCGCCGTCGCGGACAGGTCGACGAACGAAAGAGCGAGGCGATCCTGGACGCCGCCGCGACCCTGTTCGCCGACAAGGGGCTGCAGGCCAAGATGGACGAGATCGCCAAACTGGCCGGCGTCTCCAAACAGACGGTCTATAACCGCTTCGCCTCCAAGCTGGAGATCGCCCAGGCCCTGGCGTCAAAGCGCGTCGAGGATATCGTCGCCCCCCTGCGCGGCGCCGGCGATCCGCAGACGGTGCTGGAGGCCCTGGCCCTGACGCTGCTGAACCGGGTGTGCAGCGGCGACAAGGTCGGCTCGATGCGCGGGGTCGCCCTGGTCTCGGTCGAAGCGCCTGACATCGCCCACGCCATCTATGAGGCCGGCCCGCGTCGCAGCCTGCGCGAACTGGGCGCCTGGCTGGCGGAACAGACGCGGTTGGGCCGGATGAACGTCGCCGATCCGGAAGAGGCGGCCGAGATGTTCGCCGGCCTCGTGCTGGGCCACGGCCATCTGCGCGCCATGCTGGACGTGCCGCAGCTGGAGGCTGACAAGCGCGCAGGCCGCGCCAGAGAGGCCGCCCGCATCTTCATGGCCGCCCATCCGCCCGCTACGGCCGCCAAGACTTCCTGAGCCCGGCGCGCTACAGTCGTCCCACCCTGTCGCTTGAGACCGCCTTCATGCTGATCCACCTGTCCTCCTGGCCCGAAATCGACGCCCGACTGAACGACGGCGGTCCGCTGTCCAGGACGGTGGTCGTGCCCATAGGCTCCAACGAGCAGCACGGACCGACAGGGCTTCTGGGCACCGACTGGCTGTGCCCGGAGATCATCGCCCACGCGGCCGAGAAGACCGACGCCAACCTGATGGTGGCCCCGACCTTCAACATCGGCATGGCCCAGCATCACCTGGCCTTCGCCGGCACCATCAGCTTGCGCCCCTCGACCTTCATGGCCGCGATCACGGACTGGGTGTCGTCCCTGAGCCGTCACGGGTTCGAGCGGATTTACTTCCTGAACGGTCACGGCGGGAACGTCGCGACCATCGAGACGACGATCTCGGAAATCTACGCCGAGTGGAGCTTCGTCGAGGACAGCCCGCCCTTCATCCTGAAGCTGAAGAACTGGTGGGACCTGCCCGGCGTCAATGGCCTGTGCAACCGCCTGTTTCCGACCGGTCACGGCATGCACGCCACCCCGTCCGAGATCGCGGTCACGCAAGCCGCCTATCCCGAGCGGATCAAGACCGCCGACTACAGCCCGCAGATCGCGCCAAACGGGCCGATCCGCGATGCCCTGGACTATCGCGCCCGCTTCCCCGACGGCCGGATCGGCTCGGACCCGGCCCAGGCCAGCCCCGAGAAGGGCCAACAGATCATCGACGCGGCGATCCCCGCCCTGCTCGGCGACATCGCGGCCTTCGCCGCAGAGACCCAACCTGGAGGTCCTCACTGACCCGCAAAACCCCCACAGCCGTCAGCGCAGCCGTCGTCGGCGCCGAGATCCTGGCCGCCTCGGCCGAGGTGATCGCGGCCCGCACCGGGCTGATGGCGCAGGGCCTGACCAGCGCCAAGGGGCAGGACTTCAAGGAGCTGTCGCTGATGAGTTCCGAGAAGACCGAGGCGATGTCCGCCTCCGCCGACGCCATGGCCGCCAGCGCCGGGGCCATCGGTCAGCGGCTTGGGCGTGTGGCGATGGACGAGAGCGCCCATGCCCTGCGAGCGGCGGCGGCTGTGGCCCAGGCCCGCACCCCGGCCAAGGCGGCCGAGGCCCAGTTCAGCTATGCCATGGGCTGGTGGAGCCGGGCGGCGGCCCAGGCCATGACCCTGAACGGCGAACTTTTGAAGGCCCAGGCCGAGGCGCTGGCCCCGATCCACAAGACGGCGACCGCCAACGCCAAACGGCTGCGCAAGACGCGCTAGGCCGGCTCCGCCAGCTTCAGCTTGGGCTTCTTGATCTTGGCGGGCTTGGCGGGACGGTCGGCCTTTTTGGCGGCCTTCTCGGCCTTGCGCGCTTCCTTCTCGACCGCCTTCAGCGCCTTCTTCGCGGCCTTGGCCTCGGCCTTGGCAGCGTCGGGAGCGGCGTCGGCGGCGGCGGCCAGATCGGCCAACTGATTGAGGAAGGTCTCGCGCTGGCCCTTGGGCAGCAAGGCCATGATCCGCTTGTCGGCGGCCTCGACCAGCGGACGGGCGGCCTCCAACCGGGCCGCGCCTTCAGCCGACAAACGAACGGCCTTGGCGCGGGCGTCCAGGGTCGAGCGTTCCCGCTCCAGAAGGCCCTTGCTGGTCATGCGCGTGACCAGATCCGCCAGGGTCGAGCGGTCGATGCCGGTCATCCGCACCAGTTCAGTCTGGGTCAGGCCGGCCTTGAGCGACACCGCCTCCAGCACCGCAAACTGGCGCTGGGTCAGGCCGTCGGCGCCGGTCTCCTCGGCATAGATGTCGAGCGCCAGTTGCAGGGCGCGGTGCATCAGGTGGCTGGGCGAGGTGGCCAGGGGGCCGACCTTCCTTGCCGCTTTTCCCGCCTTCACCATCGCGCCGCTCCCCTGAAGTTTCGTCCGAACACGTATCAGCTCTGCTTTACGATTTGACGGGGAAAGCGCGTCGGTTCCGTGACAGTTCCGCTTGGCGCCTAGAGCCCGGTATCGGGCGAGACGGGCGTCGGCTCGTCGTCCTTGATCAGGTGCTTCATGATGAAGAAGACCTGCCAGACGCCAAACACGGCCGAGGCGATCCACAGGCCGCCGCGGAAGGCGACCCACGCATCATCCGACTGGGTGCGCCAGACGATCTCGTTGATTATGCAGACGGCGGCGAAATACAGGCCGTAACGCAGGGTCAGGCCGCGCCAGCCCGCGTCGGTAATGCGGATCGCCTCGCCCAGCAGATATTTGAACGGATAGCGGTTCAGCGGCAGCGATCCCAACAGCACGACCGCCAGCAAGCCGTTCTGGATCGACAGCTTGATCTTCAACAGGTTCGGATCGTGGAAGACGATGGTCAGCACGCCGAAGATCAAGGCGAAGCCGCCGGTCAGCAGCGGCAGGGGCGCCAGACGACGCTCGACCACATAGCCGACGATCAGGGCGATCAGCGAGGCGCCGACCAGGACCCACGTCGCCTGAACCAGGGCTTCCTGCCCGTCCAGACCGCGCGCGAACCGGTTGACCGCATAGGCGGCCATGAAGGCCACAAGCGCGCCGAAATCGACGGCCTGGCGGATGTTGGAAGCCTTTTTCGGCGTCTCGGTCATGTCAGTCTTCCAGTCCCACCAGCGAGCGGGAGAAGGCGCGGGCGTCGAACGGTTGCAGGTCCTCGACCCCTTCGCCGACGCCGATCAGCATCAGGGGGGCGTCGGACGCCTGGGCCACCGGCACCAGCACGCCGCCGCGCGCCGTACCGTCCAGCTTGGTCATGACCACGCCGGTCACGAAGGCGGTGCGGCCGAAGATCTGTTCCTGAGCCAGGGCGTTGCGGCCGACGGTCGCGTCCAGCACCAGCAGGGTGTCGTGCGGCGCTTCGGGATCGACCTTCTTCAGCACGCGGACGATCTTGAGCAGTTCGTCCATCAGGGCGGACTTGTTTTGCAGTCGGCCGGCGGTGTCGATCAGGACGACGTCATAGCCTTCGGCTCGCGCCTTGGTATAGGCGTCAAAGGCGAGGCCCGCGGCATCGGCGCCGTCGCGACGGCTTTCGAAGTCGGCGCCCGCGCGCTCGGCCCAGACCTTCAGCTGTTCGCGCGCGGCGGCGCGGAAGGTGTCGCCGGCGACGATCATCACCTTGGCGCCCTTGCCCGTCAGATCGGCGGCGATCTTGCCGAGCGTCGTGGTCTTGCCCGAACCGTTCACCCCGACGAACAGGACGACATAGGGCTTGGGGCCGGACAGGGGGTCGAAGGTCGCTTGGCGCGGCGACAGTTCGGCGGCCACCGCCTCGGCCAGGGCCTCCTTGACCTCGCGCTCGGGCGCGTCCTTGCCGAACTTCAGCCCGCGAAAGCGTTCGACAATGCGGGCCGAGGCGGCAGGGCCGAGATCGCTCTCCAGCAGATGCTCTTCCAGCTGCTCCAGCGACGCCTCGGACAGGGGCTCCTTGACGAAGGTGGCGACGACCTGATCGGTCATCTGTTTGGAGGAGCGCGAGAGCCCAGCGGACAGGCGCTGGAACCAGCCCTTTTTCGGCGTATCGTTCATGCAGTGGCTTTAGCGGGGGCGAAGGCTAACGTCATCCGCATTCGCGAGGGTCGTCCCCGACGTTTCAGACGGTCGGCGACAAAAACACCGTCTAATTCGTCTAATTGATCTGAAATCGAGACCTCCCTGTTAGCGTCAGTGCGAAGGCGAGGATTATAGGCCCGCGCAAAATCGACGATGGCAGCAGGCCGTGAGAAATCGGCAAACCGTTGAAAGCGCGAGGGTTGGAGCCGCCAGTTTGGATGGCTGTCGATCATTTTCTTCCGTCATCCTGTGCAAGCCTCTGGCGGCGCAGACGGCAGCGGCGAAGATCATCGAGCGGCGCTTGCGCTTGTGGAGCGGATCAACAAAGAATATGCGCTGCGCATACGTTTCATATAGAGCGAGAGTATCATGGGCATCGTCAATATTGAGGACGAACTGCACGAGCAGCTGCGGCGCGCTGCGAAGGCGTCCTATCGGTCGATTAACGCTCAGGCGGCGTTCTGGATCAGGATCGGCATGTTGTGTGAGATGCATCCCGGCGTGACGTTCCAGGAACTGGTGGCGCGCGAGTTGCGGGCGGCGGGCGTCGATGCGTCCGTGCCGACGGGCGCCGCCGCATGATCAAGACGCCGGCCGAGATTGCGCTGATGGCCGAAGCGGGGCGACTGCTGGCCTCGGTCTTCACCCATCTGAATGCGATGACGCTGGAGGGGTTGAGCACGCTGGAAATCGACCGACGGGTCGAGGCCTTCATCGTCGACGAGCTGAAGGCGCGGCCGGCCAGCAAGGGTCAGTACGGCTACGGCTTCGTGCTGAACAGCTCGATCAACCAAGTCGTCTGCCACGGCGTGCCCTCGGCGAACGACATCCTGAAGAGCGGCGACATCGTCAATCTGGACATCACGCTGGAGAAGGACGGCTTCATCGCCGATTCCTCCAAGACCTATCTCATCGGCTCGGTGGGACCGCAGGCCCGACGGCTGGTCCGCACCACCTATGAGGCGATGTGGAAGGGCATTCAGGCGGTGCGCCCGGGCGCGAAACTGGGCGACATCGGTTTCGCCATCGAAAAACACGCCAAGCAGGCCGGCTATTCGGTGGTGCGCGACTATTGCGGGCACGGCATCGGGCGCGAGATGCATGAAGAGCCGCAGGTGCTGCATTTCGGCAAGGCCGGGACCGGCGTAACCCTGCGCGAAGGCATGACCTTCACCATCGAACCGATGCTGAACCAGGGCGTGCGCACAGTCCTGACCGAGGACGACGGCTGGACCGTGGTCACCTCCGACGGAAAACTGTCGGCCCAGTTCGAACATACGGTGGCGGTGACGAAGGACGGCGTGCGGGTCCTGACCCTGAGGCCGGACGAGAAGCGGGGCGCGTAGATGCGCGAAGGAGAGTTTCCGTCCCTTCATCATTCGCGCCTATATGAAGGCCGACGACCGGCGCGGGCCGGGTGATGCGGACGATCCGATGGCTGATGCTCTGTTCCATTCTCCCAAGACCCACGGCTTCGTGCGCGTAGCGGCGGCGACGCCGGTCAGCCATGTGGGCGACCCCAGGGCGAACGGGCAAGAGCACGTCGCGCTGATCCGTCAGGCGGGCGAGCAGGGTGTGGACCTGATGGTGTTCCCCGAGCTGTCGCTGTCGGCCTACGCCATCGACGATCTGCATATGCAGGCGGCGCTGCTGGACGAGGTCGAGCGGCAGATCGCCGTAGTGGCCGCAGCGACGGCCGAGGCGGATGTCGTGGCGGTGGTCGGGGCGCCGATCCGCAACGGCGACGCCCTGTATAATTGCGCGGTGGTGATCGGGTCCGGCGAGGTTCTGGGCGTCGTGCCCAAGACCTATCTGCCCAACTACCGGGAATATTACGAGAAACGCTGGTTCGCGCCGGCGACGGCGCGCGCCGAGGACGTGATCGCGCTGAACGGCGAGACGGTGGACTTCGCGCCGGGTCTGTTGTTTGAGGCGGTCAACCGGCCGGGCTTCGTCTTCTCGGTCGAGATCTGTGAGGACTATTGGGCGCCGCTGCCGCCCTCGACGAGGGCCGCCCTGGCGGGGGCGCGGATACTGCTGAACCTGTCGGCGTCCAACATCGTCATCGGCAAGGCGGACGAGCGGGCGATGCTGAGCGCCAGCCATTCGGCCCGCACCCTGTCGGCCTATGTCTTTGCCGCCTCGGGCTGGGGCGAGAGCACCACCGACCTGGCATGGGACGGTCAGGCGACGATCCACGAACTGGGGTCCAAGTTGACCGAGGGCGAGCGGTTCGCCTTGGAGAGCCATCTGACGATCGCAGACGTGGACGTGGACCGAATCGGACTGGACCGGTTGCGCAACGGCACATTCGCCGAGTGCGCCAGAAACGAAGGCGAGTCGGCGACGGTCGTGCCCTTTATGGCGCGCGAGGATCATGAGGCCAGCGAGCTGATCCGGCCGCTGGACCGGTTCCCGTTCGTACCGGACGACGCCGGGCGGCTGGATCAGGACTGCTATGAGGCGTTCAACATCCAGGTTCAGGGGCTGATGCGCCGGATGACGGCGACGGGGGCCAAGTCGCTGGTGATCGGGGTGTCGGGCGGGCTGGATTCGACCCAAGCCCTGCTGGTCGCCTGTCGCGCCTTCGACCGGCTGGATCTGCCGCGGACCAATATCCTGGGCTTCACCATGCCGGGCTTCGCGACCTCGGACGGGACCAAGTCCAACGCCTGGGCGCTGATGACCGCGTTGGGCGTCACGGGCGCAGAGATCGACATCCGCCCCGCCGCCGAACAGATGTTCAAGGACATCGGCCACCCCTACGCCGAAGGTCAGCCGGTGCACGACATCACCTTCGAGAACGTGCAGGCGGGTCTGAGGACTGACTATCTGTTCCGGCTGGCGAACCAGCACAGGGCCTTCGTGCTGGGGACCGGGGATCTGTCGGAACTGGCGCTGGGTTGGGCCACATACGGCGTCGGCGACCATATGAGCCACTACAACGTCAACGGCGGGGTGGCGAAGACGTTGATCCGGCACCTGATCCGCTGGGTGGCGGCGGGCGACCTGATCGGCGCGGGCGCGCGTGACACGCTGCACGCCATTCTGAACACCGAGATTTCGCCCGAGCTGGTGCCGGCCAAGGATGGGGTGATCCAATCGACGGAAGGCACCGTCGGCCCCTATGCGCTGAACGACTTCTTCCTGTTCTACATCAGCCGGTTCGGGATGACGCCGTCCAAGGTCGCCTTCCTGGCGCATCAGGCCTGGGGCGATGCGGGCGCAGGGCATTGGCCGGCGAATACGCCGGACGACGAGAAGGTCGAATACGATCTAGCGACGATCAAGGGCTGGCTGAGGAAGTTCCTGATCCGCTTCTTCCAGACCGCCCAGTTCAAGCGCTCGGCCCTGCCGAACGGGCCCAAGGTCGTCACCGGCGGATCGCTGTCGCCGCGCGGCGACTGGCGCGCGCCGTCGGACGGCAATGCGCGGGTGTGGCTGGACGAGCTTGAGGCGAACGTGCCGGACTGAACCGTCTCCTCCCCATTTTATGGGGAGGTGGCGCGGCGCTCTTGCGCCGTGACGGAGGGCTGTGTCCGCATCGCAAGCCTTAGTGGGACCTCAAAGAGCCCCTCCACCGCTTCGCGGTCCCCCTCCCCGCAAAGCGGGGAGGAGACGATGCGTGAATTCCCATAGGTTGAGTGTGGATATTCGCCGAACCAGTCGCTAGAAGCTTGGCCATGACCGGCGACGTGACCAAAGATTCCAACGGCAACATCTTGGCTGATGGCGACAGCGTGACCCTGATCAAGGATCTGAAGGTCAAGGGATCGGGCGGGGTTACGCTGAAGCGCGGGACGCTGGTCAAGAACATCCGCCTAACCGGCGATCCGGAGGAGATCGAGGCCAATGTGGAGAAGGTGCGCGGCCTGGTCCTTCGCACCGAGTTCGTGAAGAAAGTCTGACCCTCTTCCCTTCGCGCGATGCAGCCGCCATCTAGCGGCCTATGACCGACACCCTCGCCGCCCCCGCCTCGACCGCTTCCGCCAACAGCAAAATCCCCGTCACCGTCCTGACCGGCTATCTCGGCGCGGGCAAGACGACGCTGCTGAACCGGATCCTGACCGAGGATCACGGCAAGCGCTACGCCGTCATCGTCAACGAGTTCGGCGAGATCGGCATCGACAACGACCTGGTGGTCGGCGCCGACGAGGACGTGTTCGAGATGAACAACGGCTGCGTCTGCTGCACGGTGCGGGGCGACCTGATCCGCGTGGTCGCCGGCCTGATGAAGCGCCAGCGTCCCGGCAAGCCGGCCTTCGACGCCATCATCGTGGAGACGACGGGCCTGGCCGACCCCGGTCCGGTGGCCCAGACCTTCTTCGTGGACGAGGACGTCAAGGCCAAGACCCAACTGGACAGCGTCACGACCCTGGTCGACGCCAAACATGTGATGGCGCGCCTGGACGACTCCAGGGAGGCGCGCGAGCAGGTGGCCTTCGCCGACCGCATCATCCTGAACAAGGTCGATCTGGCGACCGCCGACGAACTGGACGCGGTCGAGGCGCGTCTGCGGGCGCTGAACCCGCTGGCGCCCATCGTGCGGGCCGAGCGGTCGAACGTGCCGCTGGATCAGGTGCTGGGCCTTCACGCCTTCGACCTGGATCGTATTCTGGAGGTCAAGCCGGACTTCGTGAACCCGCCCCACGGCGCCGACGGCCATGTCCACGACGAGCATTGCGGCCACGACCACCATCATCATGACCATGACCACAAGCATGACCATGATCATCACGACCACGCCCACGGCGCGCACTCCCATGGCGCGCGCGGTCACGCCCACCAGGACGACATCAAGGGCATCTCCCTGTCGCTGGATCGGCCGCTGGACGGGGCCAAGTTCACCGCTTGGCTGGACCGGCTGCTGGGCGAGCAGGGTCAGAACATCCTGCGCGCCAAGGGCATCATCGACGTCAAAGGCGAGAACCGCCGCCTGGTCTTCCAGGCCGTCCACATGATCCTGGAAGGCGACATGCAACGCGAATGGGGCGCCGCCGAACGCCGCTGGAGCCGCGCCGTCTTCATCGGCCGCGATCTGGACGAGGCCGCGCTGAAGGCCGGCTTCGAAGCCTGCGCGGCCTGAATTGACCCTTCTCCCCTCGGGGGAGAAGGTGGCCCGCAGCGCGGGTCGGATGAGGGGGCTGTTGGATACTGATGTGGCAGACGCCGCCGAGAACCCGACAGTCACGCCGTCTTCGCGCCGACATGACAGGCGCGGAAGCGATCCTGTGGGCGATGCTGCGGAACCGGCAACTGGATGGATTGAAGTTCAGGCGGCAGGCCCCAGTCGCTGGCGCCATCGCCGATTTCGCCTGTCATGAGATCAGACTGATCATAGAGCTGGATGGCGGGGTGCACGATCTGCACGAGGCGCGAGACGCCGTGCGGGATGAGCGGCTTCGCGTCGCGGGCTACACGGTCATGCGATTCAGGAACGCCGACTTTTCGAAAAATCCGGCGGTTGTGCTGGACGCGATACGGCGACATGCGGGCATACGGACACAGCCCCCTCATCCGACCGGCTCCGCCGGCCACCTTCTCCCCCGAGGGGAGAAGGCAAGCGACGGCTGACTACTTCTCGAACAACTTGTTCCAGCGGCGCTTGTCGCGGGCCTTCCAGGCGCCGCGGTGGTAGGCGTCGGAGCCGATCAGGGGGACGACCGTGGTGGCCTCGGCGAAGACCATCTGTTCGTGGGTCGTCTGGACCTTGCCCCAGGAGGCCGCCTCTTTCAGCGTCGAGGACGAGCAGGCGCCGTCGCGGACGTCGGCGACGGTGATCTGAACCGCATAGCGATGCATCTCGGCCTCGACGCCCAGGATTTCGGCGCAGACGACGGTGTCCTGGGCGAAGTTCTTGGGCACGCCGCCGCCGACCATGAACAGGCCGGTGACGCCGGCGGCGATCTTGATGTCGGTCAGTTCGCGGAAGTCGGCGATGGCGTCCAGCATCAGATAGGGCTGGCCGGCGGCGGCCCGTTCCTTCTGGTGTTTCACCAGACCAAAGCCGGCCGAGGAGTCGACGAAGGCCGGGCAGAAGATCGGCACGCCCTGTTCATAGGCGGTCTGGATCAGCGAGCCGGGCTTTTTCGCATTGCCCTCACTCAGCCACTTGCCCATCTCCCAGATGAACTCGCGGCTGGAATAGCCGCGCGGCTCCAGGCGGTTGGCGATCTCCAGGATGGTGTGGTCGCAGGCCTGGAGTTCTTCCTCGTCGATATAGGTGTCGTAGATCCGGTCGATGTAGTTGTCGCGCAGGACGTTGTCGTCCACCTCGCCGGCCGCCTGATAGTGTTTGAAACCCAGGGCCTCGAAGAAATCCATGTCGACGATCGAGGCGCCGGTGGCGACCACGGCGTCGACCATGCCGAACTTCACCATATCGCGGTAGACGTGCATGCAGCCGCCGGCCGAGGTCGAACCGGCCAGGATCAGCCAGGGCGAGCAGTCCTTGTCCTCGATGGCCATCGAGAAGATGTCCGCAGCGCGGGCGGTGTCGCGCGACGAGAAGGACATCTTGCGCATCGAGTCGATGATCGGGCGCGCGTCGAAGCTGGTGATGTCGACGTGCTCGACGACATTCTGCAGCAGTTGGGCCTTGGTGTTCGATTGAACGGGAGCGTTCATTTCGGCGGTTTCCCTGTGATTTGAGCGCCCGTCGAAGAAGCAGACGTGCCGGGACGGAGCGACCGACAGGACCGATAGACGCCCAACCATCGGCCGTCACCCTCGGACTTGATCCGAGGGTCGGACGTTCCGCCGCGCGTTCCTTGCAAGGAAGACGCAGAGGGGGCCGATCCTCGGGTCGAGCCCGAGGATGACGATTACAGGTGCGGGCGTCCTACTTCCGGCGCGACTTGCGCTGACCGGCCTTACCCTTGGGGCGTGACAGACGCACGACCTTGCGGGCGTTCTCTTCCGCCGTGGTGCGCACGGTGGGGATGGAACGCGGGGCCAGACCGTACAGCGAGGCCATCGGGGCGTCCTCGACAGCGGCGATGTCGTGTTCGCCATAGCCGTTGAAGCCCGTCGACATGGCCACGCCGTAAGCGCCCAGCATGCCGATCTCTATGAAGTCGCCTTCGCGCACATCGGCCGGCAGCCAGAAGGGGCCCGGCATATGGTCGATGGAATCGCAGGTCGGGCCGTAGAACTGGAACGCCTTCAGCTCACCCGCGCTTTCACCGACCCGCACCAGCTTGGTCGGGAAGGGCCAGCGCGAATGGGTCGCGTCGAACAGCGAACCGTAAGAGCCGTCGTTCAGATAAAGGGCGTCGCCCTTGCGCAGGTCGACACGGGCCAGGATCGACGAGCTTTCGGCGACCAGCGCCCGGCCAGGCTCGCACCACAGCTCGGTCGTTTCCGACACCGGCATCTCGTTGAAGCCGCGATGGATGGCGTCGGCGTATTCGCTCATGTCCGGCGGAACCATGCCCGGATAAACGGACGGGAAGCCGCCGCCGACATCGACGATATCGACGATCACGCCCGCACGGCTGATCGATCGGCCGACCTGGGCCATGGCGGCCTGATAGGCGGTCGGGCGCATGCACTGGCTGCCGACGTGGAAGGAGACGCCCATCAGGCCGTCCTTGACCGCCTGGCGCGTCGCCATCAGCAGGGCCGGCGCCTGATCCGACGAGACGCCGAACTTGCCCGACAGCGTATAGGCGGCGCCGTCGGCCGAGACGG
The DNA here is from genome assembly GCF_030209705.1 of Brevundimonas sp. MEB006b. NCBI lineage: Bacteria > Pseudomonadati > Pseudomonadota > Alphaproteobacteria > Caulobacterales > Caulobacteraceae > Brevundimonas > Brevundimonas sp. MEB006b. The sequence continues at coordinate 17,559 of NZ_JARVRL010000008.1, forward strand.
CCATGCGCACGATCAGGTTCAGGTCGTCCGCGCCGCCGGTGGCGTCGAGAATCTTGTTCAGCTCGTCGATGCAGTCGAGCGAGAAGGTGCGCACGCCGTGATCGAAATAGGCCTTGGTGATCGCAGACCGGCTCTTGACCGGGTGCATGAAGGCCAGGCGCACGTCATGGCTGACAGAGCGAACCAGCTCGATCTCGGCGATGGACGCCACGTCGAAGCCGCGAACGCCGGCCTCGATCAGGGTTTCGACGACCCAGCGCGAAGGGTTGGCCTTCACAGCGTAGAAGACGTCGGCCTTTAGATTATCCTGGAACCAGCGCGCCGCTACGGAAACCGAACGCGGCCGCACGAGGGCGACGGGACGTTCAGGGGACCGCTCACGGACCAGGTCCAGGGGAAGCTGATACGTGCGCAATTCACGTAACCCCCTGCTAATTGTTAAACCCAGACCGGCGTTAGCGGCGCAGACAGGACCTACGGGGTCCGCCGGAGAGCGCGATATGGGGACGCGCGACTGTCATGTAAAGAGGTTTTTTCGTGGCGGGGCTTAGGTTTGACTGTCACAAATCCGCTCTGCGCCCTCCACGACACGATCCAGCGGCAACCTTGACCGTTCTGCGCCGTTGCGATGATCGGAGGGTTTCATGAACCGATGGCTGTTCTTTTGGCGCAAGATGCGGCGTCAGCTGTGGGTGCGCGCCACGGCCTATGCCGTCGCGGGCGTCGCCGCAGCCTTGCTGGCCGCCGCCCTGGCCCCCTGGGTGCCGCAGGAGATGGCCGAGCGTCTGGGCGGAGAGTCTGTAGAATCAATCCTGACGATCCTGGCGTCCAGCCTGCTGGGCGTGGCGACCTTTTCGGTCGGCGCCATGGTCACGGCCTATACGTCGGTGTCGTCGGCGGCCAGTCCGCGCGTCGCGGCCCTGGTCACCAGCGATGACGAGACCCAGAAGTCACTGGCGACCTTCGTCGGCGCCTTTCTCTACGCCATCGTCGCCGTCACCGCGATCAACGCCCATTATTACGGCCAGAACGGCAGGGCGATCCTGTTCCTGGTCAGCCTCGTCATGGTGGGTCTGGTGGCGTTTCGCCTCCTGGCCTGGATCAATCGTCTGTCCAGCCTGGCGCGGGTCGGTCACATGATCGATCTGGTCGAGGCCCGGGCCCGCGAGGCGTTGGAGCAGCGACGCGACAATCCGTTTCTGGGCGGGCGGGCAGGCCGTCTTGAAAACGGCGCGGACGTGACAGCGCCGGAAACCGGCTACGTCCAGAACGTCGATCCCGATCGCCTGCAGGCCATGGCCGAGAAACGAGACTGCCAGGTCGAGGTGGTCGCTGCGCCCGGCGCTTTCGTGCAACGCGGCGAGGTCCTCGCCCGGATCAGCCTGCCGGCCTGCGACAAAGAGGCCCAGGACGCCTTCTGCTCCGCCTTCGCGATCGGAGACTCGCGCTCCTATGATCAAGACCCCCGCTTTGGCCTGATCGTTTTGGGCGAGATCGCCGCCAAGGCCCTGTCGCCTGGTATCAACGATCCCGGAACGGCCATTCAGGTGGTGTCGACCGGCGTGAGGCTGATGGACATCTGGGCCCGCGAGCGCGAGGAAGACGAGAAGCGGACCCTGCGCGATCGCCTGATGATGCCGGGCGTCTCCGAAGACGATCTGCTCGACGATCTGTTCGGCCCGATCGCCCGTTATGGGGCCGGCGACGTAGCGGTCGCCATCAGACTGCAAAAGGGGCTGAGGGCGCTGGCCTCGATCCCTTGTCTGGCCGCGCCGGTCCGGACAATGGCCGATCAGGCGCTGGAGCGATCGCGCGCCGCCTTGCCGATTCCGGCGGACTACGCCCGGGTGAAGGGTGCGGCAGAAGGCTCCTGAACGGCTCGGGTCTGGACGAGATTGCGCCCGACGTGCGATTAGGACTTGCCCGAGCGCGATTTCAGCTTATTGCGGCGCCCCTTCGCCATAGCCTCCTAGCGAGTTCATGAGTTCATCCGCAGCCGCCGCCGCCCCTGGGCTAGTCCTGGCGCGTGACGTGTCGAAGACCTTCGGATCGCGAAAGGCGCTGGACGGCGTCTCGATTTCCGTGGCCTCCGGCGAAATGGTCGCCCTGATCGGTCCGTCCGGTTCGGGCAAGTCCACCCTGCTCCGCTCCATCACCGGTCTGCAGTCGATCGACGCCGGCGCCGGCACGATCCAGGTGTTCGGCGAGACCGTGCAGAAGGACGGCCGGGTCACCGGCGCCGTGCGCAAGGCGCGCGGCAAGCTGGGCATGATCTTCCAGCAGTTCAATCTGGTCGGGCGACTGAGCCTGTTCTCCAACGTCATGCTGGGCGCGCTGGGCCGTCTGCCCGGATGGAAGGGCCTGCTGGGCCTGTGGCCCCAGGCGGACAAGGACAAGGCCATGGCGGCCCTGCACCGCGTCGGCGTCAGCGACTACGCCGCCCAGCGCGCCAACACCCTGTCCGGCGGTCAGCAACAGCGCGGCGCCATCGCCCGCGCCATCGTGCAGGGCGCCAAGGCCATTCTGGCCGACGAACCTGTCGCCTCGCTGGACCCTGTGTCAGCCCGCAAGGTGATGGAACTGCTGGTCGAGTTGAACAAACGCGACGGCATGGGTGTGATCGTCACCCTGCACCAGGTCGACTACGCCATCCGCTACTGTGACCGCGTCATCGCCCTGCAAGGCGGCAAGATCGTCTATGACGGCCCGTCCACGGCGCTGGACCAAAAGCGCCTGATCGAAATCTACGGTCCCGAGTTCGAGGACGCGTTCTGGGAGACCAAGGCATGAGCCTGTCGCGCATTTCCCCCACCCGCCGTCTAATCGCTGCGGCCGGCGCCGCCGTCATGATCCTGGGCCTGGCGGCCTGCGGCGGCGGCGAGGACAAGAAGGCTGCGGGCGGCGCGCCCAGCGAGATCACTTTCTCGATCCTGTCCGCCGAAGGCCAAGCCTCGGCCGGCCCGCTGTGGCAGCCGCTGCTGGACGACATGTCCAAGGCCATCGGCGTGCCGGTGAAGCCCTATTTCGGTTCGAACTACACCGTCCTGGTCGAGGCCATGCGCGGCAACCACACCCAGGTGGGCTGGTTCTCGGCCAAGCCTGAGGTCGAGGCCATCGACCGCGCCAAAGCCGAAGTCATCGCCCGCACCGTCAACCGCGAAGGTCTGGACAGCTATCAGTCCACGCTGATCGTCAAGAAGGGATCGGGCATCACGCTGGATCAGGTCATGGCGTGCGGCAAGAAGTACAACTTCGGCATCGGCGACGCCCAGTCGACGTCGGGCACCCTGGCCCCGCTGACCTTCCTGTTCAATCCGCGCGGCGTGGTCCCCAGCCAGTGCTTCAAGACCGTGCGCTCGGCGAACCACCAGGCCAACGCCTTCGGCGTGGCGACCGGCGTGATCGACGTGGCGACCTCCAACAGCGTGAACACCATCTTCATGCGCAAGGAGAACCCGCAGCTGGCCGGCCAGATCGAGGAAATCTGGACCTCGCCGCCGATCCCCGAGAGCGGCATCGTCGTGCGCGAGGATCTGGATCCGGCGCTGAAGGAAAAGATCCGCAGCTTCTTCCTGACCTATGGCCAGGGCGAAGGCGCCGAGGCCGAGCGGCAGCGCAAGGTTCTGGCGGACCTGGAATATTCCCGCTTCACCGCCGCCGACGACAGCTATCTGGACCCGATCCGCGAAATGATCGCCGACCAGAAACTGGGCGAGGCCCGCGCCAAGGGCGATACGGCCGCCGCCGCCGCCGCCGAGCGCGAGCTTCAACGCCTGCGCAGCCTGCGTGAGGTCCGGCCTTGACCGCAGTCGCGTCTTCCGCCGTCGCGATTCCGGCGGCCCCCAAGAAGTCCGCCCTCGCCTGGGTCGCCGACGTCCTGGTCTGGGGCGGCGTCGCCGCCGTCCTGCTGTACAGCATTGACGCCGTCGATCTGGGCAACATCTCGCGTCTGTTCGCCGGCAACGACAGCACCCAGCTGTTCGTCCACGACCTGCTGCGTCCCGACTTCAGCGACTGGAAGATGTTCGTCGCCAAGATGTGGGAGACGGTGCAGATCGCCCTGTGGGGCACCTTCCTGGCCGTGATTCTGGGTATCCCGCTGGGTCTGGCGGCGGCGCGCAACATCGCGCCCGTCTGGGTCGTGACGCCGGTGCGCTGGATCATGAACCTGCTGCGTTCTGTGCCGGATTTGGTGATCGGCCTGCTATTCGTCACCGCCGTGGGCCTGGGGCCTCTGGCGGGCGTCCTGGCCATCACCCTGAATACGGCCGGGGTTCTGGCCAAGCTGTTCTCGGAAGCGGTCGAGTCGATCGACAAGGGTCCGGTCGAGGGCGTGCGCGCCACCGGCGCCGGCAAGCTGCACGAGATCGTCTGGGGCGTCCTGCCTCAGGTCGCGCCGCTGTGGACCTCGTTCGCCCTGTACCGTTTCGAATCCAACAGCCGGTCCGCGACCGTGCTGGGTCTGATCGGCGCGGGCGGCATCGGCCAGGTGCTGTTCGACAGCATGAACGCCTTCGATTTCCGCGCCGTCTCGGCCATCGTCATCGTCGTCGTGGTCGCCGTGACCCTGATCGACACCCTGTCGCAGGTCATGCGCCGCCGCCTGCTGTAGCGGCGGCGGTCCCTTTCGCGGGCCCATTCTCGGGACTGTCATAATCCTCTGCTCTAAGCATCGCGAAATCGATGCTCAGGGAGAGCCTTGGATGATCCGCACACTGAAACTGGCGGCTTCGGCCGCCGCCCTTCTGGCCCTGGCGGCCTGTGGCGACAACGGCGGCGGCGGCTCCGCCTCCGGCGCGCGCTCCGGCATCTGGGCGGCCGGTTCGTCGACCGTCTTCCCCTTCGCCACGCGGGTCGCCGAGACTTTCGCGCGCGGTTCGGGCGGCGCGGCGCCGCGCGTCGAATCGCTGGGCACCGGCGGCGGCATTCAGGCCTTCTGCCAGGGCGTCGGCCCGACCACCCCGGACATCGCCAACGCCTCGCGTCAGATGAAACAGTCCGAGTTCGACCTGTGCGCCAAGAACGGCGTCACCGACATCGTCGAGATCAAGATCGGCTTCGACGGCATCGTCATCGCCACTGCCCGTAACGGCAACGGCTTCAACTTCGAACTGAACGACCTGTACGAGGGCCTGGCCAAGGAAGTGCCGGGCGCCAACGGTCAATTCGTCGCCAATCCGGCCAAGACCTGGAACCAGGTCAACGCCGGCCTGCCGAACCAGCGAATCCAGGTCTATGGCCCGCCGCCCACCTCGGGCACGCGCGACGCCTTCCTGGAGCTGGGCATGACGCCGGGCGCCAAGCTGGTGCCGGCGGTCAAGGCGATCGAAGGCGACAAGGACCGGTTTGAAGGCATCGCCCACACCCTGCGCGAGGACGGCGCCTGGATCGATTCCGGCGAGAACGACAACGCCATCGTCCAGACCCTGACCCGCACGCCGGGTTCGCTGGGCGTGTTCGGCTATTCGTTCCTGGAACAGAACCTGGACACGGTGAAGGCCGAGACCATCGACGGCGTGGCCCCGACCGCCGACACCATCGCCAGCGGTGAATACCCGCTGTCGCGCAGCCTCTACATCTATGTGAAGAAGGCCCATATCGGCGTCATTCCGGGCCTGCAGCAGTTCGTGCAGGAGTTCCTGTCGGAAGGCGCCGCCGGCAAGGGCGGCTATCTGGCCGACCGCGGCCTGATCCCGCTGCCGGAAGACCAATTGCTGGCCCAGCGCGCGACCATCGCCGCCATGACGCCTATGGCCCGCCCCGCCAAGTAAGGGGGAACCCGACCGCCGTTCCGCCCCTTCTTTCGCCGGTCCGCACCGGTTAGAAGGGGCGGGATAGCTGTCAGGATGATTTGATGACCACCACGCCCGCGCGCCTGCGCAAGGCCGTACTGCCCGTCGCGGGCCTCGGCACCCGGGTCCTGCCCGGCACCAAGACGACCCCCAAGGAACTGCTGAACGTCGTCGACCGGCCAATCCTGTCCTACATCGTCGAAGAGGCGCGCGAGGCCGGGATCGAGCACATCGTCTTCGTCACCGGCCGCTCCAAGGGCGCCATCGAGGACTATTTCGATCACCAGATCGAGCTGGAAGCCCAGCTTCTGGCCAAGGGCAAGACCGACATCCTGGAGATGATGAACGCCGAACTGGCCTCGGCCGGGGAGATGAGCTTCACCCGCCAGATGCAGCCCAAGGGCCTGGGCCACGCCGTCTGGTGCGCGCGCGACATCATCGGCCACGAGCCGTTCGCCGTCATCCTGCCCGACGTCATCGTGGATTCTCAGCCCGGCGCCCTGAAGCAGTTGGCCGAGGTCTATGCCGAAACCGGCGGCAACATCATCGGCGTGGAATCCGTCCCGGAAGATCAGACCCACAAATACGGCATCGTCGATCCGGTCAGCCGCGACGGTTCGCGCATCGTCATGAAGGGCATGGTCGAAAAGCCCGCCGCCGGAACCGCGCCGTCCAACCTGTCGATCTCGGGCCGTTACATCCTGCAGCCGGAAATCTTCGACCTGTTGGCGACGCAGGAAAAGGGCGCGGGCGGCGAAATCCAGCTGACCGACGCCATGGCGCGACTGATGGCGGACCAGAGCTTCACCGCCGTCGAATACGCGGGCGTGACCCACGACTGCGGCGACAAGATCGGCCTGTTGCGCGCCAACGTCGCCCTGGCCCTGAAACGCCCCGACCTGGGCGACGCGGCGCGCCAGGCGATCGCGGGCCTGCTGTAACGCAAGGGAAGGCGGCGGGGGTTCCGGTTTACGCCCGCCCCTGCTAACCCTCCGCGCAAATCATCAGGAGACGAACCATGGCGACTTCCGAAGGCTGGAACATGCCGACCGGCGACCTCATGAAGGGCAAGAAGGGCCTGATCATGGGCGTGGCCAACTCCAGCTCCATCGCCTGGGGCATCGCCTCGCAGCTGGCCGCCCAGGGCGCCGAGCTGGCCTTCACCTATCTGGGCGAGAGCCTGGAGCGCCGCGTGCGTCCGCTGGCGGAAAGCGTCGGCGCCAAGCTGCTGATCCCGGCCGACGTCACTGACGACGCCTCGATGGATGCGGCCTTCGCCGAACTGGAAAAGACCTTCGGCACGATCGACTTCGTCGTCCATTCGGTGGCCTTCGCCAACAAGGATGAGTTGAAGGGCAGCTTCGTGGACAACACCACGCGCGACAGCTTCCTGCTGGCCATGAACATCTCGGCCTTCAGCTTCGTGGACGTGTCCAAGCGCGCCGCCAAGCTGATGCCGAACGGCGGCAGCCTGATCACCCTGACCTATCTGGGGTCCGAGCGGGTCATTCCGAACTACAACACCATGGGCGTGGCCAAGGCCGCACTGGAAGCGGCGACTCGCTATATCGCGCGCGACCTGGGTCCCAAGAACATCCGCGTCAACGCCATCTCGGCCGGGGCAATGCGCACCCTGTCGCTGGCCGGCATTTCGGGCGGGCGCGGCCTGCACTCCAAGTCGGCGCAGTTCTCGCTGATCAAGGAAGAGACCTCGATGGAGGGCGTCGCGGGCGCGGCCCTGTGGCTGTGTTCGGACCTGGGGCGTTCGACCACTGGCGAAGTCGTCCACGTCGATGCCGGCTTCCACGCCGTGGGCCTGCCGGAAGACATCGAGGGCTGATCAAGGAGGGCTGGATCCCAGCCTTCCGCCATCCAAGACGACGGTTTAAGGCCGGGGCATGACTGCTCCGGCCTTTGCCATGCGCGCCCTGCCCGCCTCGGCCTTTTCGTCCGCCGCCGTGGCGACGGTGATCGGATTTGGCGGGACGGTCGCCCTGGTGGTTCAGGCGGGCCAGGCCTTGGGCGCGGACGCGGGCCAGATCGGGTCGATGGTGACGGCTTTGTGCCTCGGCATCGGGGCGCCGGGCGCCTTTCTGAGCTGGCGGCTGAAGATCCCCGTCGTGCTGGCCTGGTCCACGCCGGGGGCGGCCCTGCTGGCGGCCTCGACCCTGGGCCTGTCGTGGCCGACGGCGATTGGCGCCTTCGTCTTCGCCGCTCTGCTGATGATCCTGACCGGCTTGATCCCGGTGCTGGGGCGGCTGGCGGCGCGGATCCCGGCGGCCATCGCCTCGGCCATGCTGGCCGGGGTGCTGCTGCCCTTTGTGCTGAGACTGTTCAAGGTCGTGCCGGACGAGACGGCCTTGGTCGTAGGGCTGATCGCAGTGTTCCTAATTTTCCGACGTCTGTGGCCGACCTGGACCTTGCCCGCCGTGCTGGCGGCGGCTTTTGCGGTGCTGGCGATGCGGGGGCAGTTGGCCCTGCCCGCCGGCACCGGCCTGTTCGGCCACCTGGAGCCGGTCGCGCCCGTCTTCGACTGGAAGGCGGCGGTCAGCCTGGGCTTTCCGTTGTTTCTGGTGACGCTGGCGGCGCAGAACCTGCCCGGGCTGGTGGTGCTGCAGAGCGCCGGCTATCCGCCGCCCGCCAACCGACTGATCCTGTCGACCGGCGTCGCCAGCCTGCTGATCGCGCCGTTCGGCGGGCATGGGGTCAATCTGGCGGCGATCACGGCGGCGATCTGCACGGGGCCGGACGCCCATCCCGACCCCGCCAGGCGCTGGATCGTGGGCGTGATCTACGGCGGTCTTTATCTGGTCGTGGCTCTGTTCGCCGCGCCGCTGGCCGGGCTGTTCATCGCCATGCCGCCAGCCGTGCTCGCGGCGGTGACGGGTCTGGCGCTGATCGCGCCGCTGACCGGCGCGCTGCACAACATGATTATGGATGTCGGATCGCGCGAGGCGGCCGTGCTGACGTTTGCGGGGACGGCTTCGGGCCTGCCCCTGTTCGGCGTCGGATCGGCCTTCTGGGGTCTGGTTGTGGGATTTGCCGCGCTGGCCGCGATGCGCTGGATCAGACCGCCGGCCTGATCTAGCTGAGGGGGCTAGTCGCGCAGCGAAGCCGGGACCTGACCACCGTTTTCGGCCAGCTTCTTCCAGACGGCCTTGGACAGGGCGATGTTCTGTTCGGCCGAGCCGTGCTCGCCGGCGTGGACGTTCAGTTCCTCGGCCAGCTCCTTACGGGCGGCCAAGCCGGAATCCAAGTCCAGCAGCTTCAGCAGGTCGACGATCGAGGTGCGCCAGTTGCCGCCGCCGCCCTTGGACGCCGCCAGATCGCTGAGGACCGCCTCGACATCGACGGGCGGCAAGGCCGGCGCGGCGGTCGGGGCAGGCGCAGCGCTGGGCGCAGGAATTCCGGCCGTCGAGGTTGGCGGCGGAACGGGGGCCGCCTTCGGCTTGTGGCCCGTGATCTTGTTCCAGATAGAAGAGAAGATGCCCATCGGTCGCGCTCCTGTTGGTGTGAGCAGACAACGCGACCGACGGGGCGAGGTTCAGATCAGTCGCGCGCCGGGATGTTGAGGCCGCGCTGGACCGCGGGGCGGGCCAAGCCGCGCTCCAGCCAGGCGGCGACGCGCGGGAAGTCGGCGAAGCCGACGATTTCGCCCGCTTCGTAGAAGCCGATCAGGTTGCGGACCCAGCCCAGGGTGGCGACATCGGCGATGGAATAGTCGCCGACAAGCCAGTCGCGGGGCTCTCCCCCGTCGTTGGCGAGCCGCGTCTCCAGCACGCCCAGCAGGCGGCGGCTTTCGGCGACGTAGCGGTCGCGCGGGCGCTTGTCCTCGTATTCCTTGCCCGCGAAGCGGTGGAAGAAACCCAGCTGGCCGAACATCGGGCCGATCGCGCCCATCTGGAACATGACCCACTGGATCGTCTCGTAGCGGGTCGCCGGGTCGGCCGAGAGCAGTTTGCCGGTCTTTTCCGCCAGATAAATCAGGATGGCGCCGGATTCGAACAGGGCCAGCGGCTGTCCGTTCGGGCCGTTGGGATCGAGGATGGCGGGGATCTTGCCGTTGGGGTTCAGCGACAGAAACTCCGGCCCCCAGGTCTCGTTTTTGGTGATGTCGATCAGGTGCGGCTCATAGGCCAGGCCGACCTCCTCCAGCATGATCGAGACCTTCACCCCATTGGGCGTCGGCAGGGAATACAACTGGATGCGATCGGGGTGCTGGGCCGGCCAGCGTTGCGTGATCGGGAAGGCGGACAAGTCGGTCATGGGTGCGGCCTCGGCTATTGCGATAGGCCTATGTCGGCGCCGTTCGGCCCATCCGCAACACCGACGGGAGCGGTGACGAGACTTCAGTCCGGCTCGCGCTCGCCCACCTCGGTCGGCGGCACGGCCAGAAGCCAGCCGTCGGCCAGGTGCAGTTCCGGCGTCGCTTCCTTGGTGAACGGCAGATACCAGGTCGGGCCGCCGGCGGCGGGCGCGATCTCCAGCATGTCGTCGGCGCCGAAGTTCTGGACCGACTTCACCGTGCCCATGACCGCGCCCCCCATATCGCGAACCTGAACGCCCAAGAGGTCGGCGAGGTAGAATTCGTCCTCGTCCGGCTCGGGGAACCGAGCGCGAGGGACGTGCAGCTTCAGGCCGCGCAGTGCGTCGGCCTGTTCCTTGGACGTGATCTCCTTGGCCCGGCCAACGACGCCGTTCTTGTCGGGCCGCGTCGAGGTCAGGGTCAGGGCCACGGTCCCGTCGGCGCGCAGCAGAGGGCCATAGGCGGTCAGGGCCAGGGGGTCGGCGGTGAAGGCGGTCACCCGCACCTCGCCCCGCACGCCAAAGCCGCCGCCGACCTGGCCGACGAGGATCAATCTGCTGTCCGTGGTCATGCGTGTTCTTAACCCATGAAAAAGGCGGCGTCGAAAGACGCCGCCCTGATCATCGTCAAACCGAAAGGCTTAGCCTTCGGCCTTTTCCTCGGTCGCTTCAGCAGCCGGGGCTTCCTCGGCGGCGGCGTCAGCGGCCGGAGCCTCTTCGGCAGGCGCTTCTTCAGCAGCGGGAGCGTTCTTGGCGGCTTCGGCGGCGGCGGCGGCCTCTTCCTTGGCGCGGGCGGCGGCTTCAGCGGCCTCGACCTTGGCGGCGGCTTCGGCTTCCAGGCGGTCGGCTTCGCGCTGGGCGCGTTCAGCGGCGCGCTCTTGCGCCTTCTTGCCCGGAGCGCCCTTGTTCGGGTTGTTCGATTGCGTCCACTTGACCTTCTGACCCAGGGTCTCGTCCTGCGACAGGAAGCGGGCGACGCGGTCGGTCGGCTGGGCGCCCTTGCCGAGCCATTCGGCGATGCGCTCGACCTTCAGGGCGACGCGCGGGGTGGCGCCGTCCTTGGGCAGCATCGGGTTGTAGCTGCCGACCTTCTCGATGAACTTGCCGTCGCGGGGCGAGTGCGAGTCGGCGATGACGATGTGGTAGTAGGGGCGCTTCTTGGCGCCGCCGCGGGCCAGACGAATCTTCAGCATTTCAGGTCTCTTTCTAGGAAGTCGTTATTTCTTGGGAGGGAAGCCCGGCAGGCCAGGAAGACCTCCCGGAAGTTGTCCGCCGCCCAGTCCGGCGAGCCGGTCCTGGATGGCTTTCAGATCGTCGGCGGAGGGTTCGGCCATCTTGCCGCCGCCCAACGCCTTGAGGCGGGCCATGTCGGGGCCGCCGCCGCCCATTCCGGGCATGCCGCCGCCGCCAAGGCCGCCCAGCATGGCGGCCATCTGCTGCATCTTCTTGGGTCCGCCGCGCGCCATCGACTTAACCACGTCGGCCATCTGGCGGTGCTGTTTCAGAACCCGATTCACGTCCTGCACATCGACGCCGGCGCCGGCGGCGATGCGCTTCTTGCGCGAGGCGTTCAGCAGGTCGGGCTTCTTGCGCTCGGCCTTGGTCATCGAGGAGATGATCGCTTCCTGACGCAGGATCATGCGGTCGTCGATGCCGCTCTCGGCCATCTGACCCTTCATCTTGGCCACGCCGGGCAGCATGCCCATGATGCCCTGAAGCCCGCCCATCCGCTTCATCTGCTGAAGCTGGCCGGCCAGATCATCCAGATCGAACTGACCCTTGGCCAGTTTGCGGGCCATCTTCTCGGCCTTGGCCTGGTCCAGATCCTGGCTGGCCTTTTCGACCAGGGCGACGATATCGCCCTGACCCAGAATGCGGCCGGCGACGCGGCGGGCGTCGAACACGTCCAGCGCATCGACCTTTTCGCCGGCGCCCAGATATTTGATCGGCAGGCCGGTGACGGCCCGCATCGACAGCATGGCGCCGCCACGACCGTCGCCGTCGGCGCGGGTCAAGACCAGGCCGGTCAGGGGCAGGCGCTCGTGGAAGGCCTTGGCGGTGCGAACGGCGTCCTGGCCGGTCAGGCTGTCGGCGACCAGCAGGGTCTCGACGGGCTTGGCGATGTCGGCGACCTCGGCGACCTCGTTCATCAGCCCTTCGTCCAGGGTGATGCGGCCGGCGGTGTCGAGGATCAGGACGTCGAAACCCTGAAGCTTGGCCGATTGCAGCGCCCGGCGCGTGATCTGGACGGCGCTTTCGCCCGCCACGATCGGCAGAGTGGCGACCTCGATCTGCTTGCCCAGGGTGGCCAGTTGCTCCATCGCGGCCGGACGACGCGTGTCCAGCGAGGCCATCATGACCTTCTTGCGATCGAACTTGGTCAGGCGCAGCGCCAGCTTGGCCGAGGTCGTGGTCTTGCCCGAGCCCTGGAGGCCGGCCATCAGCACCACGGCGGGCGGATTGGCGTTGGTGTTCAGCGGGACCGGCTCTTCGCCGCCCAGCATCTCGATCAGGCCGTCATAGACGATCTTGACCACCTGATCGGCCGGCTTGACCGAACGGATGACCTCTTCACCGGTCGCGCGCTCGGTGGCGAAAGCGATGAATTCCTTGACGACCGGCAGGGCGACGTCGGCCTCGAGCAGGGCCACGCGCACTTCGCGCATCGCCTCGGCGACATCCTTTTCGGACAGGGCGCCGCGCCCGGTGATCCGGTCAAAGACGCCTGTCAGCCGCTCGTTCAGAGCCTCGAACATTCACTACCTCATAGCGACGGGTGAAACGGCTCCATACGACAACGGCCCCCGGCGACGATCACGTCGGCGGAGGGTTCTCGCCGGGCTCGTCTCATCGAAATGAGGGTCGTCCCGGTGGAGACGCAGGTTCACTTGCGTCGGAAGCGGCGGCTTATGGCGGAAAAACCTTACAAAGGCAACCGGAGCGATCCGGTCACGCTATAAGAGCCAATATCGGCGCAGGGATTTAGCGGATTGTCATCATCGTGCTAAGAGCCGCGCCCTTTATAGGGGCGGCGCTGTCGCCAGGGTTTCAGACTTCGGGAGAAGCACAGATGAGCAAGGTGCTGGTTATCGGCGCGGGCGGCGTCAGTTCGGTGGCCGTCCACAAGATGGCGATGAACGCGGACATCTTCTCGCATATCACCCTGGCGAGCCGCACCAAGTCCAAGTGCGATGCGATCGCCCAGTCCGTGAAATCGCGCTTCGGCGTCGACATCGACACGGCGGCCATCGACGCCGACGACGTGGCGGCGACCACGGCGCTGATCCAGAAGGTGCAGCCCGAACTGGTCGTGAACCTGGCCCTGCCCTATCAGGACCTGTCGATCATGGACGCCTGCCTGGCCGCCGGCGTCGACTATCTGGACACCGCCAACTACGAGCCGCGCGACGAGGCCAAGTTCGAATACAAGTGGCAGTGGGCCTATCAGGACCGCTTCAAGGACGCCGGTCTGATGGCGCTGCTGGGTTCGGGCTTCGACCCCGGCGTGACCTCGGTCTTCACAACCTACGTCAAGAAGCACCTGCTGGATTCCATCGAGACGCTGGACATCCTGGACTGCAACGGCGGCGACACCGGCTTGCCCTTCGCGACCAACTTCAATCCCGAGATCAACCTGCGCGAAGTGACGGCGAACTCGCGTCACTGGGAGAACGGCCAGTGGGTCGAGGGCCCGGCGCTGAGCCACAAACAGACCTTCGACTTCGAGGGCGTGGGTCCGAAGAACATGTACCTCATGTACCATGAGGAGCTGGAATCGCTGGCGAAATTCTATCCCGAGATCAAGCGCATCCGCTTCTGGATGACGTTCGGCGACAGCTATCTGAAGCACCTCGAAGTGCTGGAAAACATCGGCATGACCTCGATCGAGCCGATGCAGTTCCAGGGCCGCGAGATCATTCCGATCGAGTTCCTGAAGGCCCTGCTGCCCGAGCCGGCCTCGCTGGGTCCGATCACCAAGGGCAAGACCAACATCGGCGTCATCGCCACCGGCCTCAAGGACGGGGTCAAGAAGACGGTCTACGTCAACAACATCTGCGACCACGAAGAGGCCTATGCCGAGACCGGCAATCAAGCCGTCAGCTACACCACCGGCGTGCCGGCCATGATCGGCGCGGCCCTGATGGTGACCTGCCAGTGGAAGGGCGACGGCGTGTTCAACATGGAGCAGCTGGACCCCGATCCCTTCATGGACATGCTGAACAAGCACGGCCTGCCGTGGAAGGTTCAGGACCTGGACGCCCCTCTGGACTTCTGATCGGACCGACTAAATGCAGACCCAGGCCGGCGATCCGGGCGCCTTTGCGCATTTCGACCTGAACCGCGTCGCGTCGCCCGCCTTCGTGGTGGACGAGGCGGCCATCCGCCGCAATCTGTCCGTGCTGAAAGGCGTGCGCGACGGAGCGGAGGCGCGTGTTCTTCTGGCGTTGAAGGCGTTTTCGATGTGGTCGCTGGCCGATGTGGTGGGCGAATACCTCGACGGGGTCTGCGCCTCGGGCCTGTGGGAGGCGCGGCTGGCGCGCGAGTTCTACAAGGGCGAGCTGACCACCTATTCGCCGGCCTATACGGCCAAGGACCTGCCCGAGATCCTGCGTCTGTCGGATCACGTCATCTTCAACAACCCGGCCCAGATCGCCCGTTTCGCGGACCTGATCGCCAAAGCGCGGGCTGAAGGGCAGGTGTTCGAGATCGGCCTGCGGCTCAACCCCGAACATTCCGAAGGGGAGGTCGCCAAATACGACCCGGCCCAGCCCTGTTCGCGCCTGGGCTTTCCGGTGTCGCAACTGACCGCCGAACATCTGATCGGCGTCGACGGTTTGCATATCCATGCGCTGTGCGAGCAGGATTTCCAGCCCCTGTCGCGCATCTGGGCGGCGGTGGAGCCCAAGCTTTCGCCGCTGCTGGGCGGGATCAAATGGCTGAACCTGGGCGGGGGGCACCACATCACCCGCGCCGACTATCAGACCGACGATCTGATCGCCTTCGTACGCGATCTGCAGGCCCGGCACGGGGTTCAGGTCTATCTGGAGCCGGGCGAGGCCGTGGCGCTGGACGCCGGCATCCTGATCGGCGAGGTGCTGGACGTCTTCCACAACGGCATGCCCATCGGCATCACCGACATCTCCGCCACCTGCCATATGCCCGATGTGATCGAGGCGCCCTATCGCCCCGCGCTGCTGAAAGAGCCTGAGCATGGGGTGACGGTGCGGCTGGGCGGGCCGTCGTGCCTGGCCGGAGACATCATCGGCGACTACGTCTTCGCCGAGCGGCCGACGCCGGGGACGCGCATCGCGTTTCTGGACCAGGCCCACTATTCGATGGTGAAGACCAACACCTTCAACGGCGTGCCGCTGCCGTCCATCGTGCTGTGGAACTCCCAGACGGATGCGCTGAGAACGGTGCGCGCGTTCGACTATTCGGCCTTCCGCGACCGCCTGTCCTGATCGCAAAGAAAAGGGCGGCTCGCGCCGCCCTTCCCTGACCTATTCGTCTTTCGGTTCGTCCGCCGTCAGTTCGGCGTCGGGCTTGGGCGTCGAGCCCGGCTCGGTGACGACGATGCCTTCGGGCGGGGCCGACAGTTTCGACAGGTCGCCGCCGGCGCGCAGGACGTCCAGCGCGCGCTGAAGCTGATAGTCCTTGTCCTTGTCGAACTTTTCGCCCGGGGCTTCGCGCGGGGTGTGCGGACCCTTGCGCTCGGCGCCGATGGAGGCGTCCAGGGCCGTGGCGTAGGCGGCCTCGGAATAGATGAAGCTGGAGCGCGAGACGATGCGGGCCTCGGCCTCGTTGCGGGCGACTTCCAGATCCGGCTCGATGCCGATCTTCTGAATCGAGGCGCCCGAGGGAGTGTAGTAGCGCGCGGTCGTGATCGACAAGGCGCCGTCCTGGCCCTGACGCAGCGGGATCACGGTCTGGACCGAACCCTTGCCGAAGCTGGTCAGGCCCACGATGGTCGCGCGCTGGTGATCCTTCAGGGCGCCGGCGACGATTTCCGACGCCGAGGCCGAGCCGTAGTTGACCAGAACGACCAGCGGAAGGCCGCCGGTGATGTCGCCGGGCTTGGCGGAATAACGCTGGATCTGCTCGGGCTTCCGGCCCCGCTGGCTGACGATCTCGCCGCGTTCCAGGAAGGCGTCGGACACGTCGATGGCGGCGTTCAGCAGGCCGCCGCCGTTGTTGCGCAGGTCCAAGACATAGCCCTTCACGCCTGGCTTCTCGGCCTTGATCTTGGCGATGGCCTCGTTCAGCTCGCGGCCGGTGTTCTCGTTGAAGGTCGAGACGCGCAGATAACCAAAGTCGCCCTCGACACGGCCGGTGACCGACTGAACCTTGATGACCTCGCGGGTCAGGGTCACTTCCAGCGGGTCTGAACCGTCGCGCAGGAAGGTCACCTTCACGCTGGTGCCCACGGCGCCGCGCAGCTTTTCGGACACCTGGCTGACCGTCAGGCCCGCCGCGTTCTGGCCCTCGATCGAAGAGATCACGTCGCCCGCCTGGACCCCGGCCTTGGCGGCGGGGCTGTCGTCCATTGGCGAGATGACCTTCACCATGCCGCCGTCGGCGCTGATGGTCAGGCCGACGCCCGAATACTGGCCCTCGGTGCGCTCGCGCAGGTCGTCGTAGTTGGAGGGCGGCAGATAGTTGGAGTGCGGGTCCAGCGCCGTCATCATGCCGGCCAGCGCGGCCTCGATCAGCTTCTTGTTGTCGACCGGGACGACGTAGGCCTGCTCGACGATGCCGACCACGTCGCCGAACAGCTCCAGCATGCGGAAGGTTTCGTTTCGCGGGGTCTGGCTGCTGACAGCAGCGGCGGATCCGCCGAGCACCAGAGCGGCGCAGCCGACGAGGAGCAGTTTACGCATTCGGTCTCTTTCGGTCGGGCCGATCACTGTGGGCGCCCGTGGGAAGGTTAAGGCCCCGTCCTCACGACCAAATCGTGGCGACGCGGCGTCCCGCCGATAAAATCAGCGTCAGACGAGAATGCAAAGGACTATTGCGGGTTCAACGCAACCACGGTCCCGGATCGATCGGCCGTTCGTCACGGCGCAGTTCGAAATAGACATCGCCGTCCGGGCCGCTGCGCCCCAGAGTCTGGCCGTCCGAGACCCGGGCGTCCGGGCCCACATCAACGCTTTCCAACCCGGCGATGACGGCGCGCCAGCCGGGACCGAGGTCCAGCACCACCACATTGCCCCACCCCGTCAGCGGCCCGGCATAGGCGACCTTGGCGTCGGCGGGCGCGGTGACGGCCGCGCGGTCGGCCCGCCAGCGCCAGCCGGAGGTTCCGGCGCCCCAGGTCTGGCTTGGCGCGCCGGCGACGGGCGAACTGAGGCGGCCGCGCCCGGCCGGAAGGCGAGCGGTCGGCGTCTCTTCGGCCTGGGTGGTCGGGACCGCGCCGCCCAGTTCGCGAATGCGGCGCTCCAGCACGGCGGCGGCGCGTTCGGCGGCGCGGGCCTCAGCGTTCAGAACGGCGGTCAAGGCGGTCTTGCGCGCCGTCAGCCCCTCGATCTCGCCGCGCCGGTCGCCTTGCTCGCTCTCGGTCGTCAGCAGTCGCTCCGAGGACAGGACGGCGAGGCGGCGGATGCGCATGATCTCGGCTTGACGGGCGGCCAGCACCTTGGCGCGGCTTTCCAGATCCGGCGTCATGGCTTTGAGCAGGATGGAGGCGCGCACCGTGTCGATGGCCTTGTCGGCGGGCACCAGCAAGGGCGGCGGCGGCCGGCGGCTCATCATCTGCAGCGCGCTGAGCAGACGGCCCTGGGCGCCGCGCTCACGCGCCAGGTCCGTGACCAGTTCGGCCTCGCGTTCGGTCAGTTGCTGGAGGCGGGCGCGCTGATCGTCGATCTGACGGTCGCCGGTCTGTTCGTCGGCCCGCAGCGAGGCCAGGCGGCGCTCCAATTGGGCTAGTTCGGTCTTGGCGGCGTCGGCGTCGGCGCGCAGACGACGGGCGCGCACCGTCTCGTCACGGTATTCGGCCTGGATGCGCGACAGTTCGCTCTCGGGCGCCTGGTTGCTCATCGCCGGGGCAGCGCAGACGAAACCCGTCAGCAGGGCCAGCGATAAGGGTATGGCGCGACGCATGTCAGTCGCGATGATAGGGCGATCCGGCCAGGATGGTCACGGCCCGATACAGTTGTTCGGCCAGCATGGCGCGCGCCAGGGCGTGGGGCCAGGTCTGGGGACCGAAGGCCAGGGTCGAAGACGCGGCGTCGCGCACGCTGGCGTCCAGCCCGTCCGCCCCGCCGATGGCGAAGACCAGACGGCGCTCGCCCTGATCCCTCAGTTTGGCGATGTGGTCGGCGAAGGCGCGCGACGAATAGGTCTTGCCGCGTTCGTCGCAGGCGATCAGGTGCGACCCTTCCGCGGCGGCCAGAATCAGCTCGGCCTCCGGCGCCTTGCCGGGTCTGCGGGCTTCCAGATCGATCAGTTCAAGGGGACCGAGGCCAAGCGCGCGTCCCGACAGGGTGGCGCGCTTGGCGTAGTCGTCAGCGAGCGTCGCTTCAGGCCCTCGGCCCGGTCGGCCGATGGCGACGATGCTCAGCTTCATGGTGTCAGTCGCGGACCATGCGGTGGGCGGAATCGACCGCCCAGATTTTTTCGATGTTGTAGAAGGTGCGCACTTCCGGACGGAACAGGTGCACGATCACATCGCCGGCGTCGATAAGAACCCAGTCGCAGTGCGGCAGGCCCTCGACCTTGGCCTTGCCGAGGCCCTGTTCCTTGAGCGTGCGCAGCAGGTGATCGGCGATGGCGCCGACGTGACGGTGCGAACGACCGGACGCCACGATCATGGTGTCGGCCATGGCGCTTTTGCCCTTAAGGTCGATCAGAACCATGTCCTGGGCCTTGTCCTCGTCGAGGCGGCTCAGCAGGGCTTCTTCCAGCGGCGTGGAGCCGACGGGGCGGGGAGCGGAATCGTCGAAGCCGCGCGGGGAGGCGTCGGATTCAAAGCCGTCTTCGGAATGGAGAGGTTCGATAGGGTCCATCTCGTGCGCCGTATTCGAGACGGCGGCGTCTTGCGTATCATACGCGGGCGAGGGGGTCAGCGGAGGGCTCCGGGAGCGTTGACTAAAGAAGCCCTCTAGCACGGATGGGCCGCAACGTGAACCGCCGCCCGAATCATCCGGCGATCACGAGGTCGCGCGCACGCCTGCGCCGGTCCTGATCGCCGTGGACGACAGGGGGTTGAGCGGCGCCGTCAGATAGGTCCAGGCGGGCGCCTGAAGCGTCGGCAGAAGCCCCGCCTGCTGAGCCGGAATGCGGAAACCGGCGAAGCGGGCGGCGGCCGGCGCCGTGCGGCTGTCCAGCAGCGAACCCGGCCGGGCGATGACCGCCACCGGCATCAGCCGCATAATGTCGGTCCAGCCGCGCCAGCGGTGGAAGCTGGCCAGATTGTCCGACCCCATCAGCCAGACGAAATGCACGCCCGGATGCCGCGCGACCAGAAGGCGCAAGGTATCGACGGTCCAGGCGACGCCGGCCCGGCTCTCGAAATCCGAGACGATCATCGACGGTCCGCGCGCATGCTGACGCGCCGAGGCCATGCGGTCCGCCAGCGGCGCGCTGTGACGGGCGTCCTTCAACGGGTTCTGCGGCGACACCAGCCAGACGACCCGGTCGAGATCCAGACGGCGCATGGCGGTCTCGGCGACATGGGCGTGACCGTCGTGGGCGGGATTGAAGGAGCCGCCGAACAGACCAACCTTCATGCCCGGAGCGAGGATCAAACCGTCGCGCAGCGCCCCGGAGCGGGGGCCGGCGCCTCTGGGCGCGGGACCGGCGTGGAAGAAGGACAAGCGGCGTCTCGGGCGGCGGGCGTTATGCTCAGCGGCGCCCTTATAGCGCGCGCCCATGCTCCGCCTACAGAATTCGTTCTCAGACGGCGGCGTCGAACAGGGCGTCGCGCGCCACGTCAGCATGGGTCATGGGAAACAGATGCCCGCCGCCGAACACGACCTCGACCGAAACATTGGGCAGCCCTGGGGGCTGAACCGGCACATGGGTCAGGGCGCCGTGTTCGGCCTTCAGGATGCGGACCGGGCCGGGATAGCGTTTCATGGCCCGCCACGGATCGTGCGCCTGGGCCGCGTAGTTGGCCGCCTCCCAGGCCGGCGCGGCGGTCAGGCTGAACCCGCCGTCGCCTTCGTTCAGGCCTTCGGACAGATAGTCGGCCAGAACCATGTCGGGCCAACCCTTGAAGGCGCCGCGCCCGCGATAGGCGGCCATGGCCTGTTCGCGGCTGTCGAACTGGCTGCGACGGCGCAGGGTGGCCTTGGCGATGGGGATCGCCTTCATCAGCTTGTGGGCGAAGGGCAGGTTGAAGGCGAAGACCGCCGAGCGTTTCCAGATCACCGGATCGAACAGCACCAGGCTGGACACCCGATCCGGCCGAACGGCAGCCGCCAGAAGCGAGGCCGTGCCGCCCATCGAATGGCCGGCCATGACCACGGGCGGGCCGTCGATGGCCTCCAGCAGCGCCAGCAGGTCGTCGCGGTGGTCCAGCCAGCTGGTCTTGGGCCGCGCGAAGGTCGGCAGGGCCGATCGGCCATGGCCGCGCAGATCCGGCGCCCAGATCCGCAAGGACGACGACAGCGGCGACAACAGGCTGCGATAGGTGGCGGCGTTGAAGCCGTTGGCGTGAGAGAATATCAGGTCGACAGGCCGGTTCGGATCGCCGAAGTCCAGCACGGCCATCTTGCCGGCGCCCCAGCGATTGTCGATCGGCACGGACAGGCGACGCGGTGGGGACATCAACGCCGCATCCATGGTCATGCGACGTCGCGACAGGCGGCGCAGCGACCGTGCGCCTCGATCGTCGTGCGGACGATGGCGTAACCGGCGGCTGAGGCGGCGGCGTTCATGGCGCTCTGGTCCGGGCCGCTGACCTCGCGCGTCGCGCCGCAGCAGTCGCAGATCAAGAAGGCGGCCGCGTGGGCGGCCTCGCCATCGTCGGTGCAGGCGACATAGGCGCTGATGGAAGCGATGCGGTGGACCATGCCCAGCCGTTCCAGAAACTCCAGCGCCCGATAGACGGTCGGCGGCTTGGCGGCCTGGCCGTCTTCGCCGAAGCGCGCGATCAGATCGTAGGCCTTCACCGGCTCGCCGCTTTCCAGCAGCAGGGCCAGGACTCGCCGGCGCTGGGCGGTCATCCGCTCGCCCTGCTGGACCGCGCGCGCCTCGGCCGCAGCCAGCGCGCGGTCCAGCGCCCCGCCATTCAGGCCGGAGTGGTCATGGTCGTGATCGCAGGCGGAACCCATACGCCACAGCTAATGGCTGGCGACCCCCACTGCAACCGACGCATCGCGGGTTTGCCGGTTGCGCGGCGTTGGGCTAGAAGGCGCGCCTCCGATCTTTAACCAGAGCGTCCTCGCTTCATGACCGACACGAACAATTCGCCGCTTGAAGGCAACGTCCTCTTCTACACCAACCCCGAACCGCTGGATCAGAGCGTCCACGGCGGCCTGGGCGTGAACCCGAGCGACAAGCCCTACGCCTTCGTGGCCCAGACCAATATCGTGCCGCTGACTGTCACCGAATTCTCGGCCGCCGCCCTGTCCTATCCGATCATCTTCACCGGCGATAACCGCCAGCCGGTCGCCGTGATGGGCCTGAGCTCCAACGAGAACCTGTTCGTCGCGCCCGACGGCGAGTTCCGCGCCGACGCCTATGTGCCAGCCTATGTGCGCCGCTATCCGTTCGTCTTCGCCGACGACAAGCAGAACCAGCGCCTGATCCTGTGCATCGACCGCGGCGCGTCGATCGTCGCCGAAGGCGGCCAGAACCCGCTGTTCGTCGACGGCCAGCCCAGCGACTACACGAACATGGCGATGGAGTTCTGCAACAACTTCGAACAGGAGCGCCAGCGCACCGAGGGCTTCGTCGCCCTGGTCAAGGATCTGGACCTGCTGGACATCCGCGAAGCCCACTTCACGCCGCGCAATCCCGACGGCACGCCGGGTCAGCCGCAGAAGCTGGCCGAATACTATGCGGTGTCGGAAGACAAGCTGCGCGCCCTGCCCGCCGAGAAGCTGGTCGAGCTGCGCGACAACGGCGCCCTGGGCCAGATCTATGCCCACCTGGTGTCGCTGGTCGGTTGGGATCGCCTGATCGCGATGGCCGTGATGCGTCAGGCTCAGGCCCCGACCTCGGTCAACTAAAACCTCATCTGTCGACGATCGATCAACGCCCCGCCGGTTCGCCGGCGGGGCGTTTTTCGTTTCAGCGGCGCGAGAACAGCGCCCGGGTCAGGCAGGAAAAAACCAGACGCCCGGCCTCGTCCAGCAGGTCATGCGAGGCGATGACGATGCCCTTGTCGTCGCCGACCGGATCCTTGCCCATCACCGTCATGCGACCCCGCAGCAGTTCGCCCGCCGGGGGATTGCGCATGTAACGCAGCCCATCGACGGCCAGGACCTTGGTCTGGGCCCAGCCGCCGGACTTGTCGGCCGCCAGTCGACTCCACAGCACATAGACCATGGCGTCCGGCGCGCCGTAGGCCACGTCCCAGCCCGGCGAGAACCGCTCGATGAAGACGTCCAGCGCCCCCTGATCGACCGCACAGGCGCCCAGCGGCACGACTTGCCCCACCTCCAGGTCTTCGAAATGGATGTGCAGCGGATCGCTCATGCGCAGACCTTGGGTTCAGGCGGGTTCTTCGGAAACGCGAACCAGCAGCTTGCCGTCGTGATCGCCGGTGAACAAGCGATTCAACGATCCCACCGCGCCTTCCAGCCCATCGTCGACATGAACCTTCCATTTCACCCGGCCGTCCGCCAGCCACGGGCCCATTTCCGCGACCATCTCGCGAGCGCGCGGGGCGTAGTCCAGGACCAGGAAGCCCTGGACGTGCAGGCGATGGGTGATGATGCGCGCGAAGTTCGGCGACGGCGGCGCCTTGGTCGCATTGTAGGAGGACACCAGGCCGCAGACCGCCATCCGGCCGTGGACCTTCAGCCGGTTGAACACCGCGATCATGATGTCGCCGCCGACGTTCTCGAAGTTCAGATCGACGCCGTCGGGGGCCAGACGGTCCAGCGCCTCGCCGACATCCTCGTTCTTGTAATCAATGGCCGCGTCGAAGCCGAGTTCGTCGGTCAGCCAGGCGCACTTCTGCGGGCCGCCCGCGATGCCGAGGACGCGACACCCGCGCTGTTTGGCGATCTGCCCCGCGATAGAGCCGACCGCACCGGCGGCGGCCGAGATGACGATGGTCTCGCCTTCCTTGGCCTTCAACACATCGGTGACGCCGAAATAGGCGGTCAGGCCGGTCATGCCGAGCACGGACATATTGGCCGTCAACGGCAGGCCGGGCGCACGGTGAACCGGGCGAAGACCGCCTTCCGGCACGACCGCATAGTCGGCCCAGCCGCCCGACGTCGGCATGACGACATCGCCGGCCTTGAAGCGGCTGGATCGCGAGGCTTCGACCACGCCCAGCGTCAGGCCGCGCATGACCTCGCCCAGGCCGACCGGCGGCAGATAGCCCTCGGAATCGTTCATCCAGGTGCGATTGGTCGGGTCCAGCGACAGATAGACGGTGCGGACCAGCACCTCGTTCTCCTTCAGATCAGGGATGGCCGTCTCGACCAGTTCCAGATCGCCGGGCTGGATCAGGCCCTTGGGGCGCTGGCGCAGCACCCATTGACGGTTCGTCTTGCCGCTTGTCGAAGCCATTGGCGTCTCTCCGTGCGTTTTCTTTGGCCACCATCTTGGCCGCGACGGCGGCCTCGGTCGAGGTGTGCGCCAAGAAAAAAGCGACCCTTGCGGATCGCTTTGAAGTGGCATCATCGAGAATGAGGCGCGGAGGCGGCATGATCAGCTTTCGCAGATCAAGTCGGGGGGCGTCGCCGCCTCCACGGACCGATAACGACGGCGCCTGAAGCCGGTTCCCGACCTCGATCGCTTTTTTTGCGCCTTCGTACTTTCGCCCATCGATGCTGGCGTAAAACAAAGAAAAGGCCTCGATCCCGAAGGACCGAGGCCAATCTTGTCGCCGGCGAACGACCGCGTTTTAAGCGGCTTCCTTCTGGCGGGACGGATGGAAGAACAGCGCCTGGCTGATCGCCGCCTTCACCGTTTCCGGCTGGAAGGGCTTGGTGATCAGGAAGGTCGGCTCAGGACGCTCGCCGGTCAGCAGGCGTTCCGGGAAGGCGGTGATGAAGATCACCGGCACATCCATGGTCTTCAAGATATCCTTGACCGCATCAATGCCCGACGAGCCGTCGGCCAGTTGGATGTCGGCCAAAACCAGACCCGGCTTGTGGCGGGCGACGGCGTCGATCGCCTCGTCGTGCGTCGTGGCGGTGCCGGTGACGCGGTGACCCAGTTCCGTGACGAGGCTCTGGATATCGGCAGAGATGATGGCCTCGTCTTCGATGACCAGAACATCGGTGGCCAGTTCGGCGTCGATGTCGGCCTGGGCGTCGGCGATCAGACGCTCCACGTCGCGCGGATCGGCGGACAGGATTTGTGCGGCTTCCGAAGGGGTGAAGCCTTCAAGGGCGGTCAGCAGGAAGGCCTGACGCGAGCGCGGTGCAATACGCAGCAGACGCTGCGAGGCGTCGCTGCCCGTGGTTTCCAGCGTACCGGTTTCCAGTTGCGCGCCGGTCGAGGACCAGATGGCGTGGAAAACATGATAGAGGGCGACCCGAGGCGTCATATCGGCCGACAGCTGCTGCTCGCCGGCCGCCAGGGCCTCCAGAGCGACACGGACATAGTTGTCGCCCGTGGATTGATCGCCGGTCAGGGCGCGTGCGTAACGGCGCACATAAGGAAGATGCGGCGCGAGTCTGGCCAGAAGGCTCATTCAGATAGTCCCCGACAAATCACAGCCCGACCGGCAAGGCAGGGCGTTATAGCCAGCTTAAACGTCACATTCGCATCACGGTTCCGCCGCCGCGAACAAGCTTTAGCATTAAAAGCCGTTCATGCAGGAACCCCGCCGGTCTGATGACGTTTGAGACCGACATCTCTTCGCGATGACAGTTGGGTGGGCTTGGCTCTGTCTATGATCGATTCTCCGGACTCCTCTCGTCCCAAAGGCGACCAGAAGGGGGAGGCAGGGCTTGAAGAAGCTCGCCTTCGCCAGCAGGCCATTGGCGTGAAGCTGCGGCACATGTTCGACGAGGTCGTCAACGAACCCGTGCCCGATGAGTTTCTCGATATCCTGAAACGCGCCGACGCCAAGTCTTCGGACAGCGCCGCATGAGCACCTCACGCCTGGGGGCAGCCCCCAAACCCGCGTCGGCCGACGACGAGGGCTTCAAGCGCGAACTGGTGCTGTTGATCCCGCATCTGCGCGCCTTCGCCCGGACCCTGACCGGCGACCCGACCGCCGCCGACGATCTGGCGCAGGACGCCATGATGAAGGCATGGGACGCGCGCGCCAGCTATCAGATGGGCACGAACATGAAGGCCTGGACCTTCATGATCCTGCGCAATCAGTTCTATTCCGAAAAGCGCCGCTCGTGGCGTCAGTCGCAGCTGGATCAGGAAGCCGCCGAGCGGACTTTGGTCGCCGTGGATGATCCCGAGGCGCCCGTCGCCTTGGACGAACTGCGTCAAGCTTTGAAGACATTGCCCGAAGAACAACGCGAGGCCTTGATCCTGGTTGGCGCTGGCGGCTTCGCCTATGAAGAAGCGGCCGAAATCTGCGGCTGCGCCGTCGGCACGGTGAAGAGCCGCGTCAGCCGCGCGCGGCGTGCGCTGCAAGCCACGCTGGAACGGGGCGGCTACGGACGCGACGGCAAGGCGGCGGGTGACGCCATGCGCTCGATTCTCGGCGAGGCCGACAGGCTGGCCGGCGCCCGGAGCTGATCTGCGGTGAATGAGACGACCAGGGAGGCGTCAAGGTCGCGGCTCGGTCGCACTTGGAAATCGGATCGCTTTCAGGGCATCCGGTTTCGACTGGGCGCGGCCATGGCCATGGCCCTCTTGCCGATCTTTGTCCTCAGCCTGATCCAGACCCAGGCGGACTTCCAAAGACAGGCCGACGACCGACAGGTGGATCTGCAACTGGCGGCCGAACGCAGCGCCTCCAGCGCCAAGGCCCAGCTGGACAGCGCCCAGGTGCTGTTGCGCGCGCTCAGCCCCGATGCGGTCGGCCCCTATTGCGCACCGCGCCTGACGGCGCTTGTCGGACGTCTGGAAGGCTATGAGGGCCTCTATCGCATCAGCCCGACGGGCGAGGCGGTCTGCGCCTCGGGTCGGGCGGACGGCGTCAGATCCGGCGTGGCGCCCGCCGCCCAGGCGACGTGGTTCCAGCGACTGCGCAATGGCGAAGAACTGGTCGTGATGCGCGCGCCCGACGGTGCGGGCTATGAAGGCGCGCTGATCGTGGCCACCCGCGCCGAGCGGCCGATGGGCCGGTTCGACGGCGCCATGGTCGCCGTGATCCCCTTCTCCGCCCTGCAACCCGATGTGGCCGACCCCGCCCTGCCCTCGGGCGCGGAAGCGGCATTGACCGACGGCGCAGGCCGCATTCTGACGGCCAGCAACGCCGACGTCTTCAAACTGTCGGCCGGCGACGACATCGCCGGTTGGGTTGGCCGTGCGCGCGACCAGGGGTCCGCCGTGTTTGAAGCAAAGGATGCGCAGAACCAGCGTCGCGACTATGCGGGCGCGGCCTTGGCCGGCGGCGATCTTTACGCCCTGCTGTCGGCCCCGGCGCCGGGGTGGCTGTCGTGGGCGCGGCTCAATCCGATCGGCACGCTGCTGTTGCCGCTGGGCGCGTGGCTGACGGCATTCGCGGCGGTGATGCTGCTATCCGAGCGCATCTTCATCCGCTGGCTGGATTATCTGGAGCGGGTCGCGGCCATCTACGCCAAGGGCCGTTTCTCGGTGCGTCCGCTGCAGGCGATGAACGCCCCGTCCGAAATCCGCACCATGGCGCGCACCCTGGATGAGATGGCCGAGGCCATCACCCTGCGCGACCGCGAGCTGACAGATGCCTTGGTGGAAAAGGATGCGCTGATGCGCGAGATCCACCACCGGGTGAAGAACAACCTTCAGATCATCTCGTCGCTGCTGTCGATGCAGCAGCGCGCTCTGACCGATGCGCCGGCCAAGGCGGCGCTGGGCGATACGCGGCAACGCATCTCGGCCTTGGCCCTGATCTACCGCACCCTGTATCAGAGCAACGACATTCGCCACGCTGATGCGCGCGAGTTCCTGAACGAACTGGTGGGGCAACTGGTCGCCAGCGAAGCCGGGCGCGGACCGGTGGTCATCAGTTCGGTGGACGCCGACTCCCTACACGTCGATCCGGACAAGCTGGCGCCCCTGGCGCTGTGGCTGGTCGAGGCGGTCAGCAATGCGCAGAAGCACGCCTTCGCCCACAGCGGGGGGGAGCTGAAGGTGCGCTTCCGCGTCCAGGGCGAAAAATCGGT
Organism: Brevundimonas sp. MEB006b; assembly: GCF_030209705.1. Lineage (NCBI taxonomy): Bacteria > Pseudomonadati > Pseudomonadota > Alphaproteobacteria > Caulobacterales > Caulobacteraceae > Brevundimonas > Brevundimonas sp. MEB006b. Next base: position 45,058 of record NZ_JARVRL010000008.1, read on the forward strand.
TTTGGAAGTCGAGGACAATGGCCCGGGCGCCCAGGCCGGCGCCGAGGTCGGAGTGGGTCGCACCCTGATGAGCGCCTTCGCCAAACAGTTGCGCGGCGAGACCGAGTTCGCCACTCCGCGCGGCGGCGGCACCATCGCCCGCATGATCTTCGCCACGCCGGAAGCCCTCGCGCCCGTCGATCCGGCGGACAAGACGCCCGGAACCGCAGCGCTGGCGTCGCGTTGATGAGGCGAGACCGGCGGAGTTTCACCCCGGCCAACCCTGGAGCTTCCCCTATGCGCAAGATTTTCGTTCTGGTCGCCGCCGCCGCCGCCCTGACCACCGCCGCCTGCAACACCGTCGAAGGCGTGGGCCGCGACACCCAGGCCGCCGGCCAGGCCGTGACCGGCGCCGCCCAAGACGCCAAGAACTAATCGACGACCGCAGCCCAGGCTGCAGCATTCGACCGGCAAGGCCCCGCATCGTCGGGGCCTTGTTCGTTTCAGGACCGCGATAGGAGCCATCCCGTGAACCACACCGCCCGCGACGCCGGCCTCAAACTCTTGCGCCAGCACGCCCTGATCGCCGGCAAGGCCATTCCGGCCAACGGCGGCGGCATCGCCGTCGATGATCCGGCGACAGGTGATGTGATCGGCCATGTCCCCGATCTCGGCGCCGCCGAGACCGAACAGGCCATCGCGGCGGCGAGCGAGACGTTCAAGACCTGGTCGCGATCCGATCCGCACGCGCGTGCGGCCTTCCTGCGCAAATGGGCGGCGCTGATCGACGACAATCTGGAGGGTCTGGGCGCCCTGATGGCGCTGGAGAACGGCAAACCCTTCGAGGAGGCCAAGGGCGAGGTCACCTACGCCAACGGTTTCCTGAAATGGTTCGCGGGCCAGGCCGAACGGTTGATCGGCGAGACCCAGGACAGTCCGCTGGGTCATCTGATTCTGACCTATCGCGAGGCGGTTGGGCCATGCGCCCTGATCACGCCTTGGAACTTCCCCGCCGCCATGCTGACCCGCAAGCTGGGTCCCGCCTTCGCCGCCGGCTGCACCGCCGTGGTCAAGCCGGCCAGCCAGACCCCCTTCACCGCCATCGCCCTGGCCGAACTGGCCTATCAGGCGGGTCTGCCCAAGGGCGCCCTGTCCATCGTGACGGGCGACGCGGCCACCATCGGCAAGGTGCTGACCGACAGCCCGGCGATCCGCAAACTGTCCTTCACCGGCTCGACCGGCGTGGGCCGCAAACTGGCGGAACAATGCGCCCCGACGCTGAAGCGGGTGTCGATGGAACTGGGCGGGGCCGCGCCGCTGATCGTCTTCGCCGACGCCGATCTGGATATGGCCGTCGCCGAGACCATCAAGGGCAAGTTCAGGAACTCGGGCCAGACCTGCGTCTGTCCCAACCGCGTCTATGTCGAACGGTCGGTCGCCGAGACCTATGCCGAAAAGCTGGCCGCCGAGGTGGCCAAGATCTTGGTCGGCAACGCCTTCGAAGACGGCGTGAAGGTCGGTCCGCTGATCGAGGACAAGGCCATCGACAAGGTCGAGAAACATGTGGCGGCGGTCAAGGCCGACGGCGGCCGGGTCCTGACCGGCGGATCGCGCCACGAGCTGGGCGGCCGCTTCTTCCAGCCGACCGTGACCCTGGGCGGCGACGACGCCCTGTTCCGCGAGGAAGAGACCTTCGGCCCGATGATCCCGGTCTTCGCGTTCGACACCGAGGACGAGGCGCTGGAGAAGGCCAACGCCAGCGACTATGGCCTGGCCTCCTATCTGTTTACCCGCGACCTGGACCGCGCCATGCGGTTTTCGCGTCGGATCGAGGCGGGCATGTGCGGGGTCAACACCGGCCTGATCTCGACCGCCGTCGCGCCGTTCGGCGGGGTCAAACAGTCGGGCTATGGCCGCGAGGGGTCGATCCACGGCATCGACGAATATGTGGACATCAAGACGGTGACCCTGGCGCTGAAGCCGGCTTGACGGAGGCGCTTGGGCTTGGTTGCAGGCCGACCGAAGGTTGCTAAGATGCGCTCATGTTGACCGCCTTGCTCGCCGCCGCCCTTGTCCAGACCGCGCCCGCGCCGTCGCTTCCGCCGGTCGTATGGGCCGAGCCACCCAGGATGGAAATGCCGCCCAAGGCGCTTGAAGCCGGCGCTTCCGGATCGGTAGTGTTGCGGTGCGACTTCATGGAAAACGGCGCGGCGACGAACTGTGTCGTGGTTTCCGAGACGCCGGCGGGTCTGGGATTCGGTCGCGAGGCCATCCGCGGAGTCAGGATGGCGCGCGCTCGACCCGGCCAGACCGGACCTCACGAAGTCAGGCTGAACTTCTCCACACGCTGATCCTGAGGTCACGCCTGTAATTCGCCGCGCTTCTGCGGCATAAGCCCGCGATGAAGTTCCTCGACCAGGCCAAGATCTATATCCGCTCCGGCAACGGCGGCGCGGGCTCCGTGTCGTTTCGACGCGAGAAATTCATTCCCAACGGCGGCCCGGACGGCGGCGACGGCGGCAAGGGCGGCGACGTCTGGATCGAGGCGGTCGACGGGCTGAACACCCTGATCGACTATCGCTACCAGCAGCATTTCAAGGCTCAAACCGGCCACCACGGCCAGGGCCGCCAGATGCACGGCGGCAAGGGCGAGGACGTCCATCTGAAGGTGCCGGTCGGCACCCAGGTGCTGGACGAGGACAAGGAAACGGTCCTGCTGGACATGGACACGGCCGGCAAGATCGAGCTGTTGCTGAAGGGCGGCAACGGCGGCTGGGGCAATGTGCGCTTCAAGGGCCCGACCAACCAGGCGCCGACCTACGCCAACCCCGGCCAGGAGGGCCAGGAACGCTGGATCTGGCTGCGGCTGAAGCTGATCGCCGACATCGGCCTGGCGGGCTTGCCGAACGCGGGCAAGTCGACCTTCCTGTCGGCCGCCAGCGCCGCCAAGCCCAAGATCGCCGACTATCCCTTCACCACCCTGGCGCCGAACCTGGGGATGGTGGACCTGTCGCCGTCCGAGCGGTTCGTCATCGCCGACATTCCCGGCCTGATCGAGGGCGCCAGCGAGGGCGCAGGGCTGGGCACGCGGTTCCTGGGCCATGTCGAACGCTCGGCCAGCCTGATCCATCTGATCGACGGGACCCAGGACGACGTGGTCGAGGCCTACCGCATCATTCGGGGGGAGCTTGAAGCCTATGGCGAGGGTCTGGCGGACAAGGCCGAGATCCTGGCCCTGAACAAGATCGACGCCCTGACGCCCGAGGCGCGCGAGGAGAAGGCCGCTGAACTGGAGGCCGTCGCCGGTCGCCGTCCCATGCTGGTGTCCGGCGTGTCGGGCGAGGGCGTGCCCGCCCTGCTTCGCGCCGCCTGGGCCGAGGTGAAGAAGACGCGCGGCGCCCTGGCCGGCGACAGCGACGCGGACCAGATCAGCGGCTGGCAGCCCTGATCAGGCCTCCGCTGCGGGTTCCGGTTTGGGTTTGCGGCGAGTCGATTTGGGCCTGTCGGTCGTCTTGCCGTCGTTCGCATAGGGCTCGCCGTCGCCCGACAGCAGGATCGCCATCCACCGCGAGCCCTTGAACTCGGCCAGGATCGCCATGGCCATGACCGCCAGCGGCGTCGACAGGAACATGCCGACCACGCCCCACAGCTTGCCCCAGAAGGCCAGGGCAAGCAGCACCACGACCGGGTCGATGTTCTGGTTGTCGCCCTGCATGCGCGGCTGGATGAAGTTGCCGACGACGAACAGGATCACCTGCAACCCGACCAGCAGGATGGCGGCGGGCCAGTAACTTTCGAACTGGACCAAGGCGAACAGCGGCGGGGCCAGACCGGCCACCGCCCCGCCCAGCACGGGGATGAAGCCGACAATGAAGATGACGAAGGTCCAGAACTCGGCGTTCTGAAGCCCGACGGCCCGCATCAGGATCCAGGCGACGACGCAGATCATCGCGCCGGTCACCGACTGCACCCAGATATAGCCCTCGACCCCGCCGCGCACGCGCTGGAACACCGCGACCGCCTCGTCGCGCTGGGCTTCTGATGGGAACATGGCGACGATCTTGCGCCGGAAGCCGACCTGGGAGGCCAGCAGAAAGCCCAGATAGATCAGGACGAAGAAGGCGCCCGAGGCGATGCCCTGCACCTGGAAAGCCATGGAGGTCAGCCAGCCGCGCACATCGACGCCGTTGATCAGGTCCTGCGCCGTGGGCGGATTGGCCAGGCGCACCAGCCCATAGGCGTCGCGAATGATCTGATCGATGCGCGGGCCGATGTTCTGGGACACGCCGGACGCTTCGCCGAAGAAGCCCGCCGCCCCGTTTACGATGATGGCGATGGAGGCGAAGAAGGCCAGCACCACCAGCGTCAGGGCCGCGATTCCGGCCATGCGGCTGTTCAATGGCGTGCGCGCCTCGACCGACCGCTTCACCCCATCGATCATGATCAGCAGGAAGATGGCCATCGCCAGCGGCGTCAGGATGTCCCGCAGCCAGTAGATCGCCGCCCCGGCCGCGACCGTGGCGATGACGCCGAGGGCGTTGCGAGCGGCGACCGAAGAGGGCGTGGCGATGGGGTTTTTCATGACCGTGTTGTCGAACCGCCCGCCGTCGCCGTCAATCGCTGTTCCGAGCGCGCAGGGAACGCGCTAGACCTTTGCCGGAGACGCCATCGGAGACCCCAATGCCCGACGCCATGCCCGGCCTGTTCCTCGGCCAGTCCGACGCCGCCCAGCCTGAAAACCTGCTGTTCAACCGCGCCAACCGTCACGGCGTCGTCGCCGGCGCGACCGGGACAGGCAAGACGGTCACGCTGCAGATCATGGCCCAGGGCTTTTCCGACGCCGGGGTGCCGGTCTTCTGCGCCGATGTGAAGGGCGACCTGTCGGGCATCTCCCAGGTCGGTGCGCCCAACGAGAAGCTGGTCGCCCGCGCCACCGAGATGGGCCTGACCCTGACACCGCGCGCCGCGCCAACGGTCTTCTGGGACCTGTACGGCCAGAAGGGCCACCCGATCCGCACCACCGTGTCGGAAATCGGTCCGGTGCTGATGGCGCGGATGCTGAACCTGAACGACGTGCAGGAAGGCGTGCTGACCGTCGTCTTCCACGTCGCGGACAAGGAGGGCCTGCTGCTGCTGGACCTCGACGATCTGAGAAGCCTGCTGGTCTATGTCGGTGAGAACGCCGAGCGGATCGGGCGCGAGGTCGGCAACGTCGCCCCCGCCTCCATCGCCGCCATCCAGCGTGCACTGTTGCAGGTCGAGCAACAGGGCGGCGACGCCTTCTTCGGCGAACCGGCGCTGAAGCTGGAGGACATGATCCGCGTCGGCCTGGACGGCCGGGGCCAGGTCAATGTGCTGGATTCGACCCGGCTGATGAACAGTCCGCGCCTGTATGCGGCCTTCCTGCTGTGGCTGCTGTCTGAGCTGTTCGAACAGCTCCCAGAGGTGGGCGATCCGGAAAAGCCGCGCCTGGTCTTCTTCTTCGACGAGGCGCACCTGCTGTTCAACGACGCCCCGCGCGCCCTGCTGGAAAAGGTCGAGCAGGTCGTCCGCCTGATCCGATCCAAGGGGGTCGGGGTCTATTTCGTGACACAAAACCCGGCCGATATTCCCGACAGCGTTCTGGCCCAGCTGGGCAACCGCATTCAGCACGCGCTTCGCGCCTATACGCCGTCGGAACAGAAGGGGCTGAAGGCCGCCTCGCAGAGCTTCCGCGCCAACGCCGCCTTCGACACGGCCGAGGCCATTCAAGGCTTGGGCGTGGGCGAGGCCCTGGTGTCCGTGCTGGACGAAAAGGGCGCGCCGACCATCGTGGCCCGCACGAAGATCCGCCCGCCGGCCTCGCGCCTGGGTCCGGCGACCGACGCCGAGCGTGCGACGATCATGGCCGCCAGCCCGGTGCGGGGCCTTTACGAGCAGGTACTGAACCGCGAATCCGCCGCCGAAATCCTGGCCAATCGCCACAGCGCCGCCGATCAGGCTGAAGTTCAGGCCAAGGCGCAGGCCGAGGCCGACAAGGCCGCCGCCATCCAAGCCAAGGCCGATCAGAAGGCCGCCGAAGCGCGGGCGAGGGCTCAGGCTCAGGCTCAGGCCGAGGCGCGGGCGTCGCGCGAGGCCGCGAAGCCTGCGCGCCGGTCCACCCGCGAAACGCCGGTCGAGGCGCTGACCAAGTCGGTCCTGCGCACCGCTGGGTCGACTCTGACCCGCGAGCTGATGCGCGGTCTGCTGGGCGGGTTGAAGCGGCGCTAGGCTCTGCTCGGGTCTTGCAACGGGGCGGGGGCGAGCGCATCTCCCGCCCATGTTCATCCAGACCGAACCCACGCCCAATCCGAACGTGCTGAAGTTCCTGCCCGGCCGCGACGTGTCGCCGACCGCCGCGCTGGAATATCGCACCATTGACGAGGCGACGGCCTCTCCGCTTGCGGAGGCGCTGTTCGAAGTTGAAGGCGTCGACGGCGTCTTCTTCGGCGCCGACTATGTGTCCGTGACCCGCCAGCCCCAAGGGCCGGAGTGGTCCGAGATGAAGGCGCCGATCCTGGGCGTCGTCATGGATCACTTCGTCTCGGGTCAGGCGCTGACGCGCGGCGTTGGCGGCGAAACCGACGGCCATGCCGAGGACGACAGCGAGATCGTCGCCGAGATCAAGGCCCTGCTGGACAGCCGCATTCGCCCCGCCGTGGCCCAGGACGGCGGCGACATCCTGTTCGATTCCTTTGACGAGGCGACCGGCGTTCTGAACCTGCGGATGCGCGGCGCCTGCGCCGGCTGTCCGTCGTCGTCGGCGACCTTGAAGGCCGGGGTCGAGCAGATGATGCGCCACTATGTGCCCGAGGTGACGCGGGTCGAGCAGACCCTCTGATCCGGACGCGGTGGCGGTTCTGCGACGCGCCGCCTAGAAGACTCCCATGAGACTTCTGGTGATCGATACGGCGCTCGGCGCCTGCACGGCGGCGGTGTTCGAGGACGATCGCGCGCTCGCCGTGCGCTTTGAGCCGATGACCAAGGGACATCAGGAACGGATCGGCGGCTTGGTGCGCGACGTCATGGTTGAGGCGGGCGGTGGTTTCGACAGCTTGGACCGGATCGGCGTCACGGTTGGACCGGGCTCGTTCACCGGTCTGCGCGTCGGTCTGGCCTTTGCTCAGGGTCTGGGCGCGGCGCTGGATCGGCCGGTCGTCGGTCTGTCGGCGCTGGACGCGCTCGCCGCCTCGCTCGCCAATCACGACGGCCCCATCGCGGCCCTGATCGATGCGCGGCGCGGTCAGGTCTATGCGCGGCTCTTCGCCGACGGTGGGCCGCTTGGCCCCGAGGAAGCGTTGTCGCTGGAAGAGGCCGGGCGGCGGATCGCCGACATCGGACCGGGCGTCGCCCTGGTCGGCAATGGCGCGGCGGTCGTGACTCAGGCCTTCCCCGATCTGCCCTTCGGCCATCTGGACGACCGGGTCGCACCGTCGCCGGAGGCGCTGGCGCGCCTGGCCGCCGTCGCCGATCCGGCGATCCAGCCGCCCCGTCCGCTCTATCTGCGCGCGCCCGACGCCACGCCGCCCAGCCGCCTGCCGGGCCAGCCGCGCCAGCCTGCATCATGACGGCGGCGGACCCCGCCTTACTCGCCGCCCTGCACGCCCAGGCCTTTGCCGCGCCGTGGAGCGCCGACACTTTCGCCGATCTGCTGTCGCAACCGGGCGTGCTGGCGGTCAGCGAGCCCGACGGCTTCACCCTGATCCGGACCGTCGTCGACGAGGCGGAAATCCTGACCCTGGCCGTGGTCCCGTCCGCGCGCCGCCACGGACTGGGGCGACGTCTGGTCGAGGAGGCGGCCGTCGCTGCAGTCCAGGCCGGCGCGACGCGGCTGTTTCTGGAGGTCGCCGACGATAATACCGCCGCGCGCAGCCTGTATGAGGGCGCCGGGTTCGACCCGATCGGTCGCCGCAAAGCCTATTATGCGGGCGCCGACGGATCGCGGACCGATGCGCTGGTGATGAGCCGCGACCTCTGTGCGCCTGACGCCAACCTGACGCTTCCCTGATGCGATCCAAGCCCCTATTCTAGGCGCATGGACCGGATCGAAAAACTCTGCGCCGAGCGCGGCATGCGTATGACCGAACAGCGCCGGGTGATCGCCCGCGTGCTGTCCAACGCCGCGGACCACCCGGATGTCGAGGAGCTGTATCGCCGCGCCTCGGCCATCGATCCGCACATCTCCATCGCCACCGTCTATCGCACCGTGCGCCTGTTCGAAGAGGCGGGCGTGGTCGAGAAGCATGATTTCGGCGACGGCCGCAGCCGCTATGAAGAGGCCGGCGACGACCACCACGACCACCTGATCGACACCAAGTCGGGCGAGGTGATCGAATTCTTCGATGCCGAGATCGAGCGGCTGAAGAACGAGATCGCGGAACGGCTGGGCTTCCAGCTGATCGGCCACAAGTTGGAGCTCTATGGCGTTGCTATCGAAGGCGCAGAGCCGTCCAAGCGCGAAGGCCTGATCTTCACCCGCCATGCGGCGCGCGTCGATCCCGCCGATGTGGATGCAGGCTGACGCTCGGCTTGTCGCGGCGCTTGCGGGCGATCATAAGCCCACGATGACCGAGACCCTGGTTCCTCAAGTCGAGACGGCGCCCCAAAAGCGTCTGTTCATCAAGACCTACGGCTGTCAGATGAACGTCTATGACTCCGAGCGCATGGCCGATGTGCTGCGCCCGTTGGGATATGGCGTCACCGACGACGTGAAGGCCGCCGACTTCGTCATTCTGAACACCTGCCACATCCGCGAGAAGGCGGCCGAGAAGATCTATTCCGAGCTCGGCAAGCTGCGCGAGATGCGCGACATCCGGCGCGAGACCGGCGGGGACCTGACCATCGCCGTCGCCGGCTGCGTCGCCCAGGCCGAGGGCGAAGAGATCATGCGGCGTCAGCCGGCGGTCGATATCGTCGTCGGTCCCCAGGCCTACCACCAACTGCCCGAACTGCTGACCCGCACGGCGCGGGCGCGGGGCGAGCGGATCGGCGCCGACTTCGCTCCTGACGACAAGTTCGACGCCCTGCCCGCAGCCCGCCTCACCGAGGGGCCGACCGCCTTCCTGACTGTGCAGGAGGGTTGCGACAAGTTCTGCACCTTCTGCGTGGTGCCCTATACGCGCGGCGCCGAATGGTCGCGGCCGATGGCGGCGGTGCTGGAAGAGGCGCGGCAGTTGGCGGATCGGGGCGTGCGCGAGGTCACCCTGCTGGGCCAGAACGTCAACGCCTATGACGGCGAGCGGCCGGACGGGCGAAAGGCGACCCTGGCCGAACTGGCCTATGCCCTGGCCGAGATCCCCGGCCTGGACCGCATCCGCTATACCACCAGCCATCCCAACGACATGGCCGATGAGTTGATCGCCGCGCATGGCGATCTGGACGCCTTGATGCCCTATCTGCACCTTCCGGTTCAGGCGGGGTCGGATCGCATTTTGCGGGCGATGAACCGCAAGCACGGGCGTCAGAAATATTTCGACCTGATCGACCGGATCCGTGCGGCACGGCCGGATATAGCCATCGCGGGCGACTTCATCGTCGGCTTCCCCGGTGAGACGGATCGGGAGTTCGAGGACACGCTCGATCTGGTGCGGCGCGTGAACTACGCCGGGGCCTTCGCCTTCGCCTATTCGCCGCGACCGGGCACGCCGGCGGCGGGCATGGGCAAACAGGTGGAGCCGGAAATCGTCAAGGACCGACTGCATCGACTGATCGCCCTGCTGACGGAACAGCAGACCGCCTTCAACGCGGCGCAGGCCGGCCGGACGCTGAACGTGCTGTTCGACAAGCCGGGGCGGCACGGCCACCGTCGCCAAGCGATCGGTCGATCCCCATATCTTCAATCGGTCCACGTCGATAACGCGGATCATCTGATCGGGCAGATCGTTCCGGTCGAGATCATCGCCGGCCAGCAGAACAGTCTGTCAGGCCGGCTCATAGCAGACGGGCTCAGGCAGCCGGGTCCCGCGGGCTCAGCGCTAGCCCAAGCAGAAAAGGCCGCTTGATGGCGCGTGAGTCTGAATTCGTCCCCTTGAACGATGCCGAACTGCGGGCGGTCATCGGGCCGAACAGTCGCCACGTCGCCCTGATCGAGGACGCGTTCAAGGTGCTGGTCGAGGCCCCGGGCGGCGGGGTCTCCGTCAACGGCGGCGCACGCGACCGCACGGACGCCCGCCAGGTGATCGAGGACTTGGCCAAGCGCGCGGCCCTGGGCGCCGAAGTCACCGAGGCCGACGTGCGCGCAGCCCTGGGCCAGGCGCGCGGCGGTCGCGGCACGCCGGGCATGGCGGCGGCGGGCGTGTCGCTGCCGGGCGGCAAGCGCGGCGCCATCGTGCCCAAGACCAAGGCGCAGGCCGCCTATCTGGACATGCTGGGCCGGTGCGAACTGAGCTTCGGCGTTGGCCCGGCGGGCACCGGCAAGACCTTTCTGGCGGCGGCCTATGGCGCATCGCTGCTGCGGCGGGGGCAGGTGGACCGGCTGGTTATCACCCGCCCGGCGGTCGAGGCGGGCGAGAAGCTGGGCTTCCTGCCCGGCGACCTGAACGAAAAGGTCGATCCCTATCTGGCGCCGATCTGGGAGGCGCTGAACGACATTCTGGGCGCCGAGGACGTGCAGCGTCGCCGCGACAAGGGCGAGATCGAGGCCGCCCCGATCGCCTTCATGCGCGGCCGCACGCTCAGCCACGCCTTCTTCATCGTCGATGAGGCCCAGAACACCAGTCGTCTGCAGATGAAGATGGTGCTGACGCGCCTGGGCGAGGGCGCACGGATGGTGGTGACGGGCGACCCGTCGCAGATCGACCTGCTGAACCCGCGCGACTCCGGCCTGGCCCACGCCCTGCGTATCCTGGACGGGGTCCAGGGTGTCGGCATCCTGAAGTTCGAGGCGTCCGACGTGGTGCGTCACGCCATGGTGGAGCGGATCGTGCGCGCCTATGACGCCGACGCCGCGCGCGGACGCCCCGCCCCCGACCTCGAAGACCCCGCATGATCGAGATTGAAGTCGAGGCCGAGGCCTGGACCGTCGCCCTGCCGGCCGCCGAGGCCGTCGTCGAACGCGCGGCGCAAGCGTCGCTGGGCACGGTGGAGGGCGACATCGTCGTCCTGCTGACCGACAACGCCGCCGTGCGCGAGCTGAACGGCCGGTTTCGCGACAAGGACAGGCCGACCAATGTCCTTTCCTTCCCGGCGCCGGAAAACGCGTTTCCGCATCTGGGCGACCTCGTCCTGGCCTACGGCGTCTGCGCGACCGAGGCCGAGGCGCAGGGTAAGACTCTGGCCGATCATCTGAGCCATCTGGTCGTCCACGGCGTGCTGCACCTCTTGGGCCGCGACCACGAAGACGACGCCGAGGCCGAGGAGATGGAGGCCGAGGAGCGCGAAATCCTGGCCCAGATCGGCGTCGCCGACCCCTATATCGCCGAGCAGGACTGACCCGATGTTCCCCGACGCCCTGCTGGACCGTTTCGCGGCCCCGATCCGCGCCCTGCCCGACAGGAAACGCGCCCTGACGTGGCGGCTGATCCGCATCGTTCTGGCGCTGCTGGCCGGCGCCGGGACGGCCTTCGCTCATCCGCCGTTCGGAGTGCTGATCGGGCTTTTGGGCTATCCGCTGCTGATGATCCTGTCGGAGCGGTCCGACACGACGCGCGGCGCCTTCTGGATGGGCTGGCTGGCGGGGTTCGCCTATTTCTTCGTCGGCTGCTGGTGGGTGGCCGAGGCGTTTTTCGTCAATCCTGAACAGGCGTGGATGGCGCCGTTTGCGGCCAGCCTGCTGCCGGCGGGCCTGGGGCTGTTTTGGGGGACGGCCTGCGCCCTCTATCGCAGGTTCGCGCCGCTAGGCGCCGTGCGAGTGCTGTTGTTCGCCGCCCTGTTCTGCGCTGCCGAATGGTTGCGCGGTCATGTGCTGACGGGCTTTCCTTGGAATCCGGCCGGCGCGACCTGGCGCGCGGGCGGCGGCATGTCTCAATTCGCCTCGGTCGTCGGCGTCTATGGGCTGAGCCTCGTGACGGTCGCGGCGACGGCGGCTTTCGCGCCTGTGATCGGGCCTGGCGACAGGCGGAGCCGGTTGATCTCGGCGGGCTTGGGCGCCCTGGCCCTGATCGCCGTCGGCGGCTTCGGCGCTGTCAGATTGGCGCAGTCGGATCTTCAGTTCACCGACACAGTCGTGCGGCTGGTTCAGGCTGATGTGAAGCAGGAAACCAAATGGTCGCCCGAGGCCTATCGTTCCATCGTCGATCGCTATGTCGCCCTGACCGGTCAGGCGGCGGCGCGGACGCCCAACGTCGTGGTCTGGCCCGAAGGCGCCCTGCCCGCCTCGGCCAACGACGTTTTCGCCTCAGCCGACGCCCAGGCCATTGCGGGGGCCCTGCGTCCCGGACAGACCTTGCTGATGGGCCTGGCGCGCGGCGAGCCGGACCTGACTGCGCCCGAGGGCGCGCGCTATTACAACAGCCTGTTCGCCCTGGCCGACGAAGGCGGGGCGGGACTAAGGGTCGCCGCCGTCTATGACAAGCACCGACTGGTGCCGTTCGGCGAGTACCTGCCCTTGGGGTCGATCATGACCTCCATCGGCCTGCGCAGCCTGGTGCACATGCCCAGCGACTTTTCCGCCGGACCGACGCCGGCCCCTATTTCGGTTCCAGGGGCCCCGCCGGCGCAGGTGCTGATCTGCTATGAGAGCCTGTATCCCGGCTTCACGCCCGGCGCGACCGGGCGGCCCGAGTGGATCGTCAATGCGTCAAACGACGCCTGGTTCGGCGCGACCTCGGGCCCGCGCCAGCACCTGAACCTGGCAAGCTATCGCGCCATAGAGACCGGCCTGCCCATCGCGCGGGCCACCCCGACCGGGATTTCGGCCATGATCGACCCGTGGGGCCGGATCGTCGAGGGCCAACGGCTGGAGCCGGGCGTCATGGGCGTCATCGACGCCCCCCTGCCCCGTCCGACGGGCGTCACGCCCTACGGTCGATTTGGCGATTTCCTGTTCTTTTTCTCAGTGCTAACAGCGTTCATCCTGTCCTTGTGGCCGTCGAGCCGGCGATCTAGGGTCCAGGGGAATCAAGCAGCAATCTAGGTGAAGGGTGACGGCGATGGCGCGTGAAAAGGACGAGGATCCGCATCCCGTCGATCGCCATGTCGGCCGTCGCGTTCAGGAAAAGCGTCTCGACCTTGGCCTGACCCAGACCGCCCTCGCCAAAGCCGTCGGCGTCAGCTTCCAGCAGGTGCAAAAGTACGAGAAGGGCACGAACCGCGTCTCGGCCTCGAAACTGTTCGAAATGGCCGAGTTCATGAAGGTCGGCATCCCCTTCTTCTTCGACGGCTACAGCAGCGCGACGGTCGGCGTCGCCGAAGAGGCGCCCGCCTTCGACCACGAGCATCGCCCCACCAAGACCAGCGTTGAGATCACCCGCCTGGCGCCACGCCTGCCCGCGCGCAAGCAGAAGCTGATCCTGGACATGATGCGGGATATGCTGGGCGACGACGACGCCCAGAACTGAGGTCTAGCCGACCGCGACGATCTCGGCCGACTGACCGGCCACCGTCACCTCGTCGCCGACCCTTTTGCCCATGACGGCGCGGGCGAGGGGCGAGACATGGCTGACCGAGCCTGCGGCCGGATCGGCCTCGTCTTCGCCGACGATGCGCCAGGTCTGGGCGCGCCCATCCTCGCGCTCGATGGAGACCGAACCCCCGAACCGCACGGCCCCATCATCCTCGGTCGGCGCGATCAGTTGGGCCGAAGCGCGCCGTGCGGACCAGTAGCGGAGGTCCCGCGTCGCGCGCGCCATGGCGGTGCGGTCGCTCTCGATCGAGCCTTGCACCTGGGCGGCCGTATAGGCGGCGCGGGCCGAGGCCAGTTCGGCCTCGATCGCGGCCAGCCCTTCGGGCGTGACCAGATTGGGATGGGGCGAGATCGGGCGGTCCGCCAGGTCGGCGGCGGTGGCTTCCAGATCTTCTTCGCGGGTGAAGGCAACGCTCATGGTAGGGAACATAGCGATGACGACGCCTATAGCCAGCGCGGCCGCAAGCGCGCAAAGCCACGCCATGCAACAGTCCCCCAGTCTTACGACCTCCCGCACCGTCCATGTGATCGGCGCCGGTCCCGCCGGATTGATGGCGGCCGAACGGCTGGCGCAGGCGGGGACGACGGTCGTGGTGCACGACCGGATGCCGTCCGTGGCCCGCAAGCTGCTGATGGCCGGGCGCGGCGGGCTGAACCTGACGCATTCGGAACCGCTGGACCGGTTCATGACGCGCTATGGTCCCGCCCAGCCGACGGCCGCCGCCTGGATCGACCGGTTCACGCCTGCCGACCTGACCGCCTGGGTCGAGGCCCTGGGGCAGGAAACCTTCGTCGGCTCAAGCGGGCGGGTGTTTCCGAGGGCCATGAAGGCGTCCCCCCTGGTGCGGGCCTGGCTGGCGCGGCTGGAGGCGCAGGGCGTCGACGTCCGCACGCGCTCGCGCTGGACCGGTTGGCGCGACGGGGCGCTGGCGTTCGAGACGCCGGAGGGCGAGCGGCTGGAACGGCCCGACGCCGTGGTTCTGGCTCTGGGCGGCGCCAGCTGGCCGCGTCTGGGTTCGGACGGGGCCTGGGCGCCTTGGCTGGAAGCGCAGGGCGCGTCAGTGTCGCCGTTCCGACCGGCCAATGTCGGCTTCGATGTGACCTGGTCGGCGCTGTTCCGTGATCGGTTCGCGGGCCAGCCGCTGAAAGGCGTCTCTGTCACCCATGGCGAGCGGACGGCGCGGGGCGAGGCGATGATCGCCCGTTACGGCATCGAGGGCGGCGCCATCTATGCGCTGTCCGCCGCGCTCAGGACGACGGTCGAGACGGAGGGGCGCGCCGAGATCCAGATCGACCTGAAGCCGGATGTGGCGGTCGGAAAACTGACCGACCGTCTGTCGAAGCCGCGCGGCAAAGCCAGCCTGTCGAACCATCTGCGCAAGGTGGTCGGACTGGAGTCGGCCGCCGTCGCCCTGCTGTATGAGGCCGGTCCCCTGCCCGCCTCGCCTCGGGCCCTGGCCGAGCGGATCAAGGCCATGCCGCTGACCCTGACCGGCGTTCAGGGACTGGAACGGGCGATCTCCTCGGCGGGCGGCGTCGTATTGGACGGCGTGGACGAGCGGCTGATGCTGGTCGCGCGACCGGGTGTCTTCGTCGCCGGCGAGATGCTGGATTGGGAGGCGCCGACCGGCGGCTATCTGCTTCAGGCCAGCTTCGCCTCCGCCGTCGTCGCGGCCCAGGGCGTCATCGACTGGCTCGACAGCCGGGACTGAGAAAGGCAGGGTCGCGCGGTTCGATCAGGAGTATCCGATGCGCCACGCACTCCCCGCTGTTTCCATCCTGGCCCTGATGATGGCCTGCTCGCCGGCCCTGGCGCAGGAGACGGCGCCGAACATCGACGCCGCGCGGATGAATGAGTCGGTTCGGGTTCTGGCGTCGGACGAATTCGAAGGCCGCGCCCCCGCCTCGGCCGGCGAGGAAAAGACCGTCGCCTGGTTGGTCGAACAGTTCAAGGCCGCAGGGGCCGAGGGCGGCGGGCCGGACGGCGCCTTCGTCCAGGTCGCTCATCTTTCGCGCACGCGCCAGGACGGTCCGGCGACCGTCGCCGCGACCGTTGGCGGCAAGACCATCAGCCTGGAGCGCGGTCCCGACGTTCTGGTGTCCAGCGACCGGCCGACCAACCACATCACGGTGACCGACGCGCCTGTGGTCTTCGTCGGCTACGGCGCGACGGCGCCCGAGCGCCAGTGGGACGATTTCAAGGACGTGGACGTGCGCGGCAAGGTCATCGTCGTCCTGGTCAACGATCCCGACTTCCAGGCGCCCGACGGCGACCCGGTCGCAGGCAAGTTCGACGGAAACGCCATGACCTTCTATGGCCGCTGGACCTACAAGTTCCAGGAGGCGGGTCGTCGTGGCGCGGCGGGCGTGCTGGTGGTGCATGAGACGGCCGGCGCCGGCTATCCCTGGTCCACGCTACAGAACTCATCGGCCGCGCCCAAGTTCGACATCGTGCGCGCCAACCCCGACGCCGAACGCGCAGCGTTCCAGGGCTGGATCCAGCGCGCCAAGGCGGAAGAGCTGTTCAGCGCCGCCGGCCTGGACTTCGCCGCCCTGAAGGACAGAGCGCGCAGCGCCGATTTCAAGCCCGTCGTCCTGCCCGGCCTGACGATGAGCGTCGATTTCGGCCAGATCGCAGACAAGGTGGAGACCAGGAACGTCATCGCCCGCATTCCCGGTTCGGAACGCCCGGACGAGACCGTCATGTATGGCGCCCATTGGGACGGCTACGGCGTCGGCACGCCGAACGCCCAAGGCGACAAGATCTATAATGCGGCGGTGGACAATGCGACCGGCGTCGCGGCCCTGCTGGAACTGGCCCACGCCTTCGCCGACGGTCCGCCTCCGAAACGATCGGTCGTCTTCGCCGCCTGGTCGGGAGAAGAGGCGGGCCTTCTGGGCTCGACCTATTACGCCGCCAATCCGGTCTGGCCGCTGGAGACAACGGTCGCCAACATCAACGTCGACAGCCTGCTGCCGGGCACGGAGATCGACCCCAACGTCGTCGTCATCGGCAAGGGCAAGAACCAGCTGGACGAGATTCTGGCGCGCCACGCGACCGAGACGGGCCGCACCCTGATCGCCGATCCGGCGCCCCAGGCCGGGGCCTTCTATCGTTCGGACCACTTCCCGCTGGCGCTGAAGGGCGTACCGGCCCTGTTCCCGGCGGCGGGCTTCACCGGCGCCAGCGCGGCCAGCCGCGACTACGTCCAGAACCGCTATCATCAGCCCACGGACGAATGGGATTCGACTTGGACGATGGACGCCGCCGCCGCCGATGTCGCCCTCATCTACGCGGTCGGTTGCGAGCTGGCGGACGGCGACCAATGGCCGGAATGGAACGCAGGCGCCGAGTTCGGCCCGGCGCGCGATACCTCGAAAGCGTCGCGGCGCTAGAGTTCCAGCTGAAGCTCGGGCGCGGCGGCGGTGGTCGCGGCGCCCAGCGGCAGATGCAGGATGAAGGCGGCGCCCTTGCCCGGCTCGCTTTCGACCTCGGCCCAGCCGCCGTGCAGTTCGACCAGGGCCTTGACCAGAGCCAGACCCACGCCGGGACCGCCGCGCTCGCGCCGCACGAAGCGGTCGAAGACGTGGGCCTGCAGGTGATAGGGGATTCCGCGCCCGGTGTCGGACACCGTCAGGCGGATTTCGGACGGGCCCGTCTCCGCCTTCAGCTCCACCGCCCCGCCTTCGGACACGGCGCGCGCCGCGTTCTCCAGCAGATGATCCAGCGCCTGGCCGATGCGGTGTTCGTCGGCGCGGATGGGTTTGAGATCGGCGGGACAGGACACGGTCAGGGTGGCGCCGCGTCCCTCGACCCGCGCCCGTACCTTTTCGGCCGCCTGGCTCAACAGGTCGCAGACCCTGAGGTCGCCCAGCGAAAGCTCCATCTCGCCGGCGTCGATCTGGGCCATGTCCAGCACGTCGTCGATGGAGCGAGCCAGTTGGCTGGCGGCGATGCGGATGGCGCCCGCGTGCTGGCGGCTGCGCTCGGGCAGATCGCCCATCGTCTCCAGCAGTTCGGAATAGCCGACGATGGTCGTCAGCGGCGTGCGCAGCTCATAGGAGACGCTACCCACGAACTCGCGCTTTAGCGCCTGGCTTTCGGCCAGGGCTTGTTCGCGCTGCACCAGCGCCTGCTCCAGCCCGCGTCGGGCCGTCACGTCCGAGAAGGCGACCAGGGTGGCGCCGTCCGGCAGGGGGCGGGTCTGCCAGGCGGCGACGCGACCGTCTACCGTCCGGCCCTCGCCGGAAATGGCGACGCGGCTTTCGGGGTCGGGATCGGCGACGCGCGCCTTCAGCCCCAGCCACAGGGCGGGATCGGGCAGCACGGCCTTGCACAGTTCGGCCAGGGCGTCGAAGTCCGAGGCCGTCGCGATCTTGTCCGTCGACAGGTTCCAGAAGGTCTCGAACGCCTCATTGTGCAACCGCAGTCGGCCGTCCGAACCGAACACCGCGACCGCGTCGTTCAGCTTGTCCAGCGTGGCGCGCTGGACCTGGATCTGGGCGTTGAAGCGGCTGCGCAGCTTCAGCTCGTCGGTGATGTCCGAGAAGATCAGCAGAATGCCGCCAAGCGGGTGCGGCTGGCGTACCACGCGCAAGGTGCGCCCGTCCGGCAGAGACCAGCTGTCGTCCGGCGAGGCCTCCGACGCGCCATAGAACTCAAGCTCGCGCGCCTTCCAGCCGGCGTAATCGACGACCTCGGGCAGGCTGCGACGCTGGCGCAGGCGATCCAGCAGCTCGGCATGGGTCGGACGTTCGTCCAGCCAGGCCGCGTCGATGTCGAACAGGGTCTGGAAGGCGGTGTTGTGGAAGGCCAGCCGCTTTTGCGGGCCGAAGATCGCCACGGCGTCGGCCAGGTGATTCAGGGTCTCGTCATGGGCATCGACGTGGCGGCGCAGGGTGTCGCGCGTCTCTTCCGCCTCGGTCACCTCGATGGCGAAGGCGGTGACGGCGCCGCCGCCCGCCGGCTCGGCGATGATGCGCCAAGCGCGCCGTGCGCCGCCGCCGGTCGTCCAGCGGAAGCCCTCCTGGCGCACGCCCAGCCGCGCGGCCTCGGCGACCAGGGCGTCGGCGCCGCGGTCGAATGACACGCCCTTTTCGACGGCGTCGTCGATGCTCTCGGCACTGGTCTCGTTCAGCCAGGCGCGGTTGGCCCAGGCCAGCTTGCCGGTCCCGTCCACGACCCAGGTCGGGGTCGGCGAGGCGTCGCCCAACAGGGCCAGGCCGCTTTCGGTCGCATCCGCCCCGGTCAGGGTGAAGCGCGAGGCGGGGGACAGCCGTAGCCAGGCGGAACCGCCCGCAACCCGGCCCTCGATTCGCCAGGGCTCCACATCGTCCAGCGCGACCAGACCTTCGAACGCCTGACCTTCGTGAACCAGAGCGTCGATCAAGGCGCCGTGGGTGATCCGGAGCTTGTTCAGGACGGCGGCCCCGGCCTCGGCGTCTTCACTCGCCAGCCGCGCGATCAGTTCGGCCGAACCGATCGGCAGACCGGCGGCCTGCCCGTCCGGCGTCAGGGCCAGGCTGACATCGTCGAAGGCGCGCAACATGGCGTCATGGCGGCTGAGGTCGGCCAAGGCCTCGACCCGCTCGCGCTCGGCGGCGACGGCGGTCTCATGCAACCGCCCACGCAGCAGCAAGGCCCAGGCGCTGACGGCCATGGCCAGTCCGGCTGCGCCCGCTGTGGCGACATAGGCGATGTCGGCCTCGGCCATTCGTGTCCCTGGAGAAGAGTCTCAGCCCCGATTCGCTAACCATACTCCAAGCGCGCGAAAAAGCGGCAGTCTCGTAATCGCGGCATCGCGCCCCGTTGCGGCAGAGCGTCGGGGCGGCGATATCGCGGGCATGACCGACCCGATCGCCCCCTCCCTCGACGACTTCGCCCGCCTGGCGCAAGAGGCGTTCGACGCCCTGCCCGGACCGTTCAAACAGGCGGCGGGCGAGGTGGTCATCCGCATCGACGACTTCGCCGACGAGGCGACTCTGGCGGAGATGGAGATCGAGGATCCGTTCGAGCTGACGGGCCTGTACCATGGCGTGGACATCGGCCGGCGCGACAGCCTGGGCCCGGCGGCCGAGCCGTCGCGCGTCTTCCTCTATCGCCGCCCTATCCTGGATGAATGGTGCGAACGCGGCGACGTGGGGATCGGCGAACTTATCGCCCACGTCCTGATCCACGAGATCGGCCACCACCTCGGCCTGACCGATGACGACATCCACGCCATCGAGGACGACGCCGACTGAACCCGGCCTATTTCGCCGCCGGATAAGGCGTCGTCACTGCGCCGGAGATCATGCCGGGGATGGCCTCGCCCAGGCCCAGCAGGATGAACTGGATCGCCAGGGCGCACAGGATCAGGCCCAGCACCTTAACGATGATCGCCATGCCGACCTCGCCCAGCAGGCGGCTGAGCGACCCGGTCAGGGCGAAACAGACGAAGGAGACGGCGCAGGCCGCCGCGATCGCGACCAGCGAGCCCATGGTCCCAGCGTAGCCCAGCTTGGCCGCCTCCCCCGCCTGGATGATGACCGCCGAAATGGCGCCGGGGCCGATCATCAACGGAATGGCGAAGGGCACGACCAGACGCTGGAAACGCCTGCGGGCATAGCCGCGCACGTCCTTGGAATCGGCCAGCGCATCCTTGTCGGCGAACATGGCCAGGAAGTCGCCGCGCGCCATGTCCAGACCCAGGAACAGCAGCAATATGCCGCCCGCGATGCGAAACGCCGCCAGCGAAATGCCAAAGAACTGCAACAGGCCCAGGCCCGTGAACAGGAAGAAGGCCAGAAAGACGGCGGCGAAGGCGCAGATCAGGGCCGAGACCGAAATCCGCTGGCGCAAAGTCGCCCCGGCCGTCGCGGCGGCGAAGATCGGCAGATTGCCGATCGGGTCCAGCAGGGCGAACAGGGTCACGAACAGGTTGACACCCAAATCGACTGCGTTCATCGCCTGCCCTCGCCCTCAATCCATCACGCCGCCCTGCCGACGCGCCCTCGTGTCCGGCATAGCCGCTCAGCGCGAGTCCGTCGATGACCGATCCCCAAACCTCCTCCGATCGCGCGCCCGACGAGCGGATCATCTGCGCCCTGGATGTGCCGACGACGGCTGAGGCGGCCGCTCTGGCCGAGCGGATCGGCGATGCGATCGGCTTCTACAAGGTTGGACTGCAACTGTTCGCGGTCGACGGCATGGCGCTGGCGCGGGAACTGAAGGCGCAGGGGCGAAAAATCTTTCTGGACTGGAAGCTGCACGACATCGGCGCGACCGTGGAGAAGGCGACGGCCAATCTGGCGGGCACCGACTGCGACCTGCTGACGGTCCATGCGCGGCCCCAGGTCATGGCGGCGGCGGCGCGCGGCGCGGCGGGATCGAAGATGAAGGTGCTGGGGGTTACGGTCCTGACCAGCCTGACGGCCGACGATTTGGCCGCCGACGACCACAGCCTGTCGCCGGCCGATCTGGTCGAACGGCGCGTGCGGCAGGCGCTGGAGGCCGGGATCGACGGCGTCGTCTCCAGCCCGCATGAGGCGGCGCGTGCCCGGGCTCTGGCGGTCGAGGCGGGCCGGCCCGACTTTCTGATCGTCACGCCCGGCGTACGACCGGTCGGCGCCGCGCTGGACGACCAGGCGCGAGCGGCGACGCCACAGGCGGCCCTTCAGGCCGGCGCGACCCATCTAGTCATCGGTCGGCCGATCACGGCTTCGAGCGATCCGCGCGCGGCGGCGCAAGAGATCGCACAGCAGATCGCCCTGATCTGAGACAGACCAGGGCGACCGTTCGTCTTCAGTTATTCCAGCGCGAAGCGATCAGCCGCGCTCGCCCGGCTCCTGGGCGTAGCCGTGACGCGGCGGGGCGTGCGGCGCAGGCGCCTCGGGCGGCGGCAGATCGCCGTAGTAGCCCGACGGCGGCGGGGGGGGCGGAGGCGGCGGGGCGGTGTTCACTTCCGGCGGCGCGACATAGACCTGGGCCGGGGCCACATTGACCGGTGCGGACTGCACATATACCGGCGACTGATCGACATAGACCGGGCCGCCGACCTCGACCTGGGCGGGCGCGACATTGACCTGGGCCGGGGCGACCTGGATGTGTTGCGGGCCGATGTTGACGGGCGCCGACTGCACATAGACCGGGGCCTGATCGACGTAGACGGGCGGGCCGACATCGACCTGGGCCGGGGCCAGGTTCACCTGCGACGGAGCCACCTGAACGCGCTGCGGCCCGATGTTCACCGGCGGCGCCTGCACATAGATGGGCGGCTGTTCGATATAGGTGGGCGGTCCCATCTCGATCTGGGGCGGGGCCATGCTGACCTGCGAAGGCGCGACATAGATGCGCTGCGGCGCGATCTGGACGGGCGGCGCCTGGACATAGACCGGCGGCTGATCGACGTAGCTCTGCTCGTAACGGTGTTCGTAGCGTTGTTCGTAGCGAACCGGCGGGCGAACGGGCGGACGGCAGTTGCAGTCGACCGGACGTCCCGGATACGGACGCCAGCCGATGTAGTCACGGCCGAACCCATAGACCGGATAGCCGACTGGAGCGCTGACCGGCGGGCGACCGACCAGAACCGAGGTCGCACTGACGCCGCCGACATAGCCGCCGCCGTAATAGCCGTCCGAATAGCCGCCGCTTCCGACGTAGGTCGTGCCGCCGCCGACATAGCCGCGCTGGAAGCTGGACGAACTGGAATAGGACCGGGCGCTGCTCGCCGAATAGCTGGAGGCGCTCGCATAGGCGTTGGCGTTGGCATTGGCGTAAGCGCCGCCGTTCACATTCACATTAACGTTGTGATTGGCGTTGTAATTGCCGCCGCCGCCGCATCCCCCGCCGCAGCCGCCGCCGGGATGGCCGCCACCATAACCCCCGTGACCGGGACCACCGGCCAGAGCGGGCGCTGCGGAGAGCAGCAGAGCCGCCGACGCGGCGGTAAGTATCGACTGTATCGTCACGGGACAGACTCCTCTGAGTTGTCCCGTGACTGGCAAGTCCGGCGCCTGTTTCTTAAGGCGTGGTTAACCTTTGCGCCCGTCGCAGCAGGCTCGGCGGGTCAGAAATCGACCGCCAGCCCCTTCTTCTCCCAGTCGCCGAAACGGGTCGGTTCGGGACCGGTCGGACCGCCGTATTCCGTGTCCGCCTGAACGGTCGTTTCCGCCGCGCGACGATCCGCCGCTTCCTGAAGCGCGCGGCGCGCGGCCTCGCTGAGCGGCCGTTCAGGCGTGGCGTGGGGCACGTCGGCATTGAAAACCGGCGCCGCAACCGGCGTTTCTTCAGCGTCATTCGGCGTGAGGGTGGGATGTTCGGTCACAGGGCGGCTCCCTTGAGGCTTGATGCGCCTTCTCTCAAATAGAGGTTCAAGCCCGTGACGCCAGACGGATCGGGAATGGAACCGCGATGAACCATCTGAAGACCTTCATTCTGTTGGCGGCGATGACGGCCCTGTTCGCAGGGGTCGGCTATCTGATCGGCGGCGCGACCGGCATGGCGATCGCACTGCTGTTCGCGGGCGGGATGAATCTGTTCAGCTACTGGAACGCCGACAAGATCGTGCTGAAGATGTACCGGGCCCAGCCGGTCGATGAGCAGCACCCCAACGCCGTGGTCAGGAATTATGTCGCCGACGTGCGTCAGATGGCCCGCGACGCCGGCCTGCCCCAGCCGCAGGTCGCCATCATCCCCAATGATCAGCCCAACGCCTTCGCCACGGGCCGAAACCCCGAGAACGCCGCCGTCTGCGCCACCACCGGCCTGCTGGACATGCTGACGCGCGAGGAGGTGCGCGGGGTGATGGCGCATGAGCTGGCCCATGTGAAGAACCGCGACACCCTGATCATGACGGTGACCGCGACCATCGCCGGCGCCATCGCGGCGCTCGCCAACTTCGCCCTGTTCTTCGGCGGCAACGACCGCGAGCGGCCGGGCGGCATCATCGGCACGATCGCCCTGATGCTGCTGGCGCCGATGGCCGCCGGTCTGGTGCAGATGGCCATCAGCCGGGGCCGCGAATATGAGGCCGACCGCGTCGGCGCCGAGATTGCCGGCGATCCCCAGGCCCTGGCTTCGGCCCTGCAGAAGATCGACGCCTACGCGAGGCGGATCACCAATCAGACGGCCGAGCGCAATCCGGCCTCGGGTCAGATGTTCATCATCAATCCGCTGGCGGGCCGCGGCGCGGACAATCTGTTTTCGACCCATCCGGCGACGGGAAACCGCGTCCGGGCCTTGATGGAGCTGGGCGCGAAGATGGGCATGCAGCCGCGGGCCCGAACGCCGGACCTGACCCAGCCGCGACCGGCCGCTGGTTTCACGACCACCGGCGTCCCGACTACCCCGACGGAGCCGCGCGGCCCCTGGGGGTGACGATGCGGGTGAACATGGGGCTGATCGTCGCGGCCTGAACGCCGTTTGCGGTTTGCACTCCGCGACCGGATCACATCAGATGCGCCCCTGTTCAGCCATCGGGCTTTCTTGGGGAAATCCATGTCGCGTCTGCTCGCCTTCGTCTCCGCCGCCGCTCTTCTCGCCACGCCGGTCGCCGCCCAGTCGGTGGACCGCGTCGCCGTCAACGGCATCATCGATCAGGGGCTGAACCACAGCCAGGTGATGCAGACCGCCGCCTATCTGACCGACCGGATCGGTGGGCGAATGACCAACTCGCCCCAGATGCGCGAAGCCGAACGCTGGGCGCAGCAGCAGTTCCGCGACTACGGTCTGTCCGACGTGCGCGCCGAAGGGTTCGAGTTCGGCCGGGGCTGGTCCATCGTCCGCTCCAGCGCCCGCATGACCGCGCCGCGCCCGCTGGATCTGCGCGCCATCCCGGTGGCCTGGACGCCCTCGACCAATGGCGTGATCAGCGGCGGCGTGATCGTGGCCCCGATCTCCAAGGTCGAGGATTTCGACAAATGGCGCGGTAAGCTGTCGGGCAAGATCGTCATGCTGTCCCAGCCGGGCACGGGATCGGAGCCGACCGAGCCGGCCTTCCGCCGCTGGACCAGCGCCGAACTGGCCGAGCGCAACACCTATAATCAGCCTCAACATTCGCCGGCCGCCATCGAACGCTCGCTGAAGACCGTCAACTTCGCCAATCAGCTGGACGCCTTCCTGGCTGAACAAGGCGCCCTGGCCTGGGTGCGGATTTCCCAGCGTGACGGCGGCCTGCTGCACGGCACGGGCTACACCTATCAGGTGGGCGCCACGCCCAAGCTGGCGGGGATGGAGCTGGCGGCCGAGGACTATCGCCGTCTGGCGCGCCTCGCACTGACCGACGCGCCGCCGACGCTGGAGCTGATGAGCGAGGTCCGGTTCCACGACGAGGACGTCAACGCCTACAACATCCTGGCCGACATCCCCGGCACGGCGCGCGGAACCGAATACGTCATGGCGGGCGCCCATCTGGACAGTTGGGTCGCCTCGGACGGGGCTGTCGACAACGCCGCCGGCAGCGCGGTGGTCATGGAGGCCGCCCGCATCCTGAAGGCCCTGAACGTCAAGCCCAAGCGCACCATCCGTTTCGCCCTGTGGAACGGCGAAGAGCAAGGCATCCTGGGCTCGCTGGCCTATGTGGACCGGCATCTGGCGACGCGGGCTGCGTCGAACGATCCGGCGCTGGCGGGCCTGCCGGACAACCGCACCTGGCGCAGCCGCTGGCCGATCGAGCCGCGCGCCGGCTATCGCGATCTGGTCGCCTATTTCAATCTGGACAACGGCTCGGGCAAGATCCGCGGCATCAACGCCGAGGGCAATGTCGCCGCCGCCCCGATCTTCCAGGAATGGCTGGCGCCCTTCGCCAGCATGGGGGCGACGACGGTGTCGCTGCGCAACTCTGGCGGCACCGACCACGTCTATATGCAGACCGTCGGCGTGCCGGGATATCAGTTCATCCAGGACCCGCTCGACTATTCCAGCCGCCTGCACCACACCAGCATCGACAGCTATGACCACCTGAAGGCCGAGGACCTGCGTCAGGCGGCCGTCATCCTGGCCAGTTTCCTGCTGAACGCCGCCAACCGCGACGAACCCCTGCCCCGCATGCCGCTGCCGACCCAGCCCACGCCGAGCGATCCGTTCGAATATCCCGCGGCGGATTAAGATTTGAGGGGGCGAGGGAGACCTCGCCCCTTTTCTTCTTATCGGATCACGCGCGCTCGACGCACATCGCCACGCCCATGCCGCCGCCGATGCACAGGGTCGCCAGACCCTTCTTCGCGCCCGAGCGCTTCATCTCGAACAGAAGCGTCGTCAGGATGCGCGCGCCCGAGGCGCCGATGGGATGGCCGATGGCGATGGCGCCGCCGTTGACGTTGACCTTGGCTGGGTCGAGACCCAGTTCCTTGACCACGCACAGGCTCTGGGCGGCGAAGGCCTCGTTGGACTCTACCAGATCCAGATCGGAAACGTCCCAGCCCGCCTTCTCCAGCGCTTTCCTGGACGCCGGGATCGGGCCGGTCCCCATGATCGACGGATCGACGCCGGCGGTGGCGTAGGAGGCGATGCGGGCCAGAGGCTCCAGCCCGCGCGCCTTGGCCTCGTCGGCGCTCATCAGCACCAGGGCGGCGGCGCCGTCGTTCAGCCCGGATGCATTGGCGGCGGTGACGCTGCCGTCCTTGGTGAAGGCCGGTTTGAGCTTCTGCATCAGCTCCAGCGTCGCGCCGTGGCGGATGTATTCGTCCTTGTCGACCGTCACATCGCCCTTGCGGCCGGGGATGACGACCGGCGTGATCTCGTCATCGAACTTGCCGGCGTTCTGGGCCGCCTCGGCCTTGTGTTGGCTGGCCAGCCCGAACTCGTCCTGCGCCTCGCGGCTGATGGACCATTTTTCGGCGATGTTCTCGGCCGTCTGACCCATGTGATAGCCGTTGAAGGCGTCCCACAGACCGTCCTTGACCATGGTGTCGACCAGGGCGACGTCGCCCATCTTGTATCCGTTGCGAAGCTGTTGGGCATGCGGCGCCTGGCTCATGCTCTCCTGTCCGCCGGCGACAACGATCCTGGCGTCGCCCAAAGCGATCTGCTGGGCGGCGATGGCGACGGCGCGAAGGCCCGAGCCGCAGATCTGGTTCAGGCTCCAGGCGGCCGCTTCCTTTCGAACGCCCGCGCCAACGGCGGCTTGGCGCGCAGGGCCCTGACCCGCAGCGGCCTGCAGCACATGACCCAGGATCACCTCATCGACCTCGTCGCCGGAGACACCGGCCCGCTCCAGCGCCGCCTTGATGGCGATCTCGCCCAGCTTGGACGCCGGAAGCGACGACAGGGCGCCCAGGAAGGAGCCGACCGGGGTGCGCGCGGCGGAAACGATGACGACGTCGGTCATGGGATTTCACTCTTTGGAGAATAACTCGGCGTGACCGTTTTGCCGCATTGCAGCGCGTTCGTCACCTGCGACGACATGGACAGGGCGCGATTCAGCCAATCGTCACCCTGTCGGCGCATTGTCGGGGAACGATAGAGGCGATCGACGGATTGGAAGGTCCATGCTGCGCACGCTGAAACGTCTTGTCGCCCACGTCTGCACGCCGGACGAGCTGGACATGGTCGAGCACTATCCGACGCGCGCGGAAAAGCTGGCGGATCTGTGGGTCCATGTCGTCGGCCTGATGCTGGCGGCGGTCGGCGGCATCATCCTGGCGGGTCTGGCCGGGGTCTATGCGGGGATCGGCGGCGTGATGGCCACCGCCATCTACGCCCTGTGCCTCGTCGGCATGCTAACCGCCTCGACCATCTACAACTGGACCAACCCCTGCGCTGCGCGCCCGGTGCTACGGCGGCTGGACGAGGCGGCGATCTTCCTGATGATCGCTGGCAGCTATACCCCTTTCACGACCCAACGGTTCGAGGGTCTGTGGGCCATCGGCTTCACCACCCTGATCTGGACCCTGGCCTTCCTCGGCGCCGGGGTGAAGCTGTTCGCGCCGCGCATCTCGGACAAGTTCTGGAGCGGCGTCTATGTCGTCTTCGGCTGGCTGGCGGTCGCGGCCCTGAAGCCGATGGTCGAGACCGTCCATCCCGTCGCCCTGGCCCTGCTGGTCATCGGCGGCCTGATCTACACCGCCGGCGTCTTCGTCTTCATCAGCCCGCGCGTGAAGTTCCGTCGCGCCATCTGGCACGGGTTCGTCGTCACCGGAGCGACCGTGCATTGGACAGCCGTGTTGGTCGGCGTCGTGCTGGCCCCGGCCATGAGCCACTGATCGACCGTCCGTTCCCCGCGGTTTTCTCCCCCTCTGGCGCATCGCGTCGCAACGGAGGATAGTGACGCGTTGCAACATCGCGAGAACAAGCGTGGCTGACGAAAAGACCAAGGGTGGAAAGACCGGCGACAGCGCTCAGGTCGTCATCAAGAAGTATGCGAACCGCAGGCTCTACAACACGCGGACCAGCGCCTATGTGACGCTGGAAGATCTGGCGACCATGGTGCGCGAGGGCACGGAGTTCGTCGTCTATGACGCCAAGACCAACGACGACCTGACCCGCCAGATCCTGACCCAGATCATTTTCGAGGAAGAGAGCCGGGGCGAGGCCTTGCTGCCGGTTCAGTTCCTGCGCCAGCTGATCGGCTTCTACGGCGGTCAGATGCAGGGCGTCCTGCCCTCCTATCTGGAGATGTCCTTGGCCAACTTCGGTCGCCAGCAGGAGCAGTTCGCCAGTCAGATGGGCCGCGCCTTCGGCACTGGCGCGGGCGCGACGCTGATGGAGGACGCCGCGCGCGCCAATATGGCGATGTTCGAGCGCGCCATGCAGATGTTCCCGGCCTTCACCTACCCCCGCGCCGAGCCGACGCCCTCCGCCTCGGATGACAAGGCCGAGCCGGCCCCGCCGCCCGAGGCGCCTGACGCCTTGGACGAGATGCGTCGGCAGATGGACGAGATGCGTCGTCAGATCGAAAAGCTGGCGGGCGGCAAGAGCAAATGACCGACCGGATCCAGGCCGTCGGCGGACCGGACCGGGTGGATCGCCGCGAAGGCGAACGCCGCGAGCGCGAGCGGCGCGCCCGATCCGCCTCGCGCGCCCTGGTCCCCGTCGATGCGCCTGAGATCGTCGAGCCGCAACCAACCCCGGCAAGAGCTGCCGTCCTGCCGACGCCCGAGCCCGGCGCCGCCGCCTTCGTCGCCCAGCAGATGGGCCAGAGCGGGCAGAAACGCGGCCTGCGCGGAGGGCCGCCGGTGCTGGATGCAGCCCGATCCGCCTACCTTGGAGCCGAATATTCCGGCGCGGCCGAGCGTCGTCCGAAAACGGGCAAGACCGCCAAGACCGACATCTGAGCTGACGCCGCTCGGGCGGCACGGGGTTTGCTGGGGAGCAAGGCATAACGCTCTCAGCCGGACTCGCCCATGCCCGCCGTCTTCGCCCTCGCCGCCAAAGCCTTCGACGTCGCCGTCGTCGCCCTGATCTTCACGGCTTTTTCTTAAGGGCTATCGCGCTTCGCGCTACTTGAGCCCGTTGTTGGGGAGAGCCGTTCGGCTTACGCCCCGCCGAAATCGAAATCCTTGCGCGACGCGATGATGGTCACGATAAACCCGGCCAGGACATCCAGCAGGATCATGATCACGATCAGGAAGAAGGTCGAGGTCGCGAATCCCGGCAGCAGCAGGAACTCCACCAGCACGCCTACGAAAAGGATCATCGACAGGGCGTGATTGATGATGGCGATGCGCTGGCTGGAGGTGGACTTCACCAGCTCGAAGAACAGCAGGATCAAGCCGAGAAACAGGATCAGGTCGCCGGATCCGATCGTCCATTGCGCGCCCGAGGTCATCGTGACGGAAAACAGCGGGTCGCGCAGCAGCACGTCCGCCTGCACCATCCCCGCCCCGCTCGGCGCGCCGAACAGCACTACGATATTGTAGAACACTACCGGGATCAGCAGCAGCGGAATGGCGAGCAGCATGGACGGTCCTCTTCGCAGCCGGTCCAAACGGCTACGCCTGTTCACCTCGATTTAGCGCCGTTTGCGAAACGCCGCCACAAAGGTTCAGCGCTTGGGAAATCCGCCTGCCCGGCTGAGCGCCGACGGCGCCGGCCGGCCGATGGCCTCGCCGATCCAGCGCGCCGTCGCGATCAGGGCGTCCAGATCATAGCCGGTCTCATATCCGCCCCGCGCCAGCATATAGACCAGATCCTCGGTGGCGATGTTTCCCGTGGCGCCCGGCGCGAACGGACAGCCGCCGATCCCTCCGACCGAGGCGTCCAGCACGTCGATCCCGGCCTCGACGCCGGCATAGGCGTTGGCCAGGCCGGTATTGCGGGTGTCGTGGAAATGCAGGCGCAGGGTCGCATTCGGCGCGGCCGCCTTGGCCGCCTCGACCTTTCTCGTCACCGCCCAGGGATCGCCCGCGCCGATGGTGTCGGCCAGACCGATTTCGCCCACGCCCATATCGGCGATGGCGCCGACCATGTCCGCGACCTGATCGACCGACACCTCGCCGTCGAATGGACAACCCCAGACGCAAGAGATCATGGCCGACAGCGACGGCGCGCACTCGCTGGCCTCGGCGTTGTGGCGGCGGGCGACGATCTCGCCCAGCATGGCCAGTTGATCCTTCACCGCCAGGCCCTGGTTCTTCAGGCCAAAGCCGTCGGTGGCGGCGACCGAGACATTGACCTCGTCCACCCCGGTCGCCAGCGCCCGGTCATAGCCCTTGCCGTTCAACACCAGGCCGATGCGGCTGCGGCCCGCCTCGTGAGCCAGGGCGGCCATGACCTCCTCGGCGCCGGCCATCTGCGGCACATATTTGGGGTGGACGAAGGAGACGGCCTCGATCCGCTTCGCCCCCGCCTGCTCGAGCCGCCGCACCAGATCGGCGCGGACGGCGGGCTCAAGCACCGCCTTTTCGTTCTGCAGCCCGTCACGCGGCCCGACTTCGACGATCTGGATGAAGCGGCCCATTACTCGGCTCCCGCTGCGGCGTTCCCGTTCCCGCTTCGGGGCGGCGGCGCATAGACGGTCAGGCTGACCGGATCGCCCGCCGAATAGTTGTAGCCGTTGACCGTCCCGACCGCGCGACCGGACACGCCCAGACGCGCCGCCGCCGCACGGAAGGCGTCGGCGTCGCGTCCCTCGACGATGGCGGGCCGCCCCTCGGCCAGGGCCTCAGCCGCGCCTTGGGCGTCGGTCAGGTCGGTGTCGCGTCCGGTCAGGAAGACGAAGCTGGGTTCATGGAAGCCGGTGATCGCCACGGGCCCCGGCGTGCGCCCCTGACGCGGGTGCAGGTCCGCCGCCTCCAGCGCCTTTTCCAGCTGAGGCGCGATGGCCAGGGGCCGCAGTTGGCGGATGGTGCCCGACAGAGCCGCGTGCGCCACGATCCCGAAGGCCAGCGAAGCGACCAGCGCTGCGACCGGCGCGCGGTTCAGCAGCAGGAAGCCCCCCATCGCCCCTGCCGCCAGCGCCATGACCACCGTCAGCGCCGCCCAGGTCTGGGCCGTCGAGGTGCCATAGACCGTCAGCCCATAGACGGTGATGCCGATGATCAGCAGAGCCGCGAACGCGCCCAGCACCGCGCCGGTGATGCGCGAGACCTTGCCGATGGGTTGGGCCAGGGCCGCGGCCGCCAACAGGGCCAGCGCTCCGAAGGTCGGCAGGGTGTAGTGCCACAGCTTGGTCGGCGCCAGTTCGAACATCAGCCAGCCTGGGACCAGCCAGCAGACCAGGAACCGGATCGCCGGCTCGGCGCGCCGGCTCCAGCCCGTCGAGACGGCGGCGGGCAAGAGCAGGGTCGAAGGGAAGAACAGCAGGGGCGCCAGCAGCAGATACATGCCGGGGAAGCCCGAATGGCTTTCGTGCGCGCCGGCGATCTTGGGCGCCAGGTCCCCGCCGATGGCCTCGCGCCAGAAACCGCCGTCGGTGGCGATGGTGATGGCGATCGCCCACGGTCCGACCATCAGGGCGACCAGCGGCAGGCCCCAACCCCAGCCGAGGCGATACAGCCATTTTATGTTCCGATCCCAGATCGACAGGGCGATGATCGCCAAGGCCACGACCAGGAACCCGATCGGTCCCTTGATCAGGATCGACAGACCGATCCCGATCCAGAACAGCAGCTTATGCGGCCGTATCGGTCGTTCGCCCGCCTTCGTCGCCATATAGATGCGCGCCAGCGCCGCCATGGCCAGGGTCGTCGCGCCGCACAGCATGGCGTCGGTCTTGGCGATCCCCGCCTCGGTCGACAGCAGGAAGGTCGCCCCCATGATGGCCCCGCCGAAGAAGCCGACCCGCCCGCCCAGCATGGCCGAGCCGGCCCAGGCCACGGCCCAGGCCGCCAGCATGGCGCCCAGCAGGGAGGGGATGCGATAGGGCGCGATTTCGCGGTCCTCGACATCCGAGGTCAGACCCACGGCGAGCGCCTGCATCCAGTAGATGCCGACCGGCTTCTTCCAACGCGGCTCGTCCTGATAGCGGATGTCGACATAGTCGCCGCTTTCCAGCATCTGGGACGTGGCCTGGGCGAACCGGCTCTCGTCGCGATCCAGCGGCGGCAGCAGCAGCAGGCCCGGCAGGCCGGCGATCAGCGTCAGCAGGGCCGCGAGAACCGGCCCGCGCCAGCCGGCGATGCGGCCATCCAGATCGAAAGTCTTCATTCCAGACTCCTTACACGGCGACCACGCCTGCGTCAGCCGTCTCCCCTAAGCTCTCGTTATCCTCTATGGAGCGCCGATGACCCCCGAAACGCCCGAAATCTCCGTCGTCGTTCCCGTCCATGACGAGGCGGGCGCCGCCGTGCCACTGGCGCGCGAGATCGCCGCCGCCTTCGCCGGCCGTTCGTACGAGATGATCTTCGTGGACGATGCGTCCAAAGACGCGACCCTGGCCGAGCTGAAGGCCGCCATGGCCGAACTGCCGGCGCTCCGCGTGCTGGCTCACGGGACCAATGCGGGCCAGAGCCGGGCGGTTCGAACCGGCGTCCTGGCCGCGCGCGCGCCGGTCGTGGTGACGATGGACGGCGACGGCCAGAACCCGCCCGCCGATGCGCCTCGCCTGGTCGATGCGCTTCTGTCCGCCCCCGGCGACGTGGGCCTGGTCGGCGGCCGTCGCGCCAAACGCCAGGATACCGAGGCCAAGCGCCAGGCCTCGATCTGGGCCAACCGCATCCGCCGCAAACTGCTGGGTGACGACGCCGACGACACCGGCTGCGGGCTGAAGGCTTTCCGCCGCGACGTCTTCCTGCGCCTGCCCTACTTCGATCACATCCACCGCTACCTGCCGGCCCTGATGATCCGCGAAGGGTTCAAGAACCAGTACCTCGACGTGGACCACCGCCACCGCGAGGTCGGTCGGTCGAAATACACCAATTGGGGCCGCCTGCGCGCGTCGGTCTCGGATCTGCTGGGCGTCATGTGGCTGAAGACGCGGTCCCGCAAGCCGGGCGCGATTTCGGAGTTCTAGAACGCTGTCTCCTCCCCACCTCGTGGGGAGGTGGCGCGACGCCTCTTGGCGTCGTGACGGAGGGGCTGGCGCCGCACCTCCGACATCGGTGGGCCTTCAACAGCCCGCCCACCGCTACGCGGTCCCCCTCCCCGCTTCGCAGAGAGGATAGGCAAACAAAAAGAGCGGGACCTTGCGGCCCCGCCCTTCTGCATTTCAGCGTCGGTCAGCTTGGACTTAGAAGTCCATGCCGCCCATGCCGCCCATGCCGCCCATGTCGGGGGCCGAGGCGCCGCCCGACTTCTTGGGGGCGTCGGCGACGGCGGCTTCCGTCGTGATCAGGATGCCGGCCACCGAAGCGGCGTCTTGCAGAGCCGTGCGGACGACCTTGGCCGGGTCGATGACGCCCATCTGCACCAGGTCGCCGTACTCTTCGGTCTGGGCGTTGAAGCCGAACGAAGCGTCGCCGTTTTCCAGCACCTTGCCGACCACGATCGAGCCTTCGACGCCGGAGTTTTCGGCGATCTGACGGATCGGAGCCTGCAGGGCGCGACGGATGATCGCGATGCCGGCGTTCTGGTCGGCGTTGTCGCCCTTGACGTCGGCCAGGATCTTGGAGGCCTTCAGCAGGGCGATGCCGCCGCCCGGAACGATGCCTTCGTCAGCCGCGGCGCGCGTGGCGTTCAGGGCGTCGTCGACGCGGTCCTTCTTTTCCTTCACTTCGACTTCGGTCGAACCGCCGACGCGGAGAACCGCGACGCCGCCGGCCAGCTTGGCCAGACGTTCCTGCAGCTTTTCCTTGTCGTAGTCGGAGGTGGTGTCTTCGATCTGGCGCTTGATCTGGGCCACGCGGGCTTCGATCTCGTCCTTGCCGCCGACGCCTTCGACGATGGTGGTGTCGTCCTTGGTGATCGTGACCTTCTTGGCCTTGCCGAGCATGTCGATGGTGACGCTCTCAAGCTTGATGCCGAGGTCTTCCGAGATGACCTGGCCGCCCGTCAGGATGGCGATGTCTTCCAGCATGGCCTTGCGGCGATCGCCGAAGCCCGGAGCCTTGACGGCGGCGACGCGCAGGCCGCCACGCAGCTTGTTGACGACCAGGGTCGCCAGGGCTTCGCCTTCGATGTCCTCGGCGATGATCAGCAGCGGACGGCCCGACTGCACCACGGCTTCCAGGATCGGCAGCATGGCTTGCAGCGAGGTCAGCTTCTTCTCGAACAGCAGGATGAGCGGCTCTTCGAGTTGGGCCTCCATCTTGTCGGCGTTGGTGATGAAGTAAGGCGACAGGTAACCGCGGTCGAACTGCATGCCTTCGACGACGTCGACGGTCGTGTCGGCGGTCTTGGCTTCCTCGACGGTGATGACGCCTTCGTTGCCGACCTTGGCCATCGCCTGGGCGATCAGCTCACCGATTTCCGAGTCGCCGTTGGCCGAGATGGTGCCGACCTGGGCGATTTCCGAGTTGTTGGAGACCGGCTTGGAGTTCGACTTGATCTCTTCCAGCACCAGGCCGACAGCCTTGTCGATGCCGCGCTTCAGATCCATCGGGTTCATGCCGGCGGCGACGGCCTTCAGGCCCTCTTGCACGATGGCTTGAGCCAGAACGGTTGCGGTGGTGGTGCCGTCGCCCGCCTTGTCGTTCGTTTTCGAAGCGACTTCGCGGATCATCTGGGCGCCCATGTTCTCGAAGGCGTCTTCCAGCTCGATCTCTTTGGCGACCGACACGCCGTCCTTGGTCGAGCGCGGAGCGCCGAAGGACTTCTGGATCACGACGTTGCGGCCCTTGGGACCCAGCGTCACCTTGACGGCGTTGGCAAGCACGTTGACGCCGCGCAGCATCTTGTCGCGCGCGTCGGTGTTGAAGTGTACGATTTTAGCGGCCATGCGGGCAGCTCCTATCTATATGGATTGATTGAAGAACGTCGGACGTCGGGTGCTTAGGACAGCACGCCCAGGACGTCGGATTCCTTCATGATGATCAGGTCTTCGCCGTCGATCTTCACTTCCGTGCCCGACCACTTGCCGAACAGGATGCGGTCGCCGGCCTTCAGCTCCAGAGCATTGACCTTGCCGGTGTCGTCGCGGGCGCCAGGGCCGACAGAGACGACTTCGCCTTCCTGCGGCTTTTCCTTGGCGGTGTCGGGGATGATGATGCCACCCTTGGTCTTGGATTCTTCTTCAACGCGCTTGACCAGCACGCGGTCGCCGAGCGGACGGAACGCCATCGGACTTCTCCCTGTAAAACCCCCGGATCGGGGCGTTTCTGAAACGGTGTGCGGCGCTCTCGCAATCGCCGTTTTGGCAGCCGACCAGCGAGAGTGCTAACGCGAGCGGGAGTTAGGCAGAGGCAGGGTCATCGTCAAGCGGCGGCGATGGATCGCCGCGCGAATTCTCTGAGACAAATGAACCGAAAATGAATGCCGACCTCCGGGGTCGTTCAAACTGGGAGCGATAGAACGGCCTCAACGCTGGATGCCTTCCCGCCCCGGAAACGCAGATCGGCAAGCAAACAAGGAGACCAAAATGTCCAAGCTGCTGAAGATCACTGCGGTCGCCGCCGCCCCCGTCGTGGCCCTGAGCCTGATGGCCGCTCCGGCTTCCGCGCAATCGCGCGACCGCGACAACACCGGCCGCAACGCCCTGATCGGCGCCGCTGTGGGCGGTCTGGCGGGCGCCATCTATGGCAACGGCGACGGCAGCTATATCGCAGGCGGTGCGCTTGCCGGCGCGGCGCTGGGCGCGGTGGCCTCCAACCGCGGCTCGGGCTGCGAGTATTATCGCGGCGGCCAATGCTACCGTAACCAGGGCCACTGGGAGCGCGAGCACGGCATCGACCGCAGCCGCTCGGGCTACGACTACCGCTACGACGGCCGCCGTTACGACTCGCGCTATGACCGTCGCGACTATCGCAACGATCGCGACTACCGCTACGACCGCCGCTGGTAAGTATTTGACAGTGTGAATGACCGGGGAGGGCCCGTCCGGCAAGGACGGGCCCTTTTCGCGTCAGACCATCAAACGCGTCATCAGGGCCGCCGTGGACGGATCAAGGTCCGCCGAGGGGCCGCCCGCGTCCACGTCCTTCAGGATCGCCTTGGCCAGGACCTTGCCCAGTTCGACGCCCCATTGGTCGAAGCTGTTGATGTCCCAGATCACGCCCTCGACGAAGGTTTTGTGCTCATAGAGGGCCAGAAGCGCGCCCAGGGTCTCGGGCGTCAGCCGCTCCATGACGATGGCCGTCGACGGACGGTTGCCGGTGAAGGTGCGGTGGGACGCCAGGCGCGTCGCCTCTTGCTCCGACAATCCTTGCGCCAACCCCTCGACCTTGGCGGCCTCGGTCGTCTTGCCCAGCATCAGGGCCTGGCCCTGGGCCAAGGCGTTGGACCAGAGCGGCGATTCCGGCGCATCCGCATGCGTTTTGGCGACGATCACGAACTCCGCCGGCACCACCTCCGGCCCCTGGTGGATCTGCTGGAAGAAGGCGTGCTGGCCGTTGGTGCCCGGCTCGCCGAAGACGACGGGGCAGGTCTGGCGCGTCACCGGCGTGCCGTCGCGATGCACCCGCTTGCCGTTCGACTCCATCTCCAGCTGCTGCAGGAAGGACGGCAGGCGGCGCAGGGCGTGGGCATAGGGGGCGACGGTGCGGGCGGGCCGGTCAAGACCGTCGACGTTGAACACCTGGGCCAGGGCCAGCAGGATCGGCGCGTTTCGCTCCAGCGGCGCCGAGACGAAATGCGCATCCATCTCCGCGGCGCCCGCCAGCATATCCTCGAATACGTCCCAGCCCAGGGCGATGCCGCACGACAGGCTGACCGCCGACCACAGGGAATAGCGCCCGCCGACCCAGTCCCGGAAAGCGAACGTCCGGCCGCAGCCAAAGGCCGCCGCCTTGTCCGGCGCCGCCGTCACCCCGATGAAGTGTTTGGTCATCCCCTCGGCCGGCAGCGACGCAGCCAGCCAAGCCTTGGCCGCCTCTGCATTGGCCAGGGTTTCCTGGGTGGTGAAGGTCTTGGACACGACCACGACCAGGGTGGTTTCGGGATCGAGGCCGGTCAACGCCTCGGCCATGTCGCGCGGGTCGATATTGGCGACGAAGCGCAGATCGATGGCCGGATCGAGTGGGCGCAGGGCGTCCCAGACCACGCGCGGCCCCAGGTCCGACCCGCCGATGCCGACATGGACGATCGCCTCGAACTTGCGCCCCGTCGCGCCCGCCTCGGCGCCCGACCGCACGGCGTCGGCATAGGCCTTCATGTCCGCCCGCACGGCGTCCACCTCAGCCGAGACCGGCTCACCCAGGGCCTTGAAGTCGGCACCCGACG
Source organism: Brevundimonas sp. MEB006b (assembly GCF_030209705.1). NCBI lineage: Bacteria > Pseudomonadati > Pseudomonadota > Alphaproteobacteria > Caulobacterales > Caulobacteraceae > Brevundimonas > Brevundimonas sp. MEB006b. Next base: position 82,287 of record NZ_JARVRL010000008.1, read on the forward strand.
CGGCGCGCAGGGCCGGGTGCAGCACCGCCCGCCCTTCGGTCAGATTGACGGCCTCGCCGGCGAAAAGGGCCGCGCGACGTCCCTCCACGTCGCTGGCGCGCGCCAGATTCAGACAGGCGTCGAAGGCGGCCCCGGTCCAGCTCTGTTTCGACAGGTCCAGATAAAGCCCCGCCGCTTCGACCGACATCCGCGCCAGCCGGTCGGGATCGGCGGCGAACTGATCCACGATCCGCGCGGAGGCGGCCTCGGCGGCGGCTTGGTCGAAGGCGGTCCAGGCGGCGTCGCGGGTCATCGTCGTCTCCATCGGGAATGACAGGGTAAACACTCGTTTACGGCTGGGGCGTATTCAGGTTCAACGTCCCAGCGGACGCTGAAACAGGAAGTCACCTCCATGTCCTGCGGCCTTGCTCTCACGATCGCCCTGGCGATGTCCAATCCCTCGGTGGCCCTGGCCGCCGAACAGCCGGCCGCCGCGCCCGGCGCGCCGATCTCGGTGGCGGGCGAGCCGCTGTTCGCCGACATCATCTCGCGCTCAGCCAGCCTGAAGGCTGTCGTCGATGGCTGGGCCGCCGCCAAGGCCGCCGACGACGCCGCCTTCTTCACCAGCCAGGCCTTCACCGGCTTCAAAGCCCAGGCGGAACAGTTGGCCGCCTTGGACATGCAGGGTCACCTGATCCTGAAGGAACGCGGCACCGACGGCGACCTGAAATGCATCCTGCGCGGCATTTCCGAGGACATGCCCAAGAAGGTTCAGGCCGTTCAGGCCGCCGCCAACCCGGCCGAGCGCGCCACAGCCCTGTCGGAACTGTCCTATCTGCTGAACGACAACGTCGAAGTCATCACCGCCCCGCCCAAGCCGGAAGTCTGACGCCTTCTAGAGGGCGGCCAGCGCCTCCAGCACGCCCTTGCCGTAGCGATCCAGCTTCGACTGACCGACGCCGGAAATGGCGCCCAGACTGTTCAGGTCGCCCGGCTCGGCGTGGGCGATCTCCAGCAGCGTCCGGTCCTGGAAGATGACATAGGGCGGGACGTGCTGTTCCGAGGCGCGGTCGCGGCGCCAGGCGCGCAAAGCCTCGAACCGAGCGCGGACGTCCGCGTCCATCGTCTCCAGCGCCGCATTGCGCCCTTCGCCCGATCGGTCACGACGGCGCGGGGCCGTATCGGCCCTCAGAGGCGCACGACGCACCTCGATCTGGCGCTCGCCGCGATAGACGGCGCGCACCGCCTCGGGATCGCCCAGCCCGACCAGCGGCTTGCCGTCATTAGGATCCTCGGCCAGCAGACCTTCGAACAGCAGGTGATCGACGATCTCGCGCCAGCTGTTCAGCGAAATCTCGCGCCCTATGCCCCAGGTGGACAGTTGCTGCTCCCACGGCTGCACATCCTTGGTGCGGGCGGTCAGGTGATCGACGACGCGATTGCGCCCGAACCGGCCGCCCAAGCGCTGCACCGCCGCCAGCGCCTTCTGGGCCGGGACGGTCGCGTCGTAAAGCTGGGGCGGGTCGCCGCAGATGTCACAGACGCCGCAAGGCTGGGCGTCATGCTCGCCGAAGTATCGCCGCACGGCCTGGGCGCGACAGACGGCGCCGTCCAGCATGGCGAACAGCTGGCGGGTCTTCCTGACCTGGACCTGTTTGACCTCCTCGGCCATCGGGCGGCTGTCCAGCCGACGCAAGGACCAGGCGATGTCTGATGGGCCATACAGGGTGATGCCCTCGGCCGGCTCGCCGTCGCGCCCGCCCCGGCCGATCTCCTGCCAATAGGCCTCCAGGCTGCCCGGCGGATCGGCGTGGATGACGAAGCGCACGTCGGCCTTGTCGACGCCCATGCCGAAGGCGATGGTCGCGACCATGACGGCGCCCTCCTCGGCCAAGAAGCGTTCCAGCCGGCGGTCGCGCTCTTTCGTGTCCATGCCGGCGTGATAGGCGATGGCGTTGGTCCCGGCGTCGCGCAGGGCCTGCGCCACGCGGTCGCAACCGTCGCGGCTGCCGCAATAGACCACGCCCGACTTGCCCCGCCGTTCGCGCACCAGTTCAATAACCCGCGCATCGGTCTTGGCCCGAGACGCGCTCTCCTTGCGCTCGGCCGACAGTTGCAGGTTCGGACGCGCGAAACTGTCGACGAAGACCGTCGCCTCTTCCAGCCGCAGCGAGCGCAGGATGTCGTCGCGCGTGCGGGCGTCGGCGGTCGCCGTCACCGCGATGCGCGGCACATCGGGAAACCGCTCGGCCAGCAGACCCAGGTTGCGATAGTCGGGCCGGAAGTCGTGACCCCATTGCGAGACGCAGTGCGCCTCGTCGATGGCGATCAGGCTCAGCGGCAGTTCCGCCAGCCGGCCCATCATGGCGCCCGCCGCCAGGCCTTCCGGCGAGACATAGAGCAGGTCCAGTTCCCCCGACCGCGCCGCCGCCCAGATGGCCGAGCGCTCGTCCAGCGACACCCCGGAATCCAGCCGCGCCGCCGCGACGCCCTGCTGCTTCAACGCCTCGACCTGATCGGTCATCAGGGCGATCAGCGGCGACACCACCAGCCCCAGTCCGGGACGCAGGATGGCCGGGATCTGATAGCAGACACTCTTGCCGCCGCCGGTCGGCAGGACCGCCAGCACATCGCCGCCCGACAGGATTTGCTCGACCACCCGCCCCTGCAGCCCCCGGAAGTCGGCGTGACCCCAGACGCGCGCCAACAACGCCCGCGCGTCGTTCAGGTCAGGCGTATCGGTCGAGGAGAACTGGAGGCGCGTGGCCGGCATCCTTAAGCTGTGCACTCTTTGTTCCCGAACAGAAGACGCCGCCGGGCGCGAAGGCGACCGGCGGCGGCATCAGATGGGGAGGGTTCAGTGGGCGGGCGCTTCGGCGAACTGGCCGCCGACGCGGTAGCGCCACAGATAGGACGGGGCGATCGCCGCCATGCCGGCCGGATGGTCGATGCCCAGATCGCTGAGGCCGAACGCGTCGGCGGCAACCACATTGTCCTTTTCCAGCATCAGCACCTGATCGCGCGTCAGCGGCGGGGTCAGGCCGACGAACCGGCTCAGTTGCAGCAGCGAACCCAGGGGCTTGGCGACGATGAAGGGCACCGAAACCAGCATCCGGTCACGGCCCGTCTCACGACGCACCAACTCCAGCACCTCGCGGAAGGTATAGAGGCTCGGCCCGCCCAGTTCATAGGTGCGGCCGGCGGCGTCCGCGCGGGTCACGCCGCGCGCGATGGCCTCGGCGACATCGCCGACATAGACCGGCTGGAACCGGGTTTCGCCGCCGCCGATCAGCGGCAGGGCCGGCGCCATCGTCGCCATGGCGGCGAAGCGATTGAGGAAGCTGTCGCCCGCGCCGAACACCAGCGACGGACGCAGGATCACCGCGTCCGGATAGACGTCGCGAACGGCCGCCTCGGCCTGGGCCTTGGTGCGACCATAGGCCGAAGGGCTGGCGGCGTCGGCGCCGATGGCCGAGATCTGGACCAGGCGCTCAACGCCCGCCGCCTTGGCGGCCTCGGCGATGGTCTTGGCCGCCTCGGTGTGAACGGCGTCGAAGCCGCGCTTGCCGCCTGCGTCATGCAGGACGCCGACCAGATTGACGACGGCGTCCGCGCCGCGCACGGCCTGCGCCACGTCCGCGGGGTTGGTGATGTCGCAGCGCATGAACTGGATCTGCCCGGGATCGCCCAGCGGCTGGATTTCGATCGCCAGGACCGGGTTGCGCACGGCGACCCGAATGCGCCAGCCGCGACGCGCCAGGGCGCGCACCGCCTGCGACCCGATAAAGCCCGAACCTCCGAAGAGGGTCACGACGCCGGGGGCGAGGTCAGCCATGGGGAAAGCTCCAGTCGAAATCCGTTTCGGCGGGATAGACGATAGGGCGCCGCACCGCAACGCGGGCCTTCACGGTCACGCTGGCGTTCGACGCGCGGCCGCCCATCTGAGGCGGATGAAGCTTTTCACCATTGGCTACGAGGGCGCGACCCAGGCCGACGTCATCGCGCGGCTGAAGACGGCCGGTGTGCAGACCCTGATCGATGTCCGCGCGGTCGCCGCGTCCCGCCGCGCCGGCTTTTCCAAGACGATCCTGGGCGAGAGCCTGAAGGCCGAAGGGATCGACTATGTCCACCTGCGCGGGCTGGGCACGCCCAAGGCCGGACGTGACGCGGCGCGCAAGGGCCGCGTGGACGAGATGCGCGCCATCTTCGCCGATCACCTGGCCGAGCCCCAGGCGCAGATCGAGTACGAGCGGCTGAAGGCGCTGGCGGCCGACAAACCCGTCGCCCTGCTGTGCTTCGAGGCCGACCACGCCGGCTGCCACCGGGCCGTCCTGGCGGAACGGCTGTCGGCGGAAACTGGCGTGGCGGTCGTGGACCTCTAGCCTAACGGCCGTCCGACCAGCTGATCGACCGAACCGCTGGTGACCGGGTGATAGAGCGGCCGGGCCTCGGCGTAGATGCGCCGCGCGTTGCTGCGACCCCAGTCGCCCTCGTTCCACAGGGTCTGGAACAGCGGCAGGACGAACTTCCGACGGCCCTGGCTGGTCAGGAATTTTTCGGCCGTGGCGACCGACGGCTGATACCGATGGGCCAGGGCGATCTGCAGCCAGGCGAAGGTCAGTTCGGCGTTGCCTTCGTTCGCCAGGTTCAGCGTCCGCTCCAGATCGGCCAGCTGCGCATTTGTCAGCCAGGCGGCGCCCGTCCGCAGACCCTCGGGCCGCCAGCCCAGGAAACGCTGGCGCTGCTGAGTGTTCCAGTCCGCCCACGGAATGGCCGAGGCCGGTCCCTTGTCCTTGAAGAAGGCGACGGCGGCCGCATCCACCGGCTCGAACGCATGGGACACCGGCGCCACGGCGTTGGACGGCAGGCCGGGCTGATAGACCCAGGCGTCCATCTGCAACTGGCTTTCCAGCGCCGCGTCGCCCTTGATCAGATTGTCGCGGATGTCTTGCAGGAACATGGCCGTGGTCATCGGGCGATAGGCGTTGCGATCAAAATAGCCGCGCAGCCAGGCGTCGAACCGATCCCGCCCGACGGTGCGTTCGATGGTCCGCAGGAACAGGGCGCCCTTCTCATAGGCGATATCGTTCATGCCGTCGTCGGGATCGCGGCCCTTCAGGTCCAGATGCAGGCGGGTGTCCGCCGCCGGCAGGGACTTCAGCGTATCCTGAAGGCTGTCCCAGCCCAGCACCTGCTCCTGCATGGCGCGGTCATGACCATAGACCGACTCCATGATCCGGTTCTCGAAATAGACGGTGAAGCCCTCGTTCAGCCAGAAGTCGTTCCAGGTCGCGTTGGTGACCAGATTGCCCGACCAGGAGTGCGCCAGTTCGTGCGCGACCAGCGACACCAGCGAGCGATCGCCGGCGATGATAGTCGGGGTGGCGAAGGTCAGCTTCGGGTTTTCCATCCCGCCGAACGGGAAGGACGGCGGCAGGACCAGCAGGTCGTAGCGGCCCCACCGATAGGGGCCGTACAGCTTCTCGGCCGCCGTCACCATCTGGGCGGTCGGCTCCAGCTCCCACTGGGCGGCACGCAGGCGGCTGGGCTCGGTCCAGACCCCGGTGCGGCCGTCGAACGGCGCAAAGGCGATGTCGCCGACGCCCAGCGCGATGAGATAGGGCGGGATCGGATTGTCCATCCGGAAGCGCCAGGTCTTCATGCCGTTTGCGGCTCGCTCGCCGTTGGGCGTCAGGTGGTCGGCGCTCATGACCACCGTCAGGTCTTCGGGCGCGGTGATGCGGGCCGAATAGGTCTGACGGATGCCGGGGCTGTCCTGGGTCGGCACCCAGGTGCGGGTCAGGATCGCCTGGCCCTGGCTGAACAGATAGGGCTTCTGTCCGCCGGCCGTCTGGCTGGGGTTCAACCATTGCAGCGCCGCCGCATTCGGGCGGGTGGAATAGCGGATGGTGATCTTTCGTCGCTCATTGGCGGCGAAGGCCGGGAAATAGACCGTCAGCGGCTGGCCCAGAACGGCGTCATTGTCGCCGACGACATAGCGCAGCGGCTGACCCGCCGCGTCGCGCACGTCCTGAATGTCCAGGTCGCGGATATCCAGCACGATCTCGTTGGCGCCCGGGATCGCCAGGATATCCAGAGTCGCCGTGCCCGCCAGGGTCTTGGCGTTGAAGTCGGCGGTCAGATCCAAGGCGACATCGACGACGCGGGCGATCTCGGGCCGGGCGTGGGTGTGGACGTCCACCGCTTCTGGACCGGGCGCCGGGGCGATGGCGGGCGGGGTCATGGCCGACCCTCCCGTCGTGGTGGAGCAGGCGCTCAGACCCATGGCGGCGGCCAGGGCGAGGGCGGAGACGAGACCGATCGCTTTGCGCGTCATCGAGGTTTTTCCTGGGCTGATCTTGACGATTGGCCCGGAGAACGCGCGGAAACGCGAAAAAGATCAAGCCTTGGCGGCGACCGGCGCGTGATGGGCCCGGAACAGCCGCCCCCGCTCGGCGAACAGCACCCAACCCAGGGCGATCAAACCAAAGACGGTGAAGCCGACCGACATCGGAATGGTCGTGCCATTGAACTGTTGGCCCACCGCAAAGCCCAGCAGCGAGCCGACGATGGTGGAGATGAACCCCTGGATCGAGGCGGCCGTGCCCGCGATCTTGCCCATCGTCTCCATCGCCATCGATCCGAAATTGCCCGCGATCAGGCCAAAACAGAACATGGTCAGGGTCTGCAGCACCGCAAAGGTCCAGATCGATTCATGACCGCTGATCGCCACCACCGCATGGATGGCCGCGATACTGGTGAAGCCGATCAGGGCGGTGTGCGAAATCTTGCGGGAGCCCAGCCTCACCACCAGCCGCGCATTGACGATCGAGGCCACGGCGATGCCGCCCGCGATCAGCGCGAACACCGCCGGAAACGCCGCCTCGGCGTGAAAGACGTCGGCGAAAATCTGCTGCGACGAGTTGATGAAGCCGAACAGGGCCCCGGTGATCGCCGTCATGGCCAGGGTGTAGCCGACGGCCGTACGATCGGTCAGGGCGATCTTGTAGGCCGCCGTCAGACGCTTAACCTGAATGGGCAGCCGATCCTCGGGCTTCAGCGTCTCGGGCAGGCGCAACGACGCCCAGACGATCAGGCCGACCCCGATCAGGCCCAGCCCGGCGAAAATCCAGCGCCACGGTCCGACCAGCATGATCAGTTGTCCCAGCGACGGCGCCAGGATTGGCACGCCCAGGAAGACCAGGAAGCTGAACGACATGACCCGCGCCATGGTGCGTCCCTCATACCGGTCGCGCACGATGGAGACGGCCAGCACGCGGGTGCAGGCGCTACCCAGACCCTGGCCGATGCGGGCCATGATCAGCGTCTCGAAGGTGGGCGCCAGGGTCGCCAGCAGGCTGAACATCACATAGACGCCGACGCCGAACAGCAGGACAGGCTTTCGCCCGAACCGATCCGCCAATGGGCCGTAGAACAGCTGCGCCCCGCCGAAGCCCAGCAGGTAGGCCGTCACCACCCATTGTCGGTCGTTGTCGGTCGCCACGTTCAGGTCGGCGCCGATGTGCGGCAGGGCCGGCAGCATCGAATCGATCGCCAGCGCATTCAGCGCCATCATCAGGGCGATGAGGCAGACGAACTCGACGAAGCCGAGCTCCTTCTTGGCGGGCGCTGACGCAAGGGAAGAAGACATCCGGGCCAGATGCGCCGTCACGCCCCGATCCGCAACCGCACGCCCGTCATAAATTGCTGCAATGCAGCGAAATCGGGTTTGAACGGGCGGCGCCTCGCCAAAGCCGCGAAGCTTCGCTAGAGGAAGTCATGACAGAACAGATGACAGCACAGGCGGCGCTGGACCGCCTCGAAACCCTCTACACCCAATCCGTGACCAACCTGCGCGACGCCGTGCGGGATTTCGTCAATACCGGCGCGCGGCCCGATCCGGTCAAACGCGCCGAAGGGGTGTTCGCCTATCCCGAACTTCGCATCCGCTGGGACGGGGATCGCCCCCAGGACCTGGAGCCGCGCGCCTACGCCCGGCTGTCAAGACAGGGTAGCTATTCGACCACGATCACGCGACCGGACCTGTTCCGCCCCTATCTGACCGAACAGCTGGGCCTGCTGGAGCAGGAATATAATGCGACCTTCGAGGTTGGCCTGTCTCGCCAGGAAATCCCCTTCCCCTATGTGACCGACGGGCTTGAGGTCGCGCTGGACCGGTCGATGACGGCGGCTCTTGCGCGCTGGTTCCCCACTACGGACCTGGCCCATATCGGCGACGAGATCGCCGATGGCCTGTTCGAAATGGGCGGCGACTTCCCCCTGTCGCACTTCGACGGCCTGCGAACCGACTTCTCGCTGGCGCGGCTGAAACACTACACTGGCACGCCGGTGGACGACGTTCAGTCCTATGTCCTGTTCACCAACTACAATCGCTACGTCGATGAGTTTGTGCGTTGGGCCATCGAGCAACTTCGGACGCCCGGCTCGCCGTATCAGACCCTGTCCTGCGCCGGCGGCGTGGTGATCACGCGTGACACCCCCAACCCCGAGGCGGCGATCAGCGACACGGCCTGGAAGAAGCACCAGATGCCGGCCTATCACCTGACCGCGCCGGGCCATAAGGGCGTGACCCTGGTCAACATCGGCGTCGGCCCGTCCAACGCCAAGACGATCACGGATCACCTGGCGGTCACCCGTCCGCACGTCTGGCTGATGATCGGTCACTGCGGCGGCCTGCGCGCCAGCCAGACCATCGGCGACTATGTGCTGGCCCACGCCTATCTGCGCGACGATCACGTTCTGGACGCGGTGCTGCCGCCCGACATTCCGATCCCCTCGATCGCCGAGGTCCAGCGCGCGCTCTATGACGCCACCAAGTCGGTCAGCGGCATGCCGGGCGACGAGGTCAAGCTGCGCCTGCGCACCGGCACCGTCGTCACCACCGACGACCGGAACTGGGAGCTGCGCTATTCCAAGTCGGCGCTGCGCTTCAACCAGTCCAGAGCCGTCGCAATCGACATGGAAAGCGCCACCATCGCGGCCCAGGGCTACCGGTTCCGCGTGCCCTACGGGACGTTGCTGTGCGTCTCGGACAAGCCGCTGCACGGCGAGATCAAACTGCCGGGCCAGGCCAACCGTTTCTACGAAGGCTCGATCTCTGAACACCTGCAGATCGGCATCCAGGCGGTCGACCTGATGCGCAGCGAAGGCTCCAAGCTGCACTCGCGCAAGCTACGCGCCTTCGACGAGCCGCCGTTCCGTTGATCCCAGCCTTCTCCTCCCCACAGCGTGGGGAGGGGGACCGCGCGTAGCGTGGTGGAGGGGCTCTTGAAGTCCCACCGGCGCCTGCAATGCGGCAAAGAACCCCTCCGTCTCTCCGCTACTCTTCGAGCCACCTCCTCGCTTCGCAGGGAGGGGACGGATCTGAAGTCTTCAGACCGCCGCCTTCTCCAAGGCGCCCGGCTCGACCGGGCTGGGCGCGGTGGTCGCCTTGCGGGTGTCCTGCCGGCGGGGAAGTCGCCAGACCTGGTGCGAGCGATAGCTCGTTCCATCCCAGGCCAGGGCCGTCACGGTGATGGTCTTGGCGTCCCAGTCGATCTGATTGAAGCCGGGCGGCGCGCCGCGCTCGCGGTGCGACAGCGTCCCGCAGCCGACGGCGTAGGAGCAACGATCCGCCAGCGGGATCGGCATGGCGAACGGCACATGGACGTGGCCGGTCATGATCAGATCGACGCCTGCCTCGGCGAAGATCAGGGCCGCCTCGTCGCCGCGCTTGACGTCCCCGGTCATCGGCGTGCCGACCATCTCGATTAGCGGATGGTGGCAGGCCAGGATCCGCAGCGCGCCGATCGGCGCCTGACGCAGGGCCTCGGCCGCACGCCGTGTCTGGTCCAGATCGATGACGCCCTTCGACCAGTTGGGCCGCGCCTGCCAGCCGCGCGCGGTGACGACGCCGCGCACCATGACCGCATCGCTGCAGAACTGGCCGTCGTGGGCCGGAAAGCCGGTCGCCGTCTCGAACGCCCGCCAGGGATGGAAGACCCGCGCGATAGCGTCCCAATAGGGCACGTCATGATTGCCGACGATGACGAAGCGTGGCTCTGGCATGGCCCGCATCCATTCCCCCGCGGCCGTGAACTCGTCGGGGAACCCCTTCTGGGTGATGTCGCCGGTGATCAGCACCAGATCGTTCGGCGTGGCGTGGGCGTAGTCCAGAGCCGCGGCGCAGGCGCGTTTGTGCTCGCAGCCGAAATGGACGTCGGAGAACTGAAGAACGCGTCCCACTAGATGCTGTCCTCGGCTGAGGGCGGCTTGGGCGCCAGCGCCTTGAAGGCCTTGGGCACGAAGCGGATCACGGCCTCGGGCTTGAGCAGCAGCGGCTCGCCGTCGATCACGGCCGGAATTTTCGAGCGGGCGCGCACCTCGATTCGTTTCGCCGGACGGGTCGAGACGGCCGGATCCTGGCGCCAATCGCTGAACAAGGCGGTCGCGGCCAGACGGAAGGCCTGGGTCGTGTCGCTGGGGTCCATGGCGGCGGCCTCCAGTCCGATGGGATCCTCCATCGCCTTGGAGATCATCGGGCTGATCAGCACCAAAGCCTCGGTCCGGCGTTTCTCGCCGCCATCAAGAGTGAAGCGCAGACGGCCGGAGAAGGCGCGTTTCAGGGCGCGCCGGCCGTACTGCCAGGCCAGCTTGATCTTGCCGGTCCGCATCGCCTCGCGCGCCGGCGCCCACAGCGCCGGCGATCCCAGAATGGCGGCGCAATAGAAGTATTCGCCCTGAACCTCGCCGCCCGAAACGGCCTGAGGCTCGCCCTCCTCCAGCGCCCGCTTCAGCGCCAGCTTCCAGTCCGCGGTGCCATAAAGCGCCTTGGGCAACATGTTCATCGTGCCGCCGGGCAGGGGCGCGATCATCGGACCGTCAGGCTTGGCCTTCGACGCCACCGAGCGCGCCGTGCCGTCGCCGGCAAGAACGAAGATCACGTCCGGCTTGGCGGCGAAGGCGTCGGCGATGATCTGGTCGAAGTTGCCCCCTTCGAACGACACGACCTCGGCCTTGAGGTCATACTGCCCCAACAGGGCTTCGGCTTCGCCGGCGGCGCGTGGCCCCACGCTTCCGGACAGCGGATTGACCAGCATCACGGCGTGCCGGATCTGGGCATGGGGCGTCAACGCAGTTTTGTCGTCTGCATCGGAGGGGGGGTGGGCGACATCGGTCATGGCGGCCGAACGCCCCGCAGGCGCCGTCGTTCCGCCCAAGCGTCACCATAGTTGCCGATGCAGTCTGACAACGCGGAACCTATGCCGCGAGGACACGTTTGCTGCCCACAGGGGCCAACACCCAGGGACAAAGGAATTCATCATGAAAAAGGCGATTATCGCGATTGCCGGCGCCGGCCTGCTGGCTTCGGCCTGCGCCAGCGACCCGTACGGCTATAACAACGGCTCGAACGAAACCGTCCGCCAAGGCGCCATCGGCGCCGGCCTGGGCGCCGTCGCCGGCGCCATCATCGGTAACAACGTCGGCGGCGGCAACGCTGCGACCGGCGCTCTGATCGGCGGCGCCCTGGGCGGCACGGCCGGCGCCATCCGCGGCTCCAACCAGGACCGCAACAACCAGCAGCGCTACCGCGACAATCAAGGCCGCTACTACTACTGCTACGATAATCGTCAGGACGAGTGCTACTGGGACAACGGTCAGCGCCGTTATTGATCAGTGATCAAATGCCGGTCGCGAAGGTCCGCGACCGGCGTTAGGTTGAAGAGGCGGCCTGTCGGACGACGGGCCGCCTCTTTTGCGTAATGGGCCGGCCGAGCCGGAGGAGGGCTGAGATGAAGCGATCGATGGGTCTGGCTGTGGCGGCCGTGGGAATGCTGGCGGCGTGCGCGCCGATGCCCAAGCGCGAGGCGCTGGTGGTGGGCGAATCGCTGTGCGCGCCGGGGCGTTTCGATATCTACTTCCTGGAGAATCAGGCGCGGCTGACCGAGCCGGCGGCGATGGTGCTGAAGGCGGCGGCGACCAAGGCCAAGGATTGCGACGTGCGCAAGGTGCGCGTGGTGGGCCTAGCCGACGCCACGGGAACGCCCGAAGCCAATCTGAACCTGTCGCAGCGGCGCGCCCGGACGGTGGTCGAGGCGCTGACCCAGGCGGGCATGCCCGCGCCGATCTTCGAGCTGAACGCCGCGGGCGATGCGGGCGCCACAACGGCAGCCGGCAATGACGAACCGCTGCGGCGCCGTGCGGAAGTGATCTACGAGGCCTATCCGCGCTGATCGACGCGGGGGCGGGCGCAGCGATGGCGCGGGGACGCGTGACGCATTAGGTTGCGGCGCTCCCCTCGCCTGCCGGAACACGCGTTTGCGCCTCTTCGCTCTTCTCCTCGGCCTGCTGTTCAGTTTGACGGGCGTTTCGGCGGCCGTCGCCCAGCCGGTGCAGAGCCAGCCCACGGGCGTCGTCGCCTTCGGGCCGCAGCGGACCGAGCGGATCGAGGCCGAACTGGTCCCGATGTCGCAATGGGTCGCGCCCGGTTCGACGACCGTGGTGGCGGTGCGCCAGAAGATCGCGCCCGGCTGGCACACCTATTGGCGCAATCCGGGCGACAGCGGCGGTGCGACCAGCCTGATCTGGACCCTGCCCGCCGGGGTGACCGCCGATCCGATCCTGTGGCCCCTGCCCAGCCGCCAGCGGCTGATGAGCCTGATGAACTATGGCTATTCGGGCGCGGTGCTCTTGCCCGTGCCGATCCATGTGCCGCCGACGGCGCGGCCGGGCGAAGTGCTGACTCTGACGACGGATGTGCTGTTTCTGGTGTGCAGCGATCAGATGTGCGTGCCCGAGCCGATGACCCTGTCGCTGGCCCTGCCGGTGCGCGAGGGCGCAGCGCCCCTGGCCAAACCCTGGGGCGAGGAGATTGAGCGGCTGGTCGAAACCGCGCCGCGACCGGCCGGGATCGAGGCGCGCGTCACGCGTCAGGGCGGCCAGCTGATCCTGACCGCGACCGGCGGCCCCCTATCTGGTGACCAGGCGGGCGCCGACATCAGCAAAGTCTATTTCTATCCTTTCGACGGCGGGCGCATCGACCATGCGGCGGCCCAGTCGGGTCAGCGGGGGCCCAATGGCCTGACCCTGACGCTGACGGCCGGCAAGGATGCCACGCAGACGGCGCTGAGCGGGGTCTTGGCGACCGACAAGGGCGCGTGGGAGATCACGGCGGAGCCGGGCGCGCCTCTGGCGGGCGCCCAAGGCGGCGCGGCGCTGAAGCCGCTGGACGAGACCTCGGCGGCGCCGACGAAGACCGGCGCTTGGGTCTTTCTTCAGGCGCTGGGACTAGCGCTGCTGGGCGGGCTGGTGCTGAACCTGATGCCGTGCGTCTTCCCGGTCCTGGCGATGAAGGCGGCGTCGCTGTCGGCGGCGGCGCATGATCCGGCGCGGGCGCGGCGCGACGGCCTGGCCTTCACCGCCGGGGTGCTGGTCAGCTTCCTGGTTCTGGCCGGTGTTCTGCTGGCGCTCAGGGCGGCGGGTCAGGCGATCGGCTGGGGCTTCCAGCTTCAGTCGCCGGGCGTGGTCGCAGCCCTGGCCCTGGTCATGCTGCTGGTCGGTCTGAACCTGTCGGGTGTCTTCCATGTGGGCGCCGGATTGCAGAAAGCGGGGTCTGGCCCCCTGTCGCGCCTGCCCGGCTCGGCGGGCGCCTTCTTCACCGGCGTTCTGGCCGTGGTCGTTGCGGCGCCCTGCACCGCGCCCTTCATGGCCGCAGCGCTCGGGGCGGCCCTGGTCCTGTCCTGGCCGATGGCGCTGGCCGTGTTCTTGATGCTGGGGCTGGGTCTGGCCCTGCCCTATCTGGCGATCAGCCTGTCGCCCGGCCTGCTGGCGCGCCTGCCGCGACCGGGCGTCTGGATGGAGCGGCTGAAGGGTGTGCTGGCCTTTCCCATGTACGGGGCGGCGCTGTGGCTGCTGTGGGTGTTCACGCGACAGGGCGGCGTCGACGCCTTGGGGCTGCTGCTGACGGCGGCGCTGCTGCTGGCCCTGGCGGCCTGGCTGACGGGTCTGGCGCAAGCGGCGCGTCAGCGTGATGAACGACCAATCCTGACCACGATCTGCGCGATCGTCGTCGGCGTTCTGGCGCTAGGCCTGGCAGGCGTTGCGGCCGGTGCAGCGCGGAGTGCGGACGCCACGCCCCAAGGCGACAGCGGCCCCTTGGCGGCCCAGCCCTGGTCAGCGGCGGCGGTGAATGCAGCGACCGCGTCGGGACGCCCCGTGCTGGTCAATCTGACCGCCGACTGGTGCGTGACGTGCAAGATCAACGAACGCGCGGCCCTGTCTTCGCCCCGTGTCGCCAAGGCCATGCGCGAGGCGAACGCCGCCTATCTGGTCGGCGACTGGACCCGGCGCGACGACGTCATCACGCGTGAGCTTCAGGCGCACGGGCGATCGGGCGTGCCGCTGTATCTGCTGTATCGCCCGGGTCGGGCCGAGCCGGAAATCCTGCCGCAGCTACTGACCGAGGGCGTGGTCGTGGATGCGCTGAAGGATTGAGCTTCAGCTCAGGAACCGCTGCACCGCCGCCAGGAACCGCTGCGGCTGTTCGATCATCACCTGGTGCTCGGCGCCTTCGATCCGCTCGAACCTGGCGGTGCGCGCCAGGCCTTGGAATCCGTAGCGATACAGACCCTCGAGTCTGTGGCGGGGCGCGTCGGGATCGCGGGTCCAGCCATAGACGACAGTGACCGGGGCGGTGATCTGCGACAGGCGGGGCCGCAGATCGACGGTCAGGGCCTCATACAGACCCTGGGCCAGGACGCGCCGGTCGCCGCCCTGAAGCCCCAGCCCCTGGAACACCATGTCGCCGGCCAGACCCATGTCCACGCCGAAGGCCGCGACCTGGGACTTCAGCGCCTGATCGCCGAACAGGAGCAGGGCCTGATAGCCCAGCCGGGCCAGGGGCTCGACCTGATCCGATGTGGTGCGCGCGTCGATCAGGGACGGGAAGAAGGGGGAGGAATCGACCACCATGACGCGCCCGATCCGGTCGCCCATATCGGCGGCGACGCGCAGGGCGATCTGGCCGCCCAGCGAATGGCCGATCACCGCGGGACGGTCGATGCGCTGCTCGCGGATGTAGCGTTCGATCTCGCTGGCGGCGGGGCCGGCCAGACCGCCGCTGACATTGTCGCCGATCTGGGTCTCGCCAAAGCCGCGCAGGGTGACGAGATGCACCCGATAGCGGTCATCCAGCCGATCCGCCGTCGATCGCCAGGCCGAGCCGGTGGAGCCCAGGCCGGGGATGAAGATGATGTCCGGCCCCCGACCGCGCGTCTCGACAATGATGCGGCTGGAACTGAAGGCCGGAGCCTGAGCTTGGGTCTGGGATTGGGCCTGGACGGCGACAGGGGCGAGAACGAACAGGGTCGCAAGGAGCGAGGCGAGGAGGCGGATCATCATTCGCCCCTAACGCCCGATCACGGCGATCGGTTGACGCGTGCGTTGCGACCTATCGCCCCTTGAACTCGGGTTTGCGCTTTTCGACGAAGGCGGACATGCCTTCCTTCTGATCCTCGAAGGCGAACAGGGAGTGGAACAGGCGGCGTTCGAACTGGACGCCCTGGGTCAGGGTCGTCTCCAGCGCGGCGTTGACCATCTCCTTGTTGGCCATGATCGCCAGCGGACTTTGCGAGGCGATCTTGGCGGCGATCTTGCGGGTTTCATCCAGCAGGGTGTCGTGCGGGAAGACGCGCGAGGCGAGGCCGGCGCGTTCGGCTTCCGCCGCATCCATCATCCGGGCGGTCAGGACCATGTCCATGGCCTTGGACTTGCCCACCAGACGGGTCAGGCGCTGGGACCCGCCGATGCCCGGCGCGACGCCCAAGTTGATCTCGGGCTGACCGAACTTCGCCTTGTCCGAAGCGACGATGAAGTCGCACAGCATGGCCAGTTCGCAGCCGCCGCCGAGAGCGAAGCCGTTGACCGCGGCGATGATCGGCTTTCTGAACCGGGTGATCCTGTCGTGGCCGAGGGCGAAATAGTTGCCCGCGTACATCTGGGCATAGGTCTGGTCCGCCATCTCCTTGATGTCGGCGCCGGCGGCGAAGGCCTTTTCGCCCGAGCCGGTCAGGATCAGGCAGCGCACGCTGTCGTCCTGTTCGACGCTGTCGAGGAAGTCGGCCAGGTCCTTAAACAGGGCCGCGTTCAGGGCGTTCAGCGCCTCGGGCCGGTTCAGGGTCACCACCGCATAGCCGTCGGCGTGGCGTTCGATCAGCAGATTGGAATAGGTGTCGGCCATGGTCGGTCTCCTTTGACGGCGGTCATACAGGCGCGAGGCGGGGCCCGCTAGCGCAGCCGCTATCGTCGGGGCATCAGCGCCAAGGTCAGGGCGGCGCGCGCCAGTTCGACCACGACCACCATGCCCAGCAGAAGATTAGCCGCGATGACCTGACCCCGCGCGCCGGACAGGTCCAGCGTCCAGCCGAAGACGGACGACAGGGCCAGGATCAGCGCCGAGATCAAGACCAGGCCGACCAGCAGCATCAGGGCGACGTGACCCGCCTTCAGCGCCGCCTGAAGCGTAGGCCCCTCGTCCAGCACGCGGGCGCGGCGGCGGAACAGCCGGGCGATCAGGCCGGTGGCGGCGCCCTCGGCGACGGCGGCGACGACCAGGGCGGCGACGAACCACCAGATAAGGTCGCCAAGGTCGCCGGCGCGCAAGCCCTGGACGAAGTGGACAAAATAGGCGCCCCACACCAGGACGCCGACGATCAGACTGATCCACAGGTGGATTTTGCGCATCGCTCAGTCCTCCAAGCCGACCATGGCGGCCAGTTTCTGCACCGTGTTCCAGTTGCGGCCGGTGCCGACGCCGATCAGGCGCGGCTGGGCCTTCTCCGCCATCTTCGAGCGACCCAGGCCGTCAGGATGCCAGAAGAACAGGTCGCCGCCGGACGGCTCGACCCGCTCGTCCCCCGCCGCGAAACCACGCAAGGCCTCGACCGCCCCATCCTTGATCCCGGCCTTCATCACCATGACCAGCAGTTTGGAGCCGTCGATCCCGGCCTGATCGGCGAACGGATTGGCGGCCATCAGCGCCGCCCATTGCGCGGGCGTGCGCACCATCACCCCAATGGGGCGACCGAAGTGGGCGGCGATTCCCCGATCCAGCCGCGTCTCGACATCGGCCGGTTCGGCGTCGCTCTCGACGACCAGATTGCCGCTGGCCAAGAGGGTGCGCGGGTTGGCGAAACCGGCCTCGACGGCGATAGCCTTCAGCTCGGCCATCGGGACCTTGACCCCGCCCACATTGACGCCGCGCAACAGGCAGATGCGGTCGCTCATAGGCTTACCTCTTCTGGCAGGAGGGGCAGTAGAAGGTGGAGCGGCCGCCCTGGACGATGCGGGCGACGACGCCGGTGCATGTCTCACCCCGACACGGCTCGCCCTCGCGGCCATAGACGTCGAACCGGTGCTGGAAATAACCTTGGCCGCCCTCGGCGTTGGCGAAGTCGCGCAGGGTCGAGCCGCCCGCCGCGATGGCGTCATTCAGGACGTTTCGAACCTCGGTCGCCAGACGCTCCAGCCGCGCCTTCGACACCGATCCGGCCGCGACCAGGGGCGAGATGCGGGCGCGGTACAGGGCCTCGCAGACATAGATATTGCCCAGGCCGGCGACGATCCGCTGGTCCAGCAGACTGACCTTGATGTTCTGTTTCTTTCCCGCAAAGGCCTCAACCAGATGGGCGCCGGAGAAGCCGTTGCCCAGCGGCTCGGGCCCCAGGCCGGCGAACCAGGGATGGGTCTCGATCTGGTCGCTGGAGATCAGGCCCATGAAGCCGAACCGGCGCGCGTCGGCGTAGCCGATGCGGGTCGCCGCTCCATCGCGGATGGCGCAGCCGCTGAAATGTTCGTGCTTGCCGGCGATGGGCGCGGCCTCCTCGAACTCGCCAAGCAGGGTTCCGTCCAGGGTGAAGCGGCCGGTCATGCCCAGGTGGGTGATCCAGGTCTCGCCGGTCGAAAGCGGCGCCAGCAGATATTTGGCCCGCCGGTCGATCCGCAGGACCGTCGCCCCCTCCAGCCGTTCGACGAAAAGCTCGGGGAAGGGAAATCGCAGGTCGGGCCGGTTAATCCGGACCCGTGACAGCCGCGCGCCCTCCAGCACCGGCGTCAGGCCGCGTCGGACGGTTTCGACCTCGGGAAGTTCGGGCATGGCCCGGTCCTAGCCCGTCCGGCTCGCGGGGCCAAGCGGCGGGGGCGCCCGCATCTGACCGCGACCAGTTGCCGCCTGCGACAGAATGCGCTTACGTCCGCGCAAACGTGGGACCTTCGCATATGACAGACGCCGCCGCCGCCCCCAAAGGTCGGCTAGAACTGACGCTCCGCGCCCTGGTGCTGGGCTGCCTGCTGGCGGTGATCTTCACCGCCGCCAACACCTATCTGGGCCTGCTGGTCGGCCTGACCTTCGCCTCGGCCATTCCGGCGGCGGTGATCTCGATGGCGGTGCTGCGGGCGTTCCGCACCTCGACCATCTGGGAGAATATGACCGTCCAGACCGTGGCCTCGGTCGGCGGGGCCATGAGTTCGATCATCTTCGTCCTGCCGGGCCTGGTGATGATCGGCTGGTGGCTGGAGTTTCCGTTCTGGCAGTCGGTGGCGATCTGCATCCTGGGCGGCGTGCTGGGCGTGACCTTCTCGATCCCGCTGCGCCGGGCGCTGGTCGTCAACGGCGGCCTGCCCTACCCCGAAGGCGTCGCCGCCGCCGAGGTGCTGAAGGTCGGGTCGCGCGGCGCCGAACAAACCGAAAGCGCGGTACGCGAGAACAAGTCCGGCCTGTGGGTCGTGGTCGCCGGCGCCGTGGTGTCGTCAGGCTATGCTCTGCTGGTCGCGGGTCGGGTCTTTGCGGGCGAAGCGGCCAAGTTCTTCAAGCTGCCGGCCGCGCTGGGCGGCGGGGCGACGGGCATGGGCTTCGGCATGCAGTTCGCCTTGCTGGGCGCCGGTCACCTGATCGGCCTGACGGTCGGTCTGGCGCAGTTGTTCGGCCTGGTGCTGGCCTGGGCCATCGCCGTGCCGATCCTGACCAGCCCGGACACCATCGCCTGGCTGACGGCGCACGGCATTCCGTCGATCGCCTCGACCCTGCCCGCCGGCGCGCCGGCCGAGGAGCTGGCGACCACCGTCTGGGCGCGCGAAGTGCGGTTCATGGGCGCGGGCGTCATCGGCGTCGCCGCCATCTGGACCCTGATCAAACTGGCCGGTCCGCTGATCGGCGGCCTGACCTCGGCGCTGGCCGCCAACGCCAAACGCGCCCACGGCGAAGTGCTTGAGCGCACCGAACAAGATTTGCCCATCAAACTGGTGGGCGGCGTTTCGGTCGCCTGCTTGGTCGGCATCGCCGGCCTCCTGACCTGGTTCGCCCAGAGCGCCCCGGCCCTGGCGGGATCGACGCCGCTCCTGGTGATCGGCGGCTTGGTCTATGTGGTGCTGATCGGCTTCGCCGTGGCGGCCATCTGCGGCTATATGGCCGGTCTGATCGGTTCGTCGAACAGCCCCGTGTCGGGCGTCGGCATCCTGGCCATCGTCATCGCCTCGCTGCTGATGCTGGGCGTCATGGCCATCGCCGGCGTGCCGGCCGATCCGTCGATCATCGCCTTCGCCCTGATCGTGACGGCGGTGGTCTTCGCCGTCGCCGTCATCGCCAATGACAACCTTCAGGATCTGAAGACCGGCCAACTGGTCGAGGCCACGCCGTGGCGTCAGCAGGTGGCGCTGATCGTCGGCGTCGGCGCCGGCGCTCTGGTGATCCCCTTCATCCTGAACCTGCTGAACCAGGCCTTCGGCTTCGAAGGCGGCCCGCCCGCCATCGTGGAAGGCGCCAAGACCCTAGCGGCGCCCCAGGCGACCCTGATCTCGGCCCTGGCGCGCGGCGTCATCGGCGGCGACCTGCGCTGGGACCTGATCGGTCTGGGCGCGGCGATCGGCGTGGTCATCATCGTGCTGGACGCGGTCGTGTCGAAGGCGACCAAGGGCAAGGTCAAGCTGCCGCCGCTGGCCGTCGGCATCGGCTTCTATCTGCCGGCTGCGGTCACCACCATGCTGGTCATCGGCGCCGTCGCCGGCTGGATCTACGACAAGGCGGTCTCATCCACCCGCTACGCCGACGTGGCGCGCCGGATGGGCGTGCTGCTGGCCTCGGGCCTGATCGTCGGCGAAAGCCTGTTCGGCGTCTTCACCGCCGGCGTCATCGTGGCGACCCGGGACGACGCGCCCTTCGCCATGCTGCCCGAGGGCTCGGCCTGGCCGGCCATGCTGGCGGGCATCGTCGGCTTCGCTGTCGCGGTGTTTGGCTTGTACGCCTGGACGCGCAGCCGGGCTTCGAAGGTCTAGCGACGAGGTTCGGTCAGAAAGAAAGGCCGCCCTTCGGGGCGGCCTTTTTGCATTTCAGGCGGCGTTGCGCGTCGCGACCATCATATAGTTGATGCCCGCATCGTCGGTCTGGCTCCATCGGTCGTGAAGCGGGTCGTAGTTCAGACCGTAGGGCCCCTCAACCGCCACCGGCTCGGCGGCCAGCATCGCGCGGATTTCGTCGGGCTTCAGAAACTGGCGCCAGTCGTGTGTGCCGGCCGGAACCCAGCGCAGGATGTATTCCGCCGCCACCTTGCCCAGGGCCAGCGACTTCAGCGTGCGGTTAAGGGTGGCGACCATCATCACCCCGCCCGGCCGGACTAGGTGCGAACAGGCACGCACGAAGCTTTCGGGATCGGCGACGTGTTCGATCACCTCCATCGTCAGGACCACGTCGAACGGCCCTGCCCCTTCCGCCTCGATCTGTTCGACCGTGGCGGCGCGGTAGGCGATATCCAGGCCGACCATGTCGGCATGGGCGCGGGCCGTGCCGATGTTCTCGGACGAGGCGTCGATGGCGGTGACGTCAAAGCCCATCCGCCGCATCGGCTCGGCGATCAGTCCGCCGCCGCACCCCACGTCCAGCAGGGTCAGACCTTCGAAGGGCGCCCGCGCCCTGGGATCGCGGCCCAGCCGGGTGCAAAGCTGGTCGCGGATCAAGGCCAGCCGCGCCGGGTTGAAGCGGTGCAGCGGCGCGAACGGCCCGTGCGCATCCCACCATTCGGCCGCCTGGGCCGAGAAGCGCGCCACGTCGGCGGGGTCGATCGATGCGCCGAACGCCGTTTCGGACGATTTTTGCGAAAAACCATGCCCCTGTTGGGGTAGGCGAGACGGAGCGGCGCCGTTAGAAGCGGTCATGACGCGAGGGATGAACCTTCGCGCCCTTTCACGCAAGCAGGGGGCGGAACGCCACGATGACGCGGCCCGATACGACACGACTGGTGATGAAGTTCGGCGGCACCTCGATGGGCGACCTCGAACGCATTCGCCGTGCGGCGCGGATCGTCGCGGCCGAAGTGTCGGCGGGCAAACAGGTCGCCGTCGTCGTCTCCGCCATGGCGGGCAAGACCAACGAACTGGTCGCCTGGACCGACGGCGCCGGACCGGCCGCCGCGGGCCTGCCGCTCAGCGACGACGAATATGACGTGGTGGTCGCCTCGGGCGAGCAGGTGACCTCGGGCTTGTTGGCCGCGACCCTGCGCAACATGGGCTTCAACGCGCGCTCGTGGATGGGCTGGCAGGTGCCGATCCTGACCGATGACGCCCACGCCCGCGCCCGCATCATCGACATCCCCGGCGAAAAACTGGGTGCCGCCGTCGACGCTGGCGAGATCGCCATCGTGCCCGGCTTCCAAGGCGTGACGGCGGACGGCAAGATCACGACCCTGGGGCGCGGCGGTTCGGACACCTCGGCGGTCGCCGTGGCGGCGGCCCTGGGCTGCCCCTGCGACATCTATACCGATGTGGACGGCGTCTATACGACCGACCCGCGCATTGAGAACCGCGCGCGCCGCCTGGCCAAGGTGTCCTACGAAGAGATGCTGGAAATGGCGTCCCTGGGCGCCAAGGTGCTGCAGACCCGCTCGGTCGAGCTGGCCATGGCCAAACAGGTCCCGGTCCGCGTTCTTTCAAGCTTTATCGAACCCGACGCGAATGGCGTCATGCCCGACAAGGGTGGAACCCTGATCTGCGACGAGGAGGAGATCGTGGAAAAACGTATCGTGTCCGGTGTGACCATGAGCCGTGACGAGGCCCGCATCACCCTGCTGGGCCTCTCCGACCGGGTGGACGCGCCCGCCGACGTCTTCACGCGCCTGGCCGAGGCCAACGTTAACGTCGACATGATCGTACAGAGCCAGTCGCGCACCGCCGGAACGGTCAACCTGACCTTCACGACCGGCCGTCGCGACGCCGTGCGCGCCGCCGACCTGATGACCGCCGCCAAGGAGCAGCTCGGCTTCGAGGAAATCCGCGTCGACGAGGACGTGGCCAAGGTCTCGGTCGTCGGCGTCGGCATGCGCAGCCATGCGGGCGTCGCCCAGACCATGTTCAAGGCCCTGGCCGACAAGGGCGTGAAGTTCCAGGCGATCTCGACCTCCGAGATCAAGATCAGCGTGCTGATCGACGCCGCCTACGCCGAGCTGGCCGTTCGCGCCCTGCATTCGGCATATGGGCTGGACGCGGTATAGGGTGATTTCAGAAGGCGCCTAGGCGCCGGGGCGCGGGAGACATGATGCCGGCAGGCGGCGCGATGACCAGAGGACCCCGGATCCTCCTGCGCCAGATCCGCGAGGCTCTGGGCGGGGCCGGCGCGGGCGCGACGCCGGCGCAGGACCGGCTGAACATGGTCGTCAAGATCATCGCCCGGTCGATGGTCGCCGAAGTCTGCTCCATCTATCTGCGCCGCGCGTCGGGCGAGCTCGAACTGTTCGCCACCGAGGGTCTGAACCCCGACGCCGTGCACAACACCCGGCTGCGGCCCGGCGAGGGCCTGGTCGGCGAAGTGGCGCGGATGGCCCAGCCCATCAGCCTGTCCGATGCCCCGTCGCACCCGTCCTTCTCCTATCGCCCCGAGACGGGCGAAGACCCCTATCACGCCTTCCTGGGCGCCCCGCTGCTGCGCGGCGGTCGGGCCATCGGCGTCCTGGTCGTCCAGAACCGCACCGAGCGGCGCTATGACGAGGAAGAGGTCGAGGACATCCAGACCATCGCCATGGTCCTGTCCGAAACGGTGTCGTCGGGCGAGCTGCTGGCGCTGGACGAACTGCGCGATGTGGAGCTGGCGCCGCACCGGCCCGAACGGCTGAAGGGCCAGAAGTTCGCCGACGGCCTGGCTTTCGGCCATGTGGTTCTGCACGAGGCGCCGCTGGCGCCCGAGAAGTTGCTTTCCGATGACCCGGCGATGGAGGAGGCGCGGCTGAAGCTGGCGCTGGCCACGCTGAAGAGCGGCCTGGACGTCATGCTGGACAAAGGCCAGGGCTTGGCTGGGCCGTCGTTCGAGGTTCTGGAAACCTACCGGATGTTCGCCGACGACCGGGGCTGGAACCGGTCGCTGGAAGAGGCGGTGAGGAACGGCCTGACGGCCGAGGCGGCGGTGGACCGGGTCAGGAACGAACACCGCGCCCGCTTCGCCCAGGCGCGCGACCCCTATATCCGCGAACGGCTGCACGACTTCGAGGATCTGGCCAACCGCCTGTTGCGGGTGCTGGCGGGCGACAAGCCGGGCGAGCGCGAACTGCCCGACGACGCCATCCTGGTGGCGCGCAACCTGGGCCCCGCCGACCTCCTGGAATATCCGCGCGACAAGCTGAAGGGGCTGTTGCTGGAAGAGGGCTCGGCCGCCAGCCACGCCGCCATCGTCGCGCGCGCGCTGCAGATCCCGTGCGTCGGCCGTCTGATGGGCCTGCGCGACCGACTGTCGGAAGGCGACATGGTCATCGCCGACGGCGAGACCGGCGAGACCTATCTGCGCCCCCGCCCCGACATGCTGGAGGCGGTGCAGTCGCGCATGGCCGTGCGCGAACAGCGCCAGGCCGAGTTCGCCCAGCTGCGCGACGTGCCGGCCGTGACGCTGGACGGTCAGCGGATTACGGTCCTGACCAATGCCGGCCTGGCGGTCGATCTGGAAAACATGATCGAGACGGGCGCCGAGGGCATCGGCCTGTTCCGCACCGAGTTCCAGTTCATGGTCTCGGACGAACTGCCCCGGCTGGACGCCCAGACGGCGCTCTACAAGCTGGTGCTGGATGCGGCGGGCGACAAACCCGTCACCTTCCGCACGCTGGACATCGGCGGCGACAAGGTCCTGCCCTATCTGGAGGCCGAGCGCGAAGAGAACCCCGCGCTGGGCCGCCGCGCCATCCGTTTGGGCCTGGACCGGCCGTCGCTGTTGCGGATGCAGCTTCGGGCGCTGCTGGCGGCGGGTGCCGGGCGCGAACTGCGCGTCATGTTCCCGATGATCGCCACGGTGGACGAGTTCCGGGCCGCGCGCGAACTGGTCGATATCGAATGCGCCTGGGCGCGGCGTCGCGGGCGCGCCTTGCCCGCCCTGTTGCGCGTCGGGGCGATGGTTGAATGCCCGTCGCTGCTGTGGCATCTGGACGCCCTGCTGCCGCTGACGGATTTCGTCTCCATCGGCACCAACGACCTGTTCCAGTACATGTACGCGGCCGACCGGACCAATCCGCTGGTGTCGGATCGCTATGACCCGCTGTCGCCGCCGACCTTGCGGGCGCTCCAGACCATCCAGAAGGCCTGCGCCGACACCGGCACGCCGGTGTCGATCTGCGGCGAACTGGCGGGGCGGCCGCTAGAAGCCTTCGCCCTGATCGTGCTGGGCTTCACCCGACTGTCGGCGCCGGCGGGCGGTGTCGGGCCGGTCAAGCGGATGATCCTGTCGGCGGACCTGAATGCGGCCCGGCGCGGCATGGCCAATCTGCTGAACCTATCCACCGGCTCGGTTCGAAACGAGATCGAATCCCTGGCGCGCAAGCTGAACGTCGCCGTCTGATCGCAGGCGTCTGGACGCAAGGGCGGCGTTGCTGGTCGGCGCGCAATCGTCTATCTCGGGCCCTGTGAACGGCGCGTCGGCGCTGTGTTTCCCGGACATGGGGTCAGGCGTCATGACGCTGAATGCGGGGGTCGCCCCCGAGGCGATCGAAAGCATTGCGGACCGGCCGGATCCGACGGCCGCCTTCGTCGACGCCGCGACCCTGGGCGATGGCTTTCGGGCCGCCCGAGAGCGGTCGGGCAAGTCGCCGGCCGAACTGGCCGCCGAGACCAAGGTCCATCGCCGATTCCTGACCGCCCTGGAGCAGAACGACTGGTCGTCCCTGCCCTCGCGCGTCTTCGCCCTGGGCTATGTCCGGGCCTACGCCTCAGCCCTGGCGCTGGACGAACAGACCGCCGTCGAGCGGTTCAAGCGCGAGAGCCCGGACACCTCCGTGCCGTTGAAGGCGCCCATCGGCATCGCCTTCGAGGACGTGAAACGCCATTCGCCGCGCATCGTCGCCGGCATCGCCGCCGTGGTGGTCGCCGTCATCGGCTGGAACGTGTTCCAGCGCGCCAGCCTGCATCAGACCGCCCATCCGTCCGATATCGCCGCCGTGCCAAAGACTTGGACCGGGGCGGCCGATCCGGATCCGCAGGTCGCGCTCAGCGCGCCCATGTCCGCCCCGCCCGACCAGACGACGCCGGCCCTCTACATCACCCCGGGGCTGGAGGCCGAGCTGACCGGGGTCGATCCGACCGATCCGGCCGTGATCGCCGCCGCCGCCAATCCCGAGCCGGTGCAGAAGGCGTTCAACCCGCGCGGGGCCGTCTATGGCGCCTCGGCCAACGCCTCGATGGTGGTGATCCAGGCCAAGACGGCCGGCGCCCTGGTTGTGCGGTTGGGCGACGGTCAGGCCCTGTTCGCGCGGCAGATGGCGCCGGGCGAAGCCTGGCGCGCGCCCATCGGCGTGGCGGCGACGGTGGACGTGTCCGACCCGGCCGCCTTCGACGTCTTCCTGAACGGCGAGTACGGCGGCCCCCTGGCCGGCGTGCTGACGCCGCTGGCCCAGTTGAACAGCCGCGCGGATCAGGCGGCCAAGGCGCTGGCCGCCAGCCAGGCGCGCGCCCAGGTCCAGGCTCAGGTCCAAGCTCAGGCCGCCCAGGCCCGGACCCAGGCGGCCGCGACGCTAGGGGCGACGCCTTCCCCCGCGCCAGCGCCCTCTTCACCCGCCCCCGCGCCGAACTGATGCGTCGGCCGTGGTCCCGCCGTCATCATCGGCCTATATGATGCTCCCATGAGCGACCACACCCACGTCCGACCCTGGCGCCACATCGAGCGTCGCAAGAGCCGCCAGATCCGCGTCGGCTCCGTCCTGGTGGGCGGCGACGCCCCGATCAGCGTCCAGTCGATGACCAATACGCCGACGACGGACGCGGCGGCGACCATCGACCAGATCCGTCAGTTGGAAGAGGCCGGCGCCGACATCGTGCGCGTCTCCTGCCCCGACGTGGAATCGACCGCCGCCTTCAGGACCATCGTGCGCGAGGCCAAGGTGCCCTTGGTCGCCGACATCCACTTCCACTACAAGCGCGGCATCGAGGCGGCCGAGGCGGGCGCCGCCTGCCTGCGCATCAACCCGGGCAACATCGGTTCGGCCGACCGCGTCCGCGACGTGATCCAGGCGGCCAAGGACAATGGCTGTTCGATGCGGATCGGCGTCAACGCCGGTTCGCTGGAAAAGGAACTGCTGGAAAAATACGGCGAGCCCTGCCCCGACGCCATGGTCGAGAGCGCGCTGAACCACGCCCGCATCCTGCAGGACCACGACTTCCACGAGTTCAAGATTTCGGTGAAGGCGTCCGACCCGTTCCTGACCGTCGCTGCCTATCAGCAGCTGGCCGAGGCGATCGACTGCCCGCTTCATCTGGGCGTGACCGAGGCGGGGCCGTTGCGCACCGGCACCATCAAGTCCGCCATCGGCCTGGGGTCGATGCTGTGGGCCGGGATCGGCGACACCATCCGCGTCTCGTTGGCCGCCGATCCGGTCGAGGAGATCAAGGTCGGCTTCGACATCCTGAAGTCGCTGGGTCTGCGCCACAGGGGGGTCAACATCATCGCCTGCCCGTCCTGCGCGCGTCAGGGCTTCAACGTCATCGAGACGGTGGCGGTGCTGGAAGAGAAGCTGGCCCATATTTCGACGCCGATGAGCCTGTCGGTGATCGGCTGCGTCGTGAACGGACCGGGCGAGGCCCTCTATACCGACATCGGCTTCACCGGCGGCGGCAAGGGCGCGGGCATGATCTATCTGAACGGCAAGATCGCCCACAAAAAGGCCAACGACGGCATGATCGACCACATCGTCGACCTGGTTGAACAGAAGGCCGCCGAACTGGACGCCGCACGCGCGGCGGAGCTTCAGGCGGCGGAGTGGCCTGCGACATCTCGCAGCGCCGGGTAGCGCCCTTCACATTCCTCGCGCTAGAAACGCGAATCGGCGTCTGGCCGATTCGCGTTCTTTCCTTGGGGGAAAACTCTATGAAATCGAACCTCTTAGCAGGTCTGGCTCTGGCTGGCCTCGTGGGACTTAGCGCCTGCGCCACGTCGGAAGACATCGTTCCGGTGCCCTATGCCGTCAGCACGGCGAGCGCCACACCGGGCGCGCAAAACATCCGCGTCACCGTCGCGTCCAGTGACGCCCGCACGGAAAACCGTGCGCGCATCGGCGCCCAGATCAACGGCTACGGCATGGAAATGGCCGCGATCCGGTCTCAGATCGAGGTCACGGATATCGTGCGCGACGCCATCGCCGCCGAACTGCGCCAGCGTGGCTATCAGGTGGGCGACGCCGGCGCACGCGTGAACGCCGAGGTGACCACCTTCTACAACGACTTCTCGGTAGGCATGCTGGCTGGCAAATCCAAGGCCGACGTCGGGCTGACGGTCACTGTCACCAATGCCGCTGGCGCGGAAGTCTATCGCCGCGCCATCGCCGGCCAGGCCGAGCGGACCGTGCAGCTGGCCAACGGCGGAAACGCCGCCACGACGCTGTCGCAGGCCTTGAGCCTCGCGCTCAAGGAACTGATGGGCGACCCGGCCTTCGTCGCCGCCCTGACGCGCTGAAGACTGAAGTCGGGACGCACAGATCGCGCGTCCCGACTTTCATTCAGGCGCCGAAAGCGCGCTTGCAGATTTCCTGACCGAAGGCGCCGGTCATCTGCTCTTCGGCCTGGCTCATGCCGGCCGCAGCGATCAGACCGCCGCCGCCCACCGAGCGCGCGATGTCGAAGTCGGCGACCTTCTGGCCGGTGGCCGGATCGATCAGCACGGCCTGACCCTTGATGACGTTGGAATCGCCGACCAGGAAGGTCATGGCCGGATTGGCGCGTTTGAATTCGGTGATGCGGACTTCCAGGCGCAGCGGGGTCGTCCCCTTGGCGCACTTGTCCATTTCTTCGCGGATCTGGGTCGCGAAGACCTGATCGAAATCGGCCGAGACGTTGTCGGGGCGTCCGGACAGGACAATTTGTCCCACCGACATGCGCGCCGCCTGCTCGCGCGGCATGGCCAGAATAGTGTCGCCGCTGCCCGACGAGACACAGCCACTGACGCAAAGCGCAGCCATGGCCACGCCAACATATTGAAGTTTCATGATAAGCCCCATGCGCAACACTGCGCTGAGGGAAGATACCCGGAAAATCGCCGCGCGCAACCTGACGTATGTCAGATCACCTTGAACAGCCGCAGCGCCTGATAGCCGGCCGAGAACAGCACCACGGCGCCGACGCCGTAGGTCAGGGCGCGGCGCGGCGCGATTCGGGCGATGACGCCGGCGAAGGGGGCGGCGATCAGGCCGCCGATGATCAGGCCCAGCACCGCCATGGCGTGGGTCGAGAAGCCCTCGGCCTCCTGCCAATGTCCGGTCAGCAGTGCGACCAGGAAGGTCGCGGAAATGGCGGAGGTGACGAAGAACTCCGCCGTATTGGTGGTGCCGATCGAGACGCGCGGATCCTGACCCGTGCCGACCAGGGTGGTGGTGACCGTGGGTCCCCAACCGCCGCCGCCGATGGCGTCGAAGAAGCCGCCGACCAGACCCAGAGGGCCAGCGAACTTGCGCGGGAAGATCCGCTCGCGCGTCTGACGGGTGGCGCGCCAGATGATCACCACGCCCATGATGGCCAGATAGGTGGTGATGAAGGGCTTCAGCAGATCCCCGTCGATGCTGGTCAGGACGAAGGCGCCGAAACCCCCGCCGACGACGCCGCCCAGGGCCAGCGGCACGAATAGCTTCCAGTTCACGTTCTTGTTGACCGTATGGGAGCCGGCCGACGCCGCCGTGGTGAAGACCTCGGCGGCGTGGACGCTGGCCGACGCCGTCGCGGGCGGTACGCCGAACGACAGCAGGACGGTGGAGGAAATCACGCCATAGGCCATGCCCAACGCCCCATCCACGATCTGGGCCAGAAAACCGACGGCGAGGAAGAGCAGGAAATCTTGCATGGCGCCCTCTGAAACTTAGTCCAACGGTGCGGGCTATTTCCCTAGTCGGTCAATAGGAGAAGAAGTGACGGCGGCTTGCAGAAGGGTTCGCGCCTCGAAGACGGCGGCGATGGCGTCACGCCCGTCCTGAAGCACGGGCTGCAACGGACAGGTCTCGACATCCGGGCAGGTTTCGCACGGGCCGTAGGCGGTGCGCGAGGCGCAAGGCGCGAGGGCCAGCGGGCCTTCCAGCGCGCGGATCACGTCGGCGAAGCTGATGGCGTCGGCGGGCGCGCCCAGCGCATAGCCGCCCGCCCTGCCCCGCTTCGAGGCCAGCAGACCCTGACGGCGCAGATCCAGCAGAATGGCCTCCAGGAACTTTCGCGGGGCCGCCGCCGCCTCGGCGATTTCGGCGATGGTCGCGGGGCCGCCGTCCGGCAGACCGGCCAGATGCACCATGGCGCGCAGGGCGTAGCGGGACCGGTTCGACAGCATGATCCGTGATCGCCCGCCTTCGCCTTAGACGCAAGCTGCGGGAGCTCGATCCGGCCCTCAGGCGAGGCGCGCCACCGCCTCCAGTATCTGCGCGCCGTTATAGGGTTTCAGCACCAGGGCCTCGGCCATGTCCGCATTCTTCGCGGCGGCGGCGACATCGCCGGAGATGAAGATGACCCGCACGGTCCAGCGGTCGGTCAGGACGCGGGCCAGTTCCACGCCGGTCATCTCGCCTGACAGATTGATGTCCAGCAAGGCCGCATCAATGCTGTGCAGCGCAGCGGCAGCCTCGGCGGCGGCGGCGCTGTGGAACGGGCCGACGACATTGTGGCCCGCCTCGGTCAGCAGTTCGGTCAGGGAGGCGGCGGCGTCGGGATCGTCCTCGACCACCAGCAGGGTCAGGGCCTCGACCTCGACCGGCGCCGTGGCGTCAAGCGGCGCCTGACGCGTGACGACGGCGCGAAGGTCGCGCCAGACCTCGGTCGAGGGGCGGTCGGTGTCCAGATCATAGATGGCGGCCATGGCCTTCAGTTCGCGCGCGTCCTCGGGCGACAGGTCGCCGCCGTGCTCGGTCAGACGGCTGTCGTACAGGCGGCACAGGCGATCGACGCTTTCGGCGACCTCGGCGGCGTCCGGCTGCGACGGGAGCGGGCGATCGAACATGGCGTCCTCCTTACGGTTGTTCGATCTCAACTAATGGCTTTGAGCCGACTGCGTCACCGCGACTGACGCCATCGTGACCCGGCTGTGATCGCCGATCACAAGCGCGGCGCCGGCGCCGGCCCACGCCTCGATACGCCTGCAATCGACACGAGCCCCCCCGGCGGGTAAGGACGGCGCTCCGCTTTTTCTCAGGACATTTCCCTCTTGCGACTGCCCCAGGCCCGTCTCGATCAGGTGCTCGACCGTTTCCATGAGGTGGAGGCGCGCATGGGTTCGGCGACCGACGGCGCCGAGATCGTGCGGCTGTCCAAGGAGCACGCCGAGCTGAAGCCCGTCGTCGATGCGGTCCAGGGCTTGGCGCGCGCGCGCGCCGAAATGGCGGACCTGGAAACCATGACGGCCGATCCGGAAATGGCGGCGATGGCCGAGGAAGAGCTGCGGGCGCTGACGGACAGGCTGCCCGATCTGGAACGCGAGGTCGCCCTGCTACTGGCCCCGCGCGACGCCGACGAGAACGCCTCGGCCGTGCTGGAAGTGCGCGCCGGCACCGGAGGGGACGAGGCGGCCCTGTTCGCGGGCGACCTGTTCCGTATGTATTCGCGCTACGCCTCCACGCGTGGCTGGCGGATCGAGCTGGATTCGGCGACCGAAGGCGACGCCGGCGGTTATAAGGAAATCATCGCCACGGTGACGGGCGAAGGCGTGTTCGGCCGGCTGAAGTTCGAGAGCGGCGTTCACCGGGTGCAGCGCGTGCCGACGACCGAGTCGCAGGGGCGCATCCACACCTCTGCGGCGACGGTGGCGGTCCTGCCCGAGGTCGAGGACGTGGAGATCGAAATCCACGACAAGGACATCCGCATCGACACCTTCCGCGCGTCGGGCTCGGGCGGCCAGCACGTCAACACGACCGATTCCGCCGTGCGCATCACCCACCTGCCTACCGGCATCATGGTGACGTCGTCGGAGAAGTCCCAGCACGTCAATCGCGACAAGGCGATGAAGAACCTGCGCGTGCGCCTGTACGACATGCAGCGGCAGGCCAAGGATCTGGCCCGCTCGGACAGCCGCAAGTCCCAGGTCGGGTCGGGCGACCGGTCGGAGCGGATCCGCACCTACAACTATCCGCAAGGGCGGGTCAGCGATCACCGCATCAACCTGACCCTGCACAGCCTGCCCCAGATCATGGAAGGCGACATCGATCCGCTGCTGAACGCCCTGATCGCCGAGGATCAGGCGGCGCGTCTGGCTGACCTGGAAGCCGAGTTCGACTGATCAGCCCAGGACGCCGGTCAGCGGCAGCCACAGCACCACGCCGGTGACGGCGGTATAGGCGGCGAAGGCATGCACCGACTTCAACCGGCCGCTGGCCAGCGGGCTGTCGAGATCGGCGCGGTTGACCCACAGCAGATAGGCGGCCTGGATCGCCCAACCGGCGAGGAAGGCGACCACGGCCCAGGCGCTGAGCGCCGCCAGCGCGACGCCCGACATCAGCACCACCACGCCGCCCAGGGCGATCACGCCGTCTGCGATCTGATCGTCTGCGGGAACGGCGATGACGCCGGACAAGGCCCGTTGCAGACGCCAGTTGAGCCAAGCCTGATACAAAAGCATCAGTCCGCCCAAGACGTAAAACATCCCTATCGCGCGCGCCGCCCACTCCATGTCCGAAATAAGGCGCCATTTTCTGCGGTTGTAATCAGGGAAAATGCGACGCTGATTCGGATCGTTAACGACCGGCGCAAATTAGACACAACCGTTGGTCTGTGAGCGCGCCCGCTAAGCTTTGGCGGCCAAGGCGTTCTGGACCGCCGGACGCGCCTTCATGCGCTCGAAATGCGCCTGGACGCGAGGAAACTCGGCGATGTCCACGCCGTCGCTTTCCCGCCAGCCGGCGAAGGTGAACAGATAGGGGTCCGCGACCGTATAGGCGTCGCCCATCGCCCATTCGCCGGTCAGGTCCGCCTCGATCAACGCAAAGCCGTCGCGCATGTTCTGCGTGACCTTGGCCGCCATCGACGCCTGGGCGGCGGCGTCGTCGCTCCAGCGCGCGGCGCGGCGACCGTGGGCGTGGGCGACGTGGACGGTCGTGGCCAGATAGAGGTTGAACGCCTGCATCCGCGCGAAGGCGAAGGGATCGGTCGGAGCCAACAGGCCGGGCGACGACAGGGCGGCGATGTGCGCCAGAATGGCCGGGCTCTCGGTCAGGACGCCCTGATCGGTCGCGAGCGCAGGAACGCGCCCCTTGGGATTGATCGCCAGATAGGCCGGCTCGCGTTGCTCGGCCCTGGCGAAGTCGACCAGACGAACCTCATAGGCGAGCCCCGACTCTTCCAGCGCGATATGGCTGGCCCGGCTGCAGGATCCGGTCGCGGCGTAGAGGGTCAGCATGGTCGCGCCTCGCAGCAAAGAAAAAGGCGGCGAGATCATCGCCGCCTTTCAGGAAATCAGAGGTCCAGCAGGGCCCGCGCCGGATCTTCCAGCAGTTCCTTGACCCGGACCAGGAAGGTCACGGCTTCCTTGCCGTCCACGATGCGGTGATCGTAGCTGAGGGCCAGATACATCATCGGGCGGATCTTGACCTCGCCGTTGATGGCCATCGGGCGCTGGACGATGTTGTGCATGCCCAGGATGCCCGATTGCGGTGCATTCAGGATCGGCGTCGACATCAGCGAGCCGTAGGTGCCGCCGTTGGTGATGGTGAAGGTGCCGCCCTGCATCTGATCCATGGTCAGCGAGCCGTCACGTGCGGCCTTGCCCAAGGCGCCGATGCCCTTTTCGATGCCGGCGAGCGACAGGGTGTCGGCGTCACGCAGGACCGGAACCACCAGACCCTTGTCGGTGCCGACGGCGACGCCGATGTCGTAGTGGTTCTTGTAGATGATGTCGGTGCCGTCGATCTCGGCGTTGACGGCGGGGATTTCGTGCAGGGCCGCGACGACGGCCTTGGTGAAGAAGGACATGAAGCCCAGTTTCACGCCGTGGCGCTTCTCGAACACGTCCTTGTACTGGGCGCGCAGGGCCATGACGTTGGTCATGTCCACCTCGTTGAAGGTGGTCAGCTGGGCGGCCGTGTTCTGCGATTCCTTCAGGCGACGGGCGATGGTCTGACGCAGGCGCGTCATCTTCACCCGCTCTTCGCGCGGCTGGTCGGCGCGCGGGGCGGCCGGCGCTGCGGCGGCGGCAGGGGCCGGAGCCGAGGCCTGGCCGATGGCGGCGATGGCGTCGGCCTTGGTGATGTTGCCCTTCGGTCCCGTGGCGTTGATGGCCTTGGGATCCAGATTGTTCTCGCCGACCACGCGCTGGACGGCGGGCGACAGGGTTTCGTTCTTGGCGGCCGAGACCTGGGCCGAGCCGGTGTTGGCCGGGGCGGCGGCGGGCGCCGGAGCGGCGGCGGCCGGTGCGGCGGCGGCCGGCGCGCTGGCAGCGCCCGAACCCGAGATGGAGCCTATCTTCTGGCCCGGCGTGACGGTCGCGCCTTCGTCGGCGGCGATGGTCAAAACGCCGTCAGCCGGAGCAGACACCTCGACCGCGACCTTGTCGGTTTCGATCTCGACCAGCAGCTCGTCCTTCTTGACCGTGTCGCCGTTCTTCTTGACCCACTTGCCCATCGAGCCCTCGGCGACGCTCTCGCCCATGACCGGCACGTTGATGTCGATCGCGGCGGCGGCCGGAGCAGCGGCGGTCGGCGCGGCCTTGGCGTCAGCCTTGGCCGCCTTGGCAGGGGCAGCGGCGGGCGCAGCGGCCGGAGCGGCGGCGGCGGACGCGCCCTCGGTCACCGAACCCAGGACCGTGCCGGGAACGACATTGTCGCCCTCGGCCGCCTTGATGTCGCCCAGCACGCCGTCGGCGGGCGAGACGACCTCCAGCGAGACCTTGTCGGTCTCCAGCTCGACCAGCAGTTCGTCCTTCTTGACCGGATCACCGACCTTCTTGGTCCACTTTGCGATGGTGGCTTCGGTGACGGATTCACCGAGGGCGGGGGTCAGGATGTCGGCCATGTCAGGTCCAGCTCGTCTCTAGTCGGTCTTTTATACGTGTATCAGGCGAAGGCTTCGGTCGTGAAGGCTTCGAGTTCCTTCAGGTGCCGGCTCATCAGACCGGCGGCGGTCGAGGCCGAGCCGGGACGGCCGACGTAGCGGGCGCGCTTGGCCTTCACGTCCAGCTTGTCCAGCGTCAGCTCCAGCCACGGATCCACGAAGGTCCAGCCGCCCATGTTCTTCGGCTCTTCCTGGCACCAGACCAGTTCGGCGTTGGGGAAGCGGGCCAGTTCCTTGCGCAGCGACTGGATCGGCCACGGATAGAACTGCTCCAGACGCAGGATGTAGACGTCGTCCACGGCCTGGCCGTCCTTGGCCTTCTTCTCGCGCGCGTCTAGCAGGTCGTAATAGACCTTGCCCGAGCACAGGATGACACGGCGGATGTCCTTGTCCGCCTTGATCGTGATGCCGGCGATCTCGGGCCGCGTCTGGGCGTCGTCGTGCAGGACGCGGTGGAAGGCCGAGCCCTCCGCCAGGTCCGCCATGGACGAGACCGCCTTCTTGTGACGCAGCAGCGACTTGGGCGTCATCAGGATCAGCGGCTTGCGGAACGGCCGGTGCATCTGGCGACGCAGGATGTGGAAGTAGTTGGCCGGGGTGGTGCAGTTGGCGACCTGCATATTGTCTTCGGCGCACTGTTGCAGGAAGCGCTCCAGACGGGCCGAGGAGTGTTCCGGTCCCTGGCCTTCATAGCCGTGCGGCAGCAGCATGGTCAGGCCGCTCATGCGCAGCCACTTGCGTTCGCCCGAAGAGATGAACTGGTCGATCACCACCTGGGCGCCGTTCACAAAGTCGCCGAACTGGGCTTCCCACATGACCAGCGTATTGGGGTCGGCCAGCGAATAGCCGTACTCGAAGCCCAGCACCGCCTCTTCAGACAGGGCCGAGTCGATGACTTCGAAATTGGCCTGGCCTTCGCGCAGGTTGTTCAGCGGGATGTAGCGCTCTTCGGTCGTCTGATCGATGATGCCCGAGTGACGCTGCGAGAAGGTGCCGCGCACCGAATCCTGACCCGACAGACGGATCGGGAAACCTTCGTCGACCAGGCTGGCGAAGGCCAGGCTCTCGGCCGTGGCCCAGTCCAGGCCTTGGCCCGAGGTGATGGCTTCGCGGCGACCGTCGATGACGCGCTTCAGCGTCTTGTGCATGTCGACGCTGTTGGGGATCGTGGTCAGGCGGTGGCCCAGGTCGGTCAGCTTGGCCAGCGGCACGGCGGTGTCGCCGCGCAGCTCGTCCTTGGGCGACTGGAAGCCCTGCCACTGGCCGTCCAGCCAATCGGCCTTCTCGGCGGACCAGGTCTTGCCGGCCTCAAACTGCTCGTCGAGGAATTTCTCGAACCGCTCGACCTCGGCGTCCACCTCGGCCTGGCTGATCACGCCTTCGGCCACCAGACGTTGCGAATACAGTTCGCGGGTCGAAGGCTGGGCGCGGATCTTCGAATACATCAGCGGCTGGGTGAAGGTGGGGTCGTCGCCTTCGTTGTGGCCGAAGCGGCGGTAGCAGAACATGTCCACCACCACGTCCTTGTGGAACTTCTGGCGGTATTCGGTGGCCACCTTGGAGGCGAAGACGACCGCCTCGGGGTCGTCGCCGTTGACGTGGAAGATCGGCGCCTGAACCATCAGGGCGACGTCCGACGGATAAGGCGACGAGCGCGAGTTGCGCGGGCTGGTGGTGAAGCCGATCTGGTTGTTGATGACGAAGTGCAGCGTGCCTCCGGTGCGGTAACCCTTCAGCCCCATCAAGGCGAAGCATTCCGCGACCACGCCTTGGCCGGCGAAGGCGGCGTCGCCGTGGATCAGCAGCGGCACGACCTTGGAGCGGTCCAGCGCCCACTGCCCCTCGGGCACGCCCTCGTTGGCCTCGCGAATGTCGAACGCCTGTTTGGCGCGCGCCTTGCCCAGCACGACCGGGTTGACGATCTCGAGGTGAGACGGGTTGGCGGTCAGCGACAGGTGGACGTGGTTGCCGTCGAACTCGCGGTTCGACGAGGCGCCCATGTGATATTTGACGTCGCCCGAGCCCTCGATGTCGCTCGGCACGGCCGAGCCGCCCTGGAACTCGTGGAAGATGACCTTGTAGGGCTTGCCCATCACAGCGGCGAGCACGTTCAGGCGGCCGCGGTGGGCCATGCCCAGCACGACCTCGTCCACGCCCAGCGAACCGCCGCGCTTGATGACCTGCTCTAGCGCCGGGACCATGGCCTCGCCGCCGTCCAAACCGAAGCGCTTGGTGCCGGGGAAGCGCTTGTGCAGGAAGCGTTCGAAGCCTTCGGCCTCGACCAGCTTGGACAGGATGGCCAGCTTGCCTTCCTTGGAGAAGGCGTTCTGCTCGAACTTGTCGGCGCCCTCGAACCGCTGCTGGAGCCAGGATTTCTCTTCCGGCTCGGCGATATGCATGAACTGGATGCCGACCGTGCCGCAGTAGGTGCGCTTCAGGATCTCCAGCACTTCGCGGATCGTGCCGGTCTGAAGGCCCAGGACGCCGTCCAGGAAGATCGGGCGGTCCAGATCGGCGCCGGTGAAGCCGTAGAATTCGGGCGTCAGCTCGGGGTTCTCCACCGGCTGTTCGATGCCCAGCGGATCCAGCTTGGCCTGCAGGTGCCCTCGCACGCGATAGCTGCGGATCAGCATCAGGGCGCGGATGGAATCGTGGGCGGCGGCGCGGATCGCATCAGCCGAGACGTCGGCGGACGCGGCCGTGGGCGCAGCAGCCGGCGCGGCGCCGGGCTTCTTGGGATCGGGCTTGGGCGCCGGCCAACGGCCGTCGAAGACGCCGGTCTCCTCCGTCGGTTCGGTCGCCACGCCGCGACCCCAGCTGCCTGCGCCGGCCGAGGCGGTCACCAGGGCGGCGTTGTCGCGCAACTGGTCGAAGAAGGCTTTCCATTCGGCGGAAACGGAGCCGGGATCTTTCGCCCACTTCTCCTGAAGCTCCTCGACGTAGGCCGCATTGGACCCGTAAAGGAATGAGGTCTCGGCAAAGACCTGGTTCAGCCGACCGGCATCGTCCGCCATCGTTTCGCAATCCCTGGGCCCCGACGGACACATCTCCGTGAGGGGCGCGCCCGTCATATAGGCGTCGTTTCCTGACGGGTCATGACCGAAACGGGGCAATTTGGTAGGAAATTGGTCGCAGGCCCAAGAAAAAACGCCCCCGGCCTGAACCGAGGGCGTCCATCGATGCGTCACACGGCATTTTTGATGCCGAAAAGGCGCTCAAGCAGCGAGCCGCCGCGCGACGAGCGATAGCGCCCGCGCGCAGCGCGCACTGGAAAGTCTCAGCCCTTCAGCACTTCGACCAGGGTCTTGCCGAGGCGCGCAGGCGATTCCGACATGCGGATGCCGGCGGCTTCCATCGCCGCGATCTTGGATTCCGCATCGCCCTTGCCGCCCGAGACGACGGCGCCGGCGTGGCCCATGGTGCGGCCCTTCGGAGCGGTACGGCCCGCGATGAAGCCGGCCATCGGCTTCTTGCGGCCCTTCTTGGCTTCGTCGATCAGGAACTGGGCGGCGTCTTCTTCCGCGCCGCCGCCGATTTCGCCGATCATGATGATCGAGGTGGTTTCCTCGTCGGCCAGGAACAGCTCCAGCACGTCGATGAATTCGGTGCCCTTGACCGGGTCGCCGCCGATGCCGACGGCCGTGGTCTGGCCCAGGCCTTCGTTGGTGGTCTGGAACACGGCTTCATAGGTCAGGGTGCCCGAACGCGACACGATGCCGACCGAGCCCTTCTTGAAGATGTTGCCCGGCATGATGCCGATCTTGCACTCGTCCGGCGTCAGGATGCCGGGGCAGTTCGGGCCCAGCAGACGCGACTTGGAGCCTTCCAGGCGACGTTTGACCTTGACCATGTCCATCACCGGGATGCCCTCAGTGATGCAGGTGATGAAGGGGATTTCGGCGTCGATGGCTTCGATGATGGCGGCGGCCGCGCCCGACGGCGGGACGTAGATCACCGAGGCGTCGGCGCCCGTGGCGTCCTTGGCTTCGGCGACCGAGGCGTAGATCGGCAGGCTCTCACCGTGCGATCCGGTCCAGTTCGTGCCGCCCTTGGACGGGTGCACGCCGGCGACCATCTGGGTGCCGTGATAGGCCAGCGCCTGTTCGGTGTGGAAGCCGCCGGTCTTGCCGGTCAGGCCCTGGACGATGATCTTGGTGTTCTTGTCGACGAGAATGGACATGGGTCTGTGCTCTGAATTCGATGTGTCAGCGGGGCGGTGGCGAGTAAGGCCGAAGCCTTAGCCGACCGCCGCGACGATCTTCTGGGCGGCGTCGTCGAGGTCGTCGGCGGCCTGGATGGTCAGGCCCGACTCGTTCAGGATTTTCTTGCCCAGTTCGGCGTTGGTGCCTTCCAGACGCACGACCAGCGGCACCTTCAGGCCCACTTCCTTCACGGCCGCGACCACGCCCTCGGCGATGACGTCGCACTTCATGATGCCGCCGAAGATGTTGACCAGGATGCCCTGGACGTTCGGGTCGGCGGTGATGATCTTGAAGGCCGCAGCGACCTTCTCCTTGCCGGCGCCGCCGCCGACGTCGCAGAAGTTGGCCGGCTCCTTGCCGTACAGCTTGATGATGTCCATCGTCGCCATGGCCAGACCGGCGCCGTTGACCATGCAGCCGATGTTGCCGTCCAGCGAGACGTAGGCGAGATCCCACTTGGACGCTTCGATTTCCTTGGCGTCTTCTTCGGTTTCGTCGCGCAGTTCCTTGATGTCGTCGTGGCGGAACAGGGCGTTGCCGTCGAAGCTGACCTTGGCGTCCAGAACGCGCAGATGGCCGTCCTTCATCACGATCAGGGGGTTCACCTCCAGCATGTCCATGTCCTTCTCGACGAAGGCCTTGTACAGGGCGGGGAACAGCGACTTGGCGTCTTCGGCCGCGGCGCCCGTCAGGCCGTAGGCGGCGGTGATGGCGGCGACGTCGGCGTCGGTCACGCCCGCGCTCGGGTCGATGACGATGTTCTGAATCTTCTCGGGCGTGTCGTGGGCGACGGTTTCGATGTCCATGCCGCCGTCGGTCGAGACGACGAAGGCGATGCGGCCATAGGCGCGATCGACCAGCAGCGAGCAGTACAGTTCACGCTCGATGTCGGCGCCGTCCTCGATGTAGAGGCGGTTGACCTGTTTGCCGGCGTCGCCCGTCTGGGCGGTGACCAGGGTGTTGCCCAGCATTTCCTTGGCGTGGGCGACGGCTTCCTCGACCGAGAAGGCCAGGCGAACGCCGCCCTTGGCGTCGGCGGGCAGTTCCTTGAACTTGCCCTTGCCGCGGCCGCCGGCGTGGATCTGCGACTTCACGACATAGAGCGGACCGGGCAGCGACTTGGCGGCCGCCTCGACCTGATCGACCGACGTCACCGCGACGCCTTC
This sequence comes from Brevundimonas sp. MEB006b, assembly GCF_030209705.1. NCBI lineage: Bacteria > Pseudomonadati > Pseudomonadota > Alphaproteobacteria > Caulobacterales > Caulobacteraceae > Brevundimonas > Brevundimonas sp. MEB006b. The sequence continues at coordinate 122,140 of NZ_JARVRL010000008.1, forward strand.
GGCGACCGGGGCGCCAAAGCCTTTGAGGACCTGCTTGGCCTGATATTCGTGAATGTTCATGGGGGACCGTCGCAACCGCTGCTGGGAGAGTTGCGGGGCTTATAGGCCCCACCCCTTCGCAGGTGCAACCGTCCACAGGCCCCCTTTAGTCGACCCAGTCCCTCTTGAGGGTGCGCGACGCCCCGATCAGCAGGATCGCGGCGAGCACATAGAAGCCCATGCCGGTGTATATGGCCCAGCGTAGGCTTTCCTCGCCGAAGCGCGGCGCCAGCAGGTCGCTCATCCAGCCGAAATAGTAGAAGCCGACCGCGATCCCGAGCAGATTGTTCAACAGCAGGAACAGGGCCGAGGCTGTCGAGCGCATGGCCGCCGGCACCAGATGCTGGACCGCCGCCGTGATCGGACCCAGCCAGGCCAGGTTCAGTCCTGTCGGCAACAGGAAGATCAGGAAGGCCAGGGTCAGCTGCTGAACGTGGCTGCCGCCGCCGGGCAGAACCAGGCCGATCAGCCAGGGCGAGTTCATCGCCAGGATGAAGCACGGCGCCGAGATTAGGAAGGCGACGGCGGGCGTCAGCGGATAGGCGCCCTTGCCCTTCTTGGACAGCTTGTCGGCGATCATGCCGCCCAGCCAGATGCCCAGGATGCCGCCGATCAGGGCGATTCCGGAATAGTAGATGCTGGTCTGTTTCAGGGTCAGGTCGAAGCTGCGCATGAAGAACAACGGCAGCCAGCCGGCCACGCCATAGCCGCACACCGACGACGAGGCGGCGCCCAGGCCCAGCAGCCAGAAGCTGGGCTTCCTGATCACCACCGAAGCGGTGCGCCGCGCGATCATCAGCGAGATGCCGATCACCACCGCCAGCAGGCCGCCGAAAGCGAGCACCAGAGGGTTGCCCAGCGACATGCCCATCAGCCAGCTCAAGGCGCCGAGGATCAGCAGGCCGGCGCCGAGACCCAGCATGATCTGGGCGGCGATCTTGCCGGCCCGGTCCGTGCCGACCGGCGCGGCGGCCAGGGCCGCGACCTGGGCCTCGGTCTTGATGGCGTCGGTTCCGCCGCGCCTGGGATCCCGCACCGTCAGACGCAGCAGGGGCGCGACCAGCACGCCCAGCAGGCCGACCACGATGAAGGCGGTGCGCCAGCCGTAAGTCGCCGCCAGCAGGCCGCCGACCAGGGTCCCCGCCGCCATGCCCAGCGGAATGCCGAAGGCGAAGGCCGCCATGGCGCGCGCGCGCTGATGCGGCGGGAAGTAGTCGGCGATCAGCGAATAGGCCGGAGCCACGCCGCCCGCCTCGCCGATGCCCACGCCCATCCGGCACAGGAATAGCTGGCCGAACGACCCGGCCATGCCGCACAGGGCGGTGAAGCCCGACCAGACGGCCAGGGCGCCGGTCATGATCCAGACCCGGCTGAACCGATCCGCCAGCCAGGCCAGAGGAATGGCCAGTGTCGAATAGACCGAGGCGAAGGCGATGCCGCCCAACAGGCCGAACTGGCTGTCGGACATGCCGAACTCTTCCTTCAGCGGCGCGGCCAGGATGCCGATGATCTGGCGATCCAGGAAGTTCAGCATGTAGATCAGGATCAGGACCGCCAGCACATAGTAGCGGTAGCCGGGCCGCTCAGGCCGCTCGGGCCGCGCCTCCTTGACCGTCAGCGTCTCCGTCGTCATCGGCGTTTCCCTCGGCGTCTTGTTGTTCGTTGCGGCGAGCCTAGCCGCAAGTCCGCACTGTGCAAAATAGGCCCGACAAAGCGAAAAGGGCGGCGGCCCGGAGACCGCCGCCCCTCGTCGTCAGGCGTTATGGATGTGGATCAGAAGCGATAGGTCAGGCGCGCCGAATAGGTGGTCGGCGGGCCGTAGAAGGCGCTGATCGAGTTGTTGTAGGTCGCGCCCGGGAAGCTGTAGCCGCCGACCTTGTAGCGGACGTCGGTCAGGTTGCGACCGAACAGGCCGACCTCCCAGCGCTTGCTCGGCGCCGTCCAGACCACGCTGGCGTCAGCAAGGACGTAGCCCTTCTGATCCAGGATGGGATCGGGCGTGTCGAACAGGTGATAGTCCGAACGGTAGGACAGCGACGGGGTGACGCGGATTTCGCCGCCCAGGATGTCGCCGCGCCAGGTCATGCCGTAATAGGCCGACCATTCCGGCGAGTTCTGGGGCTCGCGCGTGTTCGAGATATCGACGGGCGTGCCCGTGATGCGGGTGATGAATTCGTCGAACTCATTCTTCAGATAGCCGACCGAGAAGTTGGCGGTGATGTCGCTGGTCAGATAGGCCGACCCTTCCAGCTCGAAGCCGTAGATGGTCGAGGCGCCGGCGTTGTCGACGACCGAGGCGATGCCGACGGCGGGCGGCGTGGCCACCTGCTGGGTCGTGATCTGCTGGTCCTTGTAGTCCGAATAGAAGATCGCCGAGGCGAAGTTCATGCGGCGGTCGAAGGCCGAGCCCTTCAGGCCGACTTCATAGGTGGTGACCGTCTCGGGCTGATAGCCGTTGACCGTCTGGGGCACCAAGGCGGCGTCGCCGCGCATGTCCCAACCGCCCGACTTGAAGCCTTGGCTGACCGAGGCGTAGCCGGTCATCTCGTCGCTGAAATCATACGAGATGCTGGCGCGCGGCGTGAACTTCTCGAAGGTGTCCGATGCCGTATAGTTGGTGCGGGTCGCAAAGACTGCGCGCGGCGTGCCGCCGGTCAGCGGGCTGCGCGTGGCGCCGAGATAGAACTGGCGCAGGACGGCGGCGTCCTTGTCGTCACGGGTGTAACGGCCGCCCAGCGACAGGTGCAGGCGATCGGTCAAGTCGTAGCTGAAGTCGCCGAAGATCGAGAAGGACTTGGTGTCCACCGATCCCGCCGCCGCAATCGACAGACCCAGGTTGCCGGCGATGGTGTCGAAGACGCCTGACGACGTGCCGTCCAGATAATAGACGCCGGCCACGCCGGACCAGCGCTCGCCGGTGAAGAGGGCCTGGAACTCCTGGCTGAACTGGTGGTCGGCGTAGATAGCCGGCACATCCAGGGTCGGGTTCGGCGTCTGGTCGAAGTCGATGATGGTGGCGGTGTCGCCCGAACGATAGGCCGAGATCGACTTGAGGGTCAGCATGTCGTTGACCCGGTATTCGCCGGTCAGCGCCACGCCCTCGGTCACGACCTTCTGTTCGCCGGTGATGCCGGCGTAGGTGTCGTATTTGCCGGCTGGCGCGCGCCACAGGCCGTCGGTCGAGGTGACCTCGCGGTGGCCGTGGCGGGGGCTGGAGTCGTCCTCGACCCGGTCCCAGGCCAGGCGGAAGAACAGGTTGTCGTTGGGCGTCCATTCCGCGCTGGCGCGATAGGCGGTGACGTCCTTGTCGTACTGATCCTGGCCGGTGTTCAGGTTCTTGCCGTAGCCGTCGTGGTTATAGGTGGCGACCGCGCCGCCGATGGCGAAGGTTTGGCCGACCGGGACCGAACCAGACAGCAGGAAGTTGTGCTCATTGTATGCGCCGACCTCGGCGCGGGCGGTCAGGCTGGGATCCTGACCCAGACGCTTGGTGACGTATTTGATCGCGCCGCCGATGGTGTTGCGGCCGTACAGCGTGCCTTGCGGTCCGCGCAGCACCTCGATGCGCGAGATGTCGAAGATGTCCAGCACGGCCCCCTGCGGACGCGCGACATAGACGTCGTCGACATAGAGGCCGACGCCGGGCTCGAAGCCCCACAGCGGATCCTGCTGGCCGACGCCGCGGATGAAGCTGATCAGGGTGGAGTTGGAGCCGCGCGCGATCTGGACCGTGGCGTTCGGCGTCTGCTGCTGCAGGGCGGTGATGTTGACGGCGCCCGTCTGTTCAAGCCGTTCGGCGCTGAGGGCCGACACGGCGATCGGCACGTCCTTCAGCTGCTCATCGCGCCGGCGGGCGGTGACGACGATGTCGTCGACGGTCGCCGCACTCTGGTCGGCGTTCGCCGCCTGGGCCGCGGCTTCCGCGTCCTGGGCGACCGAAGCCCCCGCAAGCACGCCCCACGCCGCGCCGGCCAGCAGCGCGCACTTCACATGACGGTTCATGATCCTAGACCCCTTTGTCGTTTCCAGCCCGATGGACGCTTTTATTCAGCGTTCAATGATTTTCACGGAACCTACCCGGTTTCGGCCGTCTGTCAAACGCTGGACTGACGCAGCGTCACTTGGGTCGTCGACCGTGGCGCCGTTGCACCGCCGCGGTCGTGCGCCTAGCCTTGCCGGATGAGCAAGTCGGACGCCGCCGCCCCCCTTCCCCGCCCCGTCGCCGCCGCGCGTCGCAAGGCGGCAGGCGCTGCCCCGGCGCGGCGCGGCCGGCCGCCCAAGACCGAGGCCAAGGCGGCGGGCGAGACGCGCGATCTGATCCTGGATGCGGCCGAGGACCTGTTTTCCAAACACGGCTTCTACGGCGTCACCATCCGCGAGGTGGCGCGCGAGGCCGGCGTCGATACGGCCCTGGTCCACTACTATTTCGGCGCCAAGCGCGAGCTGTTCGACGCCGTCTTCCTGCGCCGGGCCGAGGTCTGGAACGACGACCGCGTCGCCGCAATCGACCGCTATGCCGAGACGGCGGGCGACGACATGACGCTGGAGGGCTTGCTGGAGGCCTTCCTGCGGCCGCCGTTCGAATGGTCGCTGAAGGGCGGGCCGGGCTGGAAGCACTATTCCGCCCTGGTGGCTCAGACCAACGCCAACCCCAGTTTCGGCGGCGAGACGATGGCGCGCTATTTTGACCCGGCCATCCACCGGTTGATCGAGCTGATCGCCAGGGTGCTGCCCGAGGCCAGCGAGGTCGATCTGTACTGGGGCTATCACAATCTGTCGGGCGCCCTGACCCTGACCCTGGGCGAGACCGGGCGCCTGGACCGGCTGTCGAACGGGCGGGCGCGGTCTGGCGATCTGGAGACAGCCGGCGACTATATGGTCCGGTTCGCGGCGGCCGGGTTCCGGGCCGTGGTCGGAATGTCGTCCAGGGCCTGATCAGTTCGGGCCGAAGAAGACGGCCCACATCAGCCGACCGGGCAGGAAGGTGAAGGCGCCGGCCACGATCAGTCCGCCGACGAACATCCCCATCATGGCGCGCCGATGCGCCGCCACCCGGTGACGCCGGGCGGCGTACACCGCCATCGGCAGGGCGACCACGGTCCAACCGCTGAGCAGATGGATCAGGGACAGGCCGCCGGGTCCGTTCGGATTGAGCTGATGGATGAAGAAGGAGCTGACCGCCGTGGTCGCCATGGCCATCACCCACATCCAACCCAGAGTCCGGTGCAGCCGGTTTCCCTTGACCCCGACCAGCAGGACGACTCCGATCGCCAGCGCCGTCACGGCCGCCGCCACATGGATCTGGATCGTCGTCGGCGAGGCGAACAGCAGCGACCATCGCGGGGCGTGAAAGGCTTAGCCGACGCTCAACATCCGTCCCCCGTCGACCAAAAGATGGGCGACGAGCGGCACGATCAGCAGCGTCAGAGCCAAGGCAGACGATGCGAGGCGAGACAGGCGAGGCATGGGGATATCTCCGTTTCCACCGCCTTGCCGCGGCGCTTCGATCATTGCATCCCGGCTTTCGCCAACGGCCGTCCAGACTGTGCCAACGCCCACCCGACTTTCCCGAGGTTGGAAATCATGGTCTCAAGGCGGGACCTCCAGATGCCGAAAGCCGCCATGACGTCCCAAGCCGCCGACCGCCGCCGCACCTTTTTGCGTGGGCTTATCGTCGCCGTTCTGGCGGGCGTCTTTCTGGCGGTGACCGGCGCTTTCGGCAGCGCGGGAGCGTCCTTGCCCGTGCGCTTGGCCTATTGGGTGGTGATCATGGTGCTGGGCGGGCTTTGGGGGCATCTGTGCAGCGTCTTGGTCAGCCGATTTCTGGATTCGGACGAGCGGCCTTGGCTGACGATTGCGGCCATGGTCCTTATCATCACCGGGCCGCTGTGCGTGCTGGTCTGGGCGGCGACGGGATTGTTCTTCGCCCAGAGGCTCTATCCGCTGGCGGTGCTGCCGCAGCTGATCGTGCCTGTGTTGGTCATTACGGCGGCGGTGACGACGTTGAACGTCTTTCTGGGGCGGGCCGTGCCGGTCCAGACCCATGCGGCGGCCCCCGAGACGCCGGCCCGGCCCGTGCGGTTTCTGGACCGCCTGCCGATGAAGCTGAAAGGCGCGACGATCCGGGCCGTGCAGGCCGAGGACCATTATCTGCGCATCCATACCGACCGGGGATCGGATCTGATCCTGATGCGGCTGTCGGATGCGGTCGAGGAGCTGGAGGGGCTGGAGGGCGCCCAGACGCACCGCAGTTGGTGGGTGGCGCGCGAGGCGGTGCGCGGGGTCGAGCGCGGCGACGGGCGCGCGACCCTGACGCTGGACGGCGGTCTGTCGGCGCCGGTCAGCCGCCGCTACGCCCGGATGCTGCGCGACGCCGAATGGTGGTGACGCTCTCTTTGAGCGCATGATTCACGCTTCGGACGGGGCCGCGTTGCGCCCCGATCCGAAACGATCACGCGCTAGGGCGCGGGCTGGGTGGTCAGCATCGACGCAGGCGCGGCGCAGCCGGTCAGCTCGTCGTCGCCGATCTCGACCTTGGCCGTAAGCGGATAGGTGCGGTCGCTCATGCCGTCCGAACATTCGGTGGCGATCAGCACGACGTTCAGCGCCTTGTTCAGATTGGTCGAGCTGGCGAAGGTCGCGACCGTGCCCTGGACCGTCGCGCCATGGTTCGGCGCGCGCTGGGTCGGCTGATCGACGCGGGTGTAGATCAGGGCGTCCGGCGTGATCTCCACGCCCCAGAAAGGTTCGGTCCCCAGCGCCCGCACCGGCTGGCCCAGATCGACCCCGCCCAGGGTGACGGCGGCCTGGGGCTGCGGCGCCGGCTTGGGCTTGGAATCCTCGCGGTCGTAACAGGCGCTGAGCGAGACGCCGGCGAGGGCGATGGCGAGCGGGGCGGCGGCGAGCGGAATGAGGCGCATGACGGCTCCTTTTGGTTCGGGCGCAGGTGAGGTCCCCGCCGCCCTCGGTCAAGGGGCGCGGCTGGGTTATGCTGGTCCCATGTCGATTCGCCCCACCGCATTCGAGTTCTTCGCCGGGGGCGGCCTGGCGGGTTTGGGACTGTCCGCCGCCGGCATCGACACCGTCTTCGCCAACGACATGGACGGGGCCAAGGCGCGCGCCTTCACGGCCAATCATCCACATACCCGGTTTCGTCAGGGCGATGTCTGGACCCTGACCATCGACGATCTGCCGGGACGGCCCGACATGGCCTGGGCCTCGTCGCCCTGTCAGGACGTCAGCCTGGCGGGCGCGCGCGGCGGGCTGGAGGCCGGGCGATCGGGGGCCTTCTGGGGCTTTTGGCGGCTGATGCAGGGGCTGGCGGTCGAGGGGAGCAGCCCGCGCCTGATCGTGCTGGAGAACGTCATCGGCCTGCTGACTTCCGGGCCAAGGACCGAAGTGGGGCGGGATTTCGCGGCCGTCTGCACGGCGATGGTCGAGGCGGGCTATACGGTCGGCGCGCTGGAGATGGACGCCGCCCATTGGCTGCCCCAGTCGCGGCCGCGCCTGTTCGTGGTGGCCATTCAGGGCGAGGCGCCGCGCGCGGCCGGTCCGACCCAGCCCTTCCATTCACCCCGTCTCATCGCCGCCCAAGCGCGCCTGCCCGAGGCGGTGAAGGCGGCCTGGGCCTGGTGGTCGCTGCCTGCGCCGTCGCAGCGCAATCCGGACCTGGCGGCCATTCTGGAGCCGGACGACGCCGTCAACTGGCTGGACGATGCGGACGCCATCCTGGCCTTGGCCGCGCCGCCGCACCGCGCCCGGATCGCGTCGGCCCTGGCGTCTGGACAGCGTTGCGTCGGCGCCGCCTATCGCCGGGTGCGGACCGAGAACGGCCACAAGGTCCAGCGTCTGGAAATCCGGTTCGATGGCTTGGCCGGATGCCTGAGGACGCCGGCCGGCGGCTCGTCGCGTCAATATGTGGTGGTGTGCGATCGGGGCTTGGCGCGGGTTCGGCGGCTGACCGGGCGCGAGGCCGCGCGGCTGATGGGCGTGTCTGACGACTATCGCCTGCCGTCGAGCGAAAGCGCGGCGCTGAAGCTGATGGGCGATGCGGTCGCCGTGCCGGTGGTCAGGGCGCTGGCCGAAGGGCTGCTGCTGCCGGCGCTGATGGATCGACGCGCCGCCGCCTGACGCCGTCACTGATCGCCAGACAAAAACACCCCCCGGGATATCGCCCGAGGGGTGGGAAACATGCGGTCGTTAGCGCTGGATCCACTGGCCCTGGGCGTTGCGGTACCATTGGCCCGAGGAGATGCGGGGCAGCAGCTGGGCCTCGAACATCCGGGCCCCGGCGACATCCGCCGAAGTGCCGGCGTCGGCGGCGCTGCGGGCGTAGGCGGCGCGGCGGCCGGAGTTGGTGGCGTCGACCGCGGCGCGCAGGCTGGCGTCCGAGGTCGGGGTGCGGAAGCCCAGGTAACCGTCGGCCTGCTCACCCACGGTGCCAGCGGCCTTGGCCTGGTCGATCTGCGCCTTCTGGGCGCTGGTCTGGGCGAGGGCGGCGCCCGCGACGCCCAGAGCCGCAACGGCGGCGCCGATCACGAAGAGTTTGCGGAAGGTCATGTCAGCCTGTCCCTTTCAGAGAGAAGCGGGAGATCAGAAGAGGTTGGGGTTCTGCTGCAACAGCTGCTGCAGCTCCTGGTCCAGCCGAACGCGCACGTCGGCGTCCAGCTTGGCGTAGATCTGGATCGGCGCGACCTCAAGACGGATGGTCGGGGCGCAGGCCGCGAGGGCGACGACGACGGCTCCGAAACCGAGGCCGGCCAATTGGCGCTTGTGGATCATGACGGGGGCTCCGGTTCGGCCGAGGGTGATGTCTCTAATAGCACGCCGTCCAATGAACGCGCGCTGAATGGTGAAGTTCAATCGGCAGGCGCCGGGACGGGCGCGGGCGTCGCATCCTGCTGACCCTGGCGCGCGCGATTGACGGCCAGCAGATCCGAGATCAGCTGGTTGGCGTTCAGGGTCGTGTCCAGCGTCAGGTCGATCTGGGTGTTCGACGGCAACGGCAGTTTGCGGTTCAGGAACTGGCGGCTGATCAGTTCGCCGATCGTCAGGCGAAGCTCCTGGCGTTTGGGAGGATCGTGGCGGCCGCGAATGTGGAACAGGACCGCCAGACGCCCGCCGTCCAGGCTGTTCACATCGGCGCTGAGCTGGTCGAAGGACAGGTTCTCCATCGCCTGATAGGCCAGGTCCTCGACGACGTTTTCCGACACCTCGCCGCCCCCGCCGCTGGCGGCGACATCGGTCAGGACGTCCCGCTTGATCGACAGGCGGCCCGGCTGGACCGCCTCCAGCTTGCCGGCGGTGATCTTGAGCCCGCGCTTGGGGTCCATGATGAAGGGCAGGCGGCCGGAGACGACCGCGTCCAGCTGAACCTTGTCGTCAAAGCCGGTGTCGGCGACGATATCGCCCAGCTGCACCCGGTCCAGCACGATCACGCCGCTGTAGGGCTGGGTCGCGTCCAGCGGGACGGTGAAGGGCTCGACCGAGACGGTCCCGCCGCCGGCGACGACCTGGGCGCCGTCAATCAGCACCCCGGCCTCATTGATCGAGAAAGTCACATCCAGCGCCGTGACGGCCGTGCCGACGGCGAGGCTGTCGGCCGTCAGCTTTTGGTTCGGGGCGGTGATCAGGGGCGTCAGGCTGCTGAAGACGATGTCGCCGCGCAGGCCCTTCACGGCCCCGACCGGACTGACGAAATCCAGGCCCGGCGTGACCAGATGACCACTGGAGGTTGGTTCGGCGTCCTTCGTCCAGTCGAAACGTCCGTCGAAGCTGACGGCGCCCTCGACCGGCGACTGCAGGAAGTCGGCGGCGAGCGGGCTGAGCATCGCCGGCTGGAGCCCATGCTCGGCGAAGGCCACGTTCGGGGCGGTGATGACGATGCCGCCCGATCCGGTGCGGCCATCGTGCGCCAGGGTCAGGCGGCCGAGATCATAGGCGGCGGCCGCGCCCGTGCCCTTCAGATCGAAGGCGCCGCTCCAGCGTTCGTTGGCTAGCGTCGCAGATCCTGTGGCCGAAAGCGGTTCGAAACGTTCCGGCGTCAGGGCGTCGACGACGCGGGCGGCGGCCACATTGGCGGTCAAGCCGATGCCCGCCTTGGTCCCATCGACAGTGACACGGCCCGAGGCGTCGGCGAACCGCATGCCGAGGAATGGCGCCTGGGCCGAGACTTGGGCGAAGCCGCCCACGACGCGCCAGACGCCGTCCTTCGACGTCAACAGCGGACCGCCCTGGGGACACAGCTTGCCGGCGACCTGATGGACGTCGTTCTCGTCCAGCTCCAGCCGCTCGACGGTCAGGTCGACGCAGTCCGATGTCGCATAGGTCAGCCGGCCGGCGTTCATAGCCAGGACGCCGCGCGTCCGGGCGTCGATGCCGCGCGCCAGATCGAAATCCAGTCGGGCGCGACCGTCCAGCGTCGCTTCGAACCCGCCTTCGGTCAGGCGCCAGTTCGGGATCGCGACGGACATTTCCGGCAGGCCCTTGCCGCGCGTTGCGGTCAGGGTCAGCGCCCCGCCGCCCAGCCGCCCCGGCTCGGCCTGATAGGCGCCGCCCTGACCTTGAGCCACCGTCAGGACGCCGCCGTTGGCGGGCGTCAGGGTGACAGGACGCGACAGGGATACAGTCGTGCCGGCCGCGCCCGTGGCGAAGCGGATGGCGGGCGCGTTAAGGGCGAAGCGTCCCAGCGCGCGCTTCATCTCAGCCAGCTCGGCGATGTCGCCCGGGCCGACCGCGCCGAACAGGGGCCAGGCGCCGTCGGCGGCGCGCAGCGATCCGTTCGCCGCGATCTGAACCCCGCCGTCGCTGACCACGTCCAGATCCAGGTCGGCGCGGCCGCGCTTCAGCGCCAGGTCGCCGAAACCGAAACGGTCGAAGGTCGCGCTCAATGGGCCTGTCGCCTCGAAGGCCGCATCCTTGCCGCCCAAGGCTAGGTCGCGCGACGTCAACGAAAGTCCGGCGATCGTCGTCTGACCCGTCCGGCCCGAACCGGCGGTCAGGGCCAACGGCCCCTGCATGCGCCAGCGCACGGCGTCGTCGCGCGACACCGTCAGCTTGCCCCGCGTCGCCATCGCGGCGACATCGGCGATGCGCAGGTCCGCGCCCTCGACCGCCGCCGCCTTCAGCGCGGTCGTGACTTCGCCGTCCAGCCGGAAGGTTTCGATCCAGCCGGAGACGACGCCGTCGAACCGGGCGGCGACATCGGCGCTGCGGGCGCTGAGCGTTGGGGTTCCCAGGCGCTCGCCCGTCAGGCGGCCGTCCAGAACCGCCCGGCCGTCACCGCGCCGCGTCTTCAGATCCGGATAGGGCAGATCGCCGGTCAGCGTCAGCGCAGCCCCCTGCCCCCGCGCAGCCGGTGTCGCGAAGCTGTCGGCGGCGGCCGACAGCTTGATCGCCATCCGGTCGCCGGCCGTGGTTAGGTCCAGAAGTCCGTTCAGGCCCTGGGCCTCCGCTTCGCCGCTCTTCAGCGCGGCTTTCGGTAGGCGCGCCGCCAAGCGCATCAGCTTGCCATCGTCGATCCGGGCGTCGGCCAGAATATCGAGGGTTCCGTATTCGGTGGACAGCCGTCCGCGACCGCCCTCGACGATGACCAGGGGGCTGCGCGAATCCGGGCGCGGCGGCCCGCCGGTGAACTCCTTGACCAGCGGGTCCAACGAGCCCAACGACAGTTTTCCGCCCTTCCAGCTGGCCCGCACCACCGGCCGGACCAGGCGGATGCGGCTGGGGGTCACGCCCAGGCCCGACCGCGACCACGGCAGGGCGACGGCGTAATCGACCTCGGCCCGCTCGACGACGACATCGGGATTTTTGGGATCGCCGATGCGGATGCGGCCGACGAAGCCGTCGATCTCGATCCGCTCCACCTCGACATCGGCCAGAATTCCGCGCTGGTCCAGCCAGCCGACCAGGACATTGCGCGCCACCGCGCGACGGTTGAGATAGATCAGGGCGGCCACCACGCCGATCATCAGCGCCAGGATCAGAACGCCGACTGCGACGGCGCGCAGGATGCGACGGGTCTTGGCCTGCGGCTTTGGCTTTGGCTTTGGCTTGGACGGTGTGTCGGTCAAACGGATTGATCGCGTGATTGAAACAGCGGGCCGTCCACCTTGGTCATCCTTATCCCCAGCACAAGATCAAAGCGTGACGGTCGGTGTTCGGCGCCGCTTCCTGCCGGTCAAGCTGGGCCAGATAACGGCGAATCGCCCGGTCGAGATCCCTGCACCGTCGAGCTTTGTCTGACGCACGTTAACCGTTTGTAACGGTCTGCTTTCCAAAATGAGACAAGCGAGGTATATGACCGCCTTCGCGCCACGGGCGATACGGCGCGATCTTCGAGAACGAGTAAAGCTTTGGCGCCGAAGGCGTCGCAATACGACGGGGACCGATGGCTCAGTTCGACCCACGCCGCCAGCCGATGCGGCTCGCGCCGCACATGCTTACGGCGGCAGCTGCAATCTCGGTGGCGATGCTCGCTGGTCGAGCCTATCAACCCGCTCAGGCCGAAGAAGTTCCCGCCCTGACCTCGGCCCAGATGGCGGCCATGGAAGCCAAGGCCTTCGCCGCCGCCAACGCGCCCGCCGGCCTGACCGCGCCCGAGGCCGTCAACGTCCAGATCCGCCGCGGCGAAACCTTCGAGCAGGCCGTGCGTCGCACCGGCGTCGCGCCGGAAGAAGCCAGCGCCGTCGCCGCCACCGTCGCCAACGCCTTCGACCTCGCCGATCTGCGCGCCGGACTGAAGTTCGAAACCGCCATCGCCAAACCGCGCAACGGCCGGGGCGACGCCCGCCTGATCGGCCTGACGATGCGCACCGGCCCGGCGTCCCAGCTGACCGTATCGCGCAGCTTCGACGGCGCGCTGCGCCTGCGTTCGCTGGAAGAAAAAGTCACCCATGAGACCGTCGTCCTGAAGGGCGATGTCGAGCGCAGCCTGTCGGCCAGCGCGCGTGAACTGGGCGCCACCGCCTCCATCGTCCGTTCGGCCAGCCGCCTGTTCGCCACCAAGTTCGACATGCAGCGCGACATTCGCGCCACCGACGAGTTCACCATGGTCTTCGACCGTGAAGTGACCGAGGCCGGCCGCACGGTGGACGTGGGCGACCTGATGTACGCCGAACTGCGCGGCGTAACTTTCTATCGCTTCAAGCCCGCCGGCGCGAAGGAAGCTCAGTTCTTCGACTCGAACGGCAAGAACCTGCGCTCGGCCATGATGCGCACGCCGCTGCAGAATTTCCGCCGCGTGTCCTCGGGCTTCGGTTTCCGCACCCACCCGATCTCGGGCTACAAGAAGATGCACCAGGGCATCGACTTCGCCGCCGGAACCGGCACGCCGGTCGTGGCCCCCGCCGACGGCGTGGTGGTCGAGGCGCGCCGCTGGGGCGGTTATGGCAATTGGCTGCGCATCCGCCACAACAACGGACTGGAAAGCGGCTACGGCCACCTGTCGCGCTACGGTTCGGGCATCCGCGCCGGCCAGCGGGTCAGCCAGGGTCAAATCGTCGCCTATGTCGGCTCGACCGGCGCCTCGACCGGTCCGCACCTTCACTATGAGCTGTGGCGCGGCGGCCAGCGGATCAATCCCGCCGGCGTGCGCACCCAGGAAGGCACCGAACTGGCCGGCGCCGACCTGACCGCCTTCCGCGCCGAAAAGGCCCGCATCGACCGCATCATCGCCTCGGGCGGTCAAAAGCGTCCGGCCATGCAGCAGGCCTCGGCCGAAGGCCTGCGTCCCGCCCGCGGCTAAGGTTCAGCCGACCAGACGCGGGGTCGCGCGCCCCAGCATGGGGCAGGACAGGCCGTGGACCGTCACGTCGGCCTCGCCCAGCTTCAGGCCCAACAGGTCCAGTACCGGATTCAGCGCGTCGTCCAGCACCGGCCCCAGCGGTTCCAGCAGCCGCCCCAGCGCCTTGGTCAGGTCGCCGAGCCCCAGGCCCAGCCCGATCACGTTCACATCCACGTCCAGCCGCGCCAGCAGGCTGGTGACCGCCCCGCTAGCGAAGCTGCGCGAGGCCATGGTCTTGGTGCGCTGATTGTCGATGTCGCCCGCGTCGAACCTCAGCGGCCTGAAACCGATGTCCGCCGCCTCGACATCTGCCTTGCCGGTGATGCTGACGAGGCCCAGGACCGACAGCAGGGTCGCGCGCTGGGGCGTCAGCGGGGTTTTGAAATCGCCCAGCTTGGCCTCGTCCACCACACCGATCGATGCGCGCGCCAGGCCCGGCCGGACATCGACCTCGACCGCGCGCGTCGGATCGCAGGACAGCGACTTCAGTCGCGCCTCGGAAGCCGCCAGTTCGATCAGGATCGGCAGTTCGACCCGCGCCAGACCCGACAGGGATTGCGCCGTCCTGGCCCGCACATAGAGCCGGGCCTGAGCCGTGCGGATGATCGGCTGGCCGTCAGCCGTCACCGTCAGCCACGGGGAGCGATTGGGCCGTTCGCCGATCGCCAGGCTGGTCTTCAGATCGGCCAGCCCCGCCGGCACGCCCAGGTCCAACGCGACCTGGCGATCCCCGCCCCCGACCTCCAGCATGGCCATGACCAGATCCATGGCCGAGACCGAGGCGTCCAGCCCTTCGCGGATCCCGTCTGGCGAGCGCGCCTCCAGCCCGATCAGATCGCCCAGCTTGACCTTGGTCCCGACGGAGGCCGAGGCCACCTTGCCCAGCGCCCCGCCGTCCTGGCCGCCCGCCACCCGCTCCAGCACCCTCAGCGCACGGCCGGCATCGACCTGGGTCGCCAGAAGCCGGTCGTAGTCCCCGAGCTCGACGCCCAGATCGGTCGCCAGGGCGTCGGTGAACCCCAGCAGATTGACGTCGAGATCGATCAGACGACGATAGTCCATGACGCTGAGCGACACCTTGGACCCGGTCAGGCCGCCGAGCAGTTGGTTGGCCACGCCGCCGTCCAGTCGCGCCAGACGCGACCCGATCGAGATCATGGCCTTGGGCGTCCCGCCGCCCGTCGTCGCCGTGGCCCGGCGGGTGACCCGCACCTGATCGCGGCCCAGCAACAGCGGCGTGAAGAACATCGGCGCGCGACTGCTGACCTCGACCCGTGCGGCGTTCGGCTTCACGCCGCCCGTCATGAACCGGTCATTGCGCGCCTTGGCCGGATCGGGCGTATAGACGCCCAGCGCCGTCGCCACCGTGACCGAGACGTCGGGCGCGACATTGGCCTCAACCGTCGCCTGGGCCGCACGCCAGACTGCGCCCTCGCCCTGCGCCAGGTTTCGCACCGCCGACAGCGCCGCGAGATCCGCCGCTCCCTGAACCCGACGCGTGTGCAGAACCAGAACGCCCAGGTCGATCACCGCCGCCGTGAATAGACACAACAGACCGCCCGCGACCGCCGCGATCACCGCCACCGCCCCACGCCGATCGGCGCCGAACCGAAGCAGCAGACAAGGCGCCCGGACGCTCATCAATAGTCGCCCACATGGATGACTGCCGAACGCCGAATGACAGACGGTGGACGCGGCAGCATCCCGCCCAGCGCCATGATCAGACTGTCGCTAGCGTCATACACCACGATGACCCGCAGGCGGCCGGCGTCCTCCATCACCTCGATGGTCGTGTGCTTGGGGTTCAGCGCCACGCCTCGCACCGCCTCGCTGACTTCACGCCGCGCCAGACCGTCGCGCTCGACTGGATCCAGCCCCCCGATCGCCGCCCTGGCTCCCTCAGACGCCAGGGCCTGAACCGACTGGGCCATCAAAAACCAGCCGCCATAGACGACGATGCCGATCAGCAGCAGGACCAGGATCGGCCCCACCAGCGCAAACTCCACCGCCGCCACGCCCTCGCGCCCGCGTCGCCTTACAGAAGGAATGGGTCCGAACGTCCGCACGCCAACCTCACGATTGCTCGTATAGGTTGTACATTGGGCACGGTTAAGCGTTCGTGTAGGCGCATGCTGAACGCCTGAAGCGCCTTCAGCCGCGGCTTTGTGAAGCACGGCTAGCGCATTGTGCTACGAGGATAACTAGAAAAGAAAATGGCGCACCCGGAGAAATTCGAACGTCCGACCTTCAGTTTCATACTCTGAGAAAATATTCTTAATTCTCTACACGTTTAGGCTATCAACTCTGTAACGAATGCCAATCGCGTGCTGCCCAAAGCCTCATGGCACCGTCGCCTCAAGCTCTATACAGCGGTGCCTGGCGGGGGTCGGACAGTACTTTTGTGCTTTCGGATAGTGTCAAAAAACTTACCAGACCTTCGAAGTTTAGCGGTCGCGATACCCAATAGCCCTGGATGGTGTCGCACCCCAATGTTGCCAAGACATCAAACACTTCCTTGGTCTCAACGCCTTCGGCGACGACGGTCATGCCTAAGCCGTGGGCCAGATCGACGGTGGATTTGATGATCAGGCGATCACGCCCGCTGTCGAGGACATCAAGGATCAGGGACCGGTCGATCTTCAACTCGTCAGCGTTCAGCATTTTCAGATAGCTGAGCGAAGATAGGCCGGCGCCGTAGTCGTCGATCGAAATCCGCACCCCCGCCGCTCGATAGGCCGCGATCGCCTGAGCCGCGATCTTCGGGTTTTGGATGACGGCAGTCTCAGTGATTTCGAAGATGAGATCGGCGTCGCAGCCCTCGATCAACTGGAGCGCACGCGCCTGGAAGGCTTCGTCCACAAGGAGCCGTCCCGACACGTTCAGAGCGATGGCTAGATGAACACCCCGAGCCCTGAGCGCGGCCTGATCCTCGATCGCTTTGACGATGCTCCATTCGGTGAGGGCCCTGATCTGTCCCGTCTGTTCGGCGATGGGAATGAAGAGGTCCGGCCCGATCCGACCCCGCACCGGATGATGCCAGCGGCAGAGCGCCTCGACAGAAGCCGTTGAACCATCCGAGGTCTTGCGCTTGGGCTGATAGTGCAGACTGACGTCGCTCGCGCGCAGGGCGTCGCGAAGTTCCGACATCAGGGCGAGGTTGTTGTCGGGATCGACAAAGGTCGCCTCGTCATACAGCACCGTACGGTCGTCCGAGAGATCGGCCTGATTAAGCGCCGTCGTCGCCCGTTCGATCAGGGCGTCGCCGCTCGCCGATTGCCTATCCTGTGAGGCGCTGCCGATGCGGACGAACAGATCCAGCGGCTGGCCGTCGACGGTGAAGGTCGTTTCCACGGCGCGAAGCGATCTGGCCAGGGCGTGTTGCTGATCGACGGACAGATCGGCCCGCGAGAAGGCGAGCACCGAGGACGCGATTTGCGCCACCAGGTCCACGTCGGCCAAATCGGCCAAGCGGTCGGCGAGCTGTACCATCAAGGTGTTTGCGACGTCATAACCGACGACCCCGCGCATTTCCGCATGGCGATCCACGCCGATCGCAAAGACCGCGACATTGGTCTCTGCTGTGGCGACGAGATCGTCGATGCCCGCCAGCAGGGCTCGGCGGTTGGGAAGCCCTGTTTCCGGCTGATGCATCGCCAGATGAAGCAGGCCGGCCTCTCGCGCCTGCACGATCGCCTTGGCTTGCCTCGTCAGCTCCACGCGGGTCGCCCAGATCGCCATCAGTGTCTGCGTGAAAAGAAGCGCGGTGATGTCGATGCTGAGCGGAAGCGAGGCCTGAAGCACGATTGGAGCGATCACGATCAAGGCCGTGACGGCGACATGGCGCACGATCAACCGCCATAGAGCGGCGCCCCCGCTTCTGACAGGCTGCAGCGCCGCGACGAGCCCGGCGCATAGGATCAGAAGCGCCAGCGGGCTAAGGCTGACCAAGGCCCGTCCGTCAGCGATACTTTCGTAGGCGAGGGCGTGGATGATGACGCCGGGCAACAGCCCGACGGGTGTGGCGAACTCGTCGCCAAGTTCCAGGGCCGTCGCCCCCATCAGGACCTTCTTGCCGCGCACGAGCGAGGGGTCGAAGCGGCCGCTGTAGACGTCCTCGAAACTGAGGTGGGGGATCGATTTCTGCTCGATCCCGAAATCGACGGTGAAAGCGCCCTGACGCACCGAGGCATCGGCCAGGAGGGCCGCGACCGATGGCGGCGCTTCATCTGAGGCACCGTAATCGTAATGGCGCACCCTTCCGTCGCCATCCACCGGCACATTGACCGACGCGAGCAAGGAATCATTTAGAAGCGGCGCGATCGGACGATTGCCCGATCTGCGTCTTTCGCCGGCGCCATATGACTCCATCTGCTCAAAGGTCGCCAACGCCACCTGGCCGGGGTGGCGCGATACCGCCGCCGCCAGCGCCTGATCGGACGCGGGGTTGGACGGCGCGCTGAAATCGACATCAACCGCGACCAGGGTCGCGCCCGCCAGAATCAGATTGTCGATCGCCTGGGCATACCGTCGCCGATCCCATGGCCAGGCCTCTGCGGCGATGAGGCTTCGGGAATCGATCTCGACGATCGTCAGGCTCTGGCTGGCAGGTCGCTCCAGAACCGAGAACCGCGCAGAGGCGATGACATCATCAAGGGGCCGGAAGGCGCCGGACAGCATGCCGACGCCTATGACCGCAAGCACTGACAAGCTCCATATTCCGGCGCGCACACGCATCGATTGGAGCGCTCGATAAAGATTCATCAATCTCTCGGCGGGCGACCGCCAGGCCCCCCATTGCCCCCGTTGCCGCCACCGTTGCCGGAGCCGCCGTTGCCGGGGTTACCGGGGTTGCCAGGGTTACCGCCGTTGCCGCCGCCGTTGCCGGAGCCGCCATTGCCACCCCCGTTGCCAGGGTTGCCGGGGTTG
>NZ_JARVRL010000003.1:0-125799 GCF_030209705.1 Brevundimonas sp. MEB006b
GAGAGGCGGATTTGTCAGCAAGCGGATTCTGACAGTCCGGGGGAAGTTTCTCGCAGACTCATGATCGTCGATCAGGAATCGCAGTCCCCGAGCCTGTTCGGGGCCCGCAAATCCGGGCGTTTCGCCTTTTCAGGCCCCGCCGAGACGCGACATCAGCTCTGGATCCTGCTCGGAAGCCGCGACCTCATTATCGAAGGCGCGTTGGGCGTCCGCCTCTTCCGAGAAAGTCGCCGGGTCGGACAGCCGCAGGCTTGAGACCCTATAGACATCGTCCTTCTGCTCAAGCGTGACGCCGCTGCGGGCGTGGAGGATGCGGGCGTCCATCGTCATTGGGCTGGTCTCCTGTTCCGATGCAGAACGCACCAATCGGCCGGATGGCTCTCCTCAATCGCCAGAAAGACCGTCGACGAGGCGCGAGCGCAGCTCTTCGTCATCCAGTCCCTTCACGACGATCATTTTCGAGCGCGACTGTCCGCCGCGTCCGACGCTGATCGACGACTTCGGCACGCCAAGGCTTTTGGCCAGCATCCGGATCAGGGCGTCGTTGGCCTCTCCCTCGATCGGACGGGCGCGGACGCGCACCTTGAGCACGGGTCGTCCCTCGGCGTCGGTCGCCCAGCCATCAATGCGATCGGCCGCAGCGCCGGGCTGCAGCCTTATGGGCAAGTTCGCCATGCCGTCCTCTGCGGGCAAGAAAAAGGGCGCGGCTCCGATCGGCGCCGCGCCCTCTTCAGATCGATTCGACCTGGGCCTAGCCTAGGGCGGCCATTAGTTCCGGCACGACCGTCTTGTAGTCGCCGACCAGACCATAGTCCGCGACCTGGAAGATCGGGGCGTCCGCATCCTTGTTGATGGCGACGATGGTCTTGGAGTCCTTCATCCCGGCCAAGTGCTGAATGGCGCCCGAGATGCCGATGGCGATGTAGAGCGCCGGGGCGACCACCTTGCCGGTCTGACCGACCTGATAGTCGTTGGGCGCATAGCCGGCGTCGACCGCCGCGCGCGAGGCGCCGATGGCGGCCCCCAGCTTGTCGGCGAGCGGCTCCATCACGGCATGGAACTCGTCCGCCGAGCCCAGGGCGCGACCGCCCGAGACGATGATCTTGGCGGCGCCCAGTTCGGGCCGGTCCGACTTGACCATTTCCTCGGACACGAAGGCCGTCTTGGGCGCATCGGCGCCGGCGACGCTCTCGACCGGGGCCGAACCGCCATCAGCAGCGGCCGCGAAGGCGGTCGGTCGCACCGTGATCACCTTCTTGGCGTCCGACGACTGGATCGTCTCCAGCGCATTGCCGGCATAGATGGGGCGCACGAAGGTATCGGCCGACACCACCTCGACGATATCCGAGATCGGCGCGACATCCAGCTTGGCGGCCAGACGCGGGGCGAAGTTCTTCCCGTCCGTGGTCGCCGGCGTCAGGATGGCGCCGTAAGCCCCGGCCAGCGGCAGGACGGTCGCCTCGACCGCCTCGGCCAGCATCTTGCCCAGACCGGCGCTATCAGCCAGCAGCACCTTGCGGACGCCGGCGATCTTGGCGGCGCTGTCGGCGGCGGCCTGCGCCCCCTGCCCGAGGACCAGGACGTCCACATCGGACGACAGGCTCAGCGCGGCTGTCACGGTCTTGTGGGTGGTGTCGCGAACGGTCGAACCGTCGTGATCGGCGATGACGAGGACAGCCATATTACAGCGCTCCCGCAGACTTGAGCTTGGAAACCAGTTCGGCCGCATCGGCCACCTTGACGCCGGCCGACCGCTTGGGCGGCTCGGTGACCTTGATGACCTTCAGGCGGTCGGCGACATCGACGCCGTAGTCGGCGACCGCCTTCATGGCGATCTCCTTCTTCTTGGCCTTCATGATGTTCGGCAGGGAGGCGTAGCGCGGCGTGTTCAGCCGCAGGTCCACCGTCACCACCGCCGGAAGTGCGGCGGCGATCGTCTGCAGACCGCCATCGACCTCGCGCGTGACCGTCGCCTTGCCGGCGTCGATCACCAGCTTGCCGGCGAAGGTCGCCTGAGGCCAGTCCAAGAGGGCGGCCAGCATCTGGCCCACCGCATTGTTGTCGCCGTCGATGGACTGTTTGCCCATCAGGACAAGATCGGGCTTTTCTTCCTCGACCACCGCCTTCAGCAGCTTGGCGACAGCCAGCGGCTCGAGATCCGTGTCCGACTGGATCAGCAGACCCCGATCCGCGCCCATGGCCAGCGCCGTGCGGATCGTTTCCTGGGCCTGGGTCACGCCTATGGAGACCACGACGATTTCCGTCGCGGTGCCGGCCGCATGGTGTTCCTTGCCTTCCTTCAGACGAACCGCCTCTTCGACGGCGATCTCGTCGAAGGGGTTCATGCTCATCTTGACGTTGGCCAGATCGACGCCCGACTGATCCGCCTTGACGCGGGCCTTGACGTTATAGTCGATCACCCGTTTGACGGGGACGAGTACCTTCATGGGTCTATCCGTGAAATCGCCTGAATGTGTGGGCAGGACATGGAGCGGTCGCGAAGGCCTGTCAACGTAACGCGGGGTCAAGCTGCGGCTTCGATCCCTATCCAACGGACCACGAGATGAAGCGTTTCCTGACCTTTCCCCGCCTGGCGATGATCTTCTTCGGCCTGTTCGGCATCACAGTCGTCGGGATTTTCGCCCTGCAGGACTATTGGGTCGCGCCCGGCAAACGCTGCGAGGCGGCCGGCAAATGGTACGACATGGAAAGCCGTATCTGCGCCCAGCCCATCTCGATCGCCCAGATCACCGGCCGCCCCAATGGCGTGTCGCGCGCCGAGGCGTCGGCCGAGAAGAACCGCGAGCTGGTTCGCATAGAACAGGACCTCGCCGCCCAGAGCCGCGCCCGCGCCGCAGAGGCCGAGCGTCAGAAAGCCGCACTGGCGGCGGCGCGTCCCGCCGCCTGACCGGTTTCGCCTAACGGGTCGCGCCGGGCTTCCATTTGATGTCGCTGGCGCCGTTGGCGTTGGCGCGTCGCGCGGCGACGAACAGATGGTCGGAGAGGCGGTTCAGATATTTGACCGCTTCGACATTCACGGCCTCGCCGTTTTCGATCAGGCGCACCGCCTCGCGTTCGGCCCGTCGGCAGACGGTGCGCGCGACATGCAGATGGGCCGACAACGGCGCGCCGCCCGGCAGGATGAAGCTGTCGAGCGCCTTCAGGCTCTCGTTCATCCAGTCGATTTCCTGCTCAAGGCGCGCAACCTGGCTCTCGACGATGCGCAAGGCCTCCCAGGCCGGCGGCGGGTCCAGAGGCGTGGCCAGATCGGCGCCCAGGTCGAACAGCTCATTCTGGATCCGGCCCAGCATGGCGTCGATCCGGTCGTTCTGGCCGCTGTTCAGCCGGGCGACCCCGATCACCGCGTTCAGCTCATCCACCGCGCCATAGGCCTCGACCCGAGCATCGCTCTTGGACACAGGCGCGCCAGACGCCAGACGCGTGCGACCGTCGTCGCCCGTGCGGGTGTAGATTTTGTTCAGCGTCACCATGATCAGGCTCCCTGCGTCGCCTTCCACATCATGCCGACGACCAGCAGGATGACGGCGACCGCCTGAAGCCCGACGCGCAGACGCATCAGCTTGTTGGAATGGCTGCGCGCATAGTCCCCGCCCCGGAACAGCGAATAGAGGCCGAAGCCCAAGGTGATCGTCACGGCCAGGATCGCGAGGATGATCAAAATGTCGAAAATCTGCATGCCGCCGTTCTAGACCCGGATCGCCGTCACGCGCCAGCGCAGCGCTCAAAGCCATTGTCCGGCGCGCAGGATCGAACGGCAGAAGTTCGCCGACCGCAGATATTTTATTTCCCGAGCTAAGCCATTTGGTGACGATTGTTGGCGTAACGTCAGCGCCATGACTGATCGCGCCGTCCGCAACCTGGAGCACCTCAAGAGCTCGGCCTCCACAGCTCGCGTGCTGAATCTGCTGCGCGTGTGGGAGGAGAACGGCGACAGCGCGCCCGACGGCGCCGTGCGCAATCCCGACTGGGCGGCGCGTCCGATCTTCCGTACGGCGGCGCTGAACCGCGCCCTGATCATCAAACATCGTCTGCGGCGCAATGAGACCGATCTGTTCACCGGCCGACGCCAGGTCGCGACTAAGGTCGTCATCCCCATCGACGATGCCGACTTGAAGACCGGCGGCCGATACGTCTTCGTCAATCAGATCGGCTTTGAGCGGATGATGATGGAGGCGTTCGGCGTTGCGCCCAACCATCCCGACATCGAGACCCTGCGCCTGATCGATAAGCTGCCGTCTCTGGACCCCTTCCTGCTGCGAGAACAGCTGCGTCGCGGCGGCCTGGACCCCTCGCCCTGCTACTTCTCGATCAGCGACAGTGATCTTCAGCGCATGCTGGCCTTCGTCCGCAGCGAGATCGAGCCGCTGGTCACGCTGAGCCTGGGCGCGGATACGATCGCAGTGAACTCGGATTCGGCCGGGCGGATGGCGTCCAAGATTCTGTCGAACACGCCCGGCGATCAGCTGGACGCCCTGCGACTGACCCTGCGCCTGGCGCCCGAACAGTATCAGGAGGGCGTCTTTTGCTGGAAAGGCTTCCTCTATTACAAATGGACGCTCGCCGCCCTGCTGGGCGAGGTCGCCGGCGTCGCCGAGGCCGTGCGCACCATCAAGCCCGTCGGCAAGGTCGATCGCGCCGCCAAGGAATATCTTGCGCGGAGCCGCGATGTCCTGCGCGGCCGCATCATCAAGACGTGCGACGAGGTCAGCAGAACCCTGCGCGTCTATGACGACGCCTACGCCAAATTGACCCAGGAAGGCCGCCCTATCGCTTTCCGTGACTTCCTGCTGGACGCCCCCTCCATGTTCGCAAAGCTGGGCGACCAGCTGGGCGCCGTCCAGCACATCGTCAGCTACTGGCGCTTCCGCTTCGGCCCGTCGGCCTCTCCGGTGAACGTCGAGGAGCTGATGGACATCTTCATGGACTTCGAAACCGGCCTGCTCGGCCGCGGCGAACTCCCCGACGACATCGGCATGATCGCCGCCTAGCCCGATCCTAGTGCGCCGCGTCCCAGTTCGACGCCGCGCGGGCATCTACTACGAGGGGCACGGTCAGGGCCACGGCTGGGTCCGAAGCGTTTTCCATCACGCGTTTGATGACGGCGACGGCGCGGTCGGCCTCGGCTTCCGGCGCCTCGAACACCAGTTCGTCGTGGACCTGAAGCAGCATGCGCGTGCTGAGGCCGGCTTCGGTCAGGGCGGCGGGCATGCGGATCATGGCGCGGCGGATGATGTCGGCGGCCGCGCCCTGGATCGGGGCGTTGATGGCGGCACGCTCGCCGAACTGGCGCTCGGCGCCGGACTTGGAGTGGATGGCCGGGATGTGTATCCGGCGGCCGAAGACGGTCGAGACGAAGCCCGTCTGGCGGACCTCGGCCTTGGTCTTGTCCATATAGGCGCGGATGCCGGGGAAGCGCTCGAAATAGGTCTTGATATAGGCCCCCGCCTCGCCCTGATCGATGCCCAGCTGATTGGCCAGGCCGAAGGCTGAAATGCCGTAGACGATGCCGAAGTTGATCGCCTTGGCGCGACGGCGGGTCTCGGACGGCATGCCCTCGACCGGCACGCCGAACATCTCCGAGGCCGTCGCCGCGTGAATATCCAGCCCCGCCTTGAAGGCGCGCTTCAGTTCGAAAATATCGCCGATATGGGCCAAAAGGCGCAGCTCGATCTGGCTGTAGTCGGCGCTGATCAGGACATTGCCCGGCGCAGCGATGAAGGCCTGGCGGATTTCGCGGCCCGTCTCGGTGCGGATGGGGATGTTCTGCAGGTTGGGATCGCTGGATGCCAGACGGCCCGTGGTGGCGGCGGCCAGTTGATAGCTGGTGTGAACGCGGTCCGTCTTGGGATCGGCCGCCGCGGTCAGGGCATCCGTATAGGTGCCCTTCAGCTTCGACAGCTGGCGCCAGTCCAGGATGGCGCGCGGCAGATCGTGGCTGAGAGCCAGTTCCTCCAACACGCTGGCGTCGGTGCCCCACTGGCCCGAGGCGGTCTTCTTGCCGCCCGGCAGGTTCAGTTCGCCGAACAGGATCTCTCCGATCTGGCGCGGCGAACCGATGTTGAAGGGCCGCCCGGCGATCTCATGGGCCTGGGCCTCCAGCTCGGCCATGCGCAGGCCGAACTCGCTGGATAGGCGCTTCAGTCGGTCGGGATCGATGCGAACGCCGTTCAGCTCCATGTCCGCCAGCACCGTTGGCATGCCGCGCTCGAGCGTCTCATAGACGGTGGACAGGCCCTCACGCGCCAGACGGGGTTTCAGAATACGCCACAGCCGCAGCGTCACATCCGCATCCTCGGCGGCATATTCCGAGGCCGGTTTCAGCGCGACGTGCTTGAAAGATTTCTGGCTCTTGCCGGCGCCCGCCACGCTCTTGAATGCGATCGGCTCGTGGCCCAGGTGCAGGCGCGCCAGCTCGTCCATTCCGTGCCCGTGCAGTCCGCCCTCCAGCACATAGGAGACCAGCATGGTGTCGTCATAGGGCGCGACGCGGATGCCCCGACGCGCCATGACGGCGATGTCGTATTTGGCGTTCTGAAGCACCTTCAGGACCGACGGGTCTTCCAGAAGCGTCTTCAGCTTCGCCAGGGTCGTGGGCTTGTCCAGCTGATGGATCGGCTCGGGCGCCTCGCCCGTTTCGCCAAATAGTCCGCCCTCGCCGGACTGCGGCTCGTGCTCGTGCGTCAGGGGGATGTAGCAGGCCTCGTTCGGCCCCACCGCCAACGACACGCCGCACAGACCCGCGTGGGTCGCCGACAGCGTGTCGGTCTCGGTGTCGAAGCCGACGACGCCGACCTCGGTCGCGCGCGCGATCCAGCGATCCAGCGCCTCATCGGTCTGGACGCATTCGTAAGCCGCGTGATCGAAGGTCTGAACCTCGGCCGGGCCTTCGACGACCTGGCCGTAGCGAGGGGTCGCGACCGGCGCGTTCAGGTTCGTCGCGCGCTTGGGCGCAAAGGCCGAGACGTCGCTGGGCCCGGCCTTGCCGTCGCCGACGCGGCGCTGCAGCGAGCGGAACTCCATCGTCTCCAGAAAGGCCGACAGGATCGCGGGATCGGGATCGCGCACAGCGAAATCGTCGATCGCCTCGGGCGCCGGCGCATCGCAGGTCAGGCGCACCAGCTCGCGCGACAGACGGATCTGGTCGGCGAAGTCGATCAGAGTCTGGCGGCGCTTGGGCTGTTTGATCTCACCGGCATTGGCCAACAGGGTGTCCAGATCGCCATATTCGTCCAGCAGCTGCGCCGCCGTCTTCGGTCCGATGCCTGGCGCGCCGGGGACGTTGTCCACGCTGTCGCCGATCAGGGCCTGCAGGTCGACCATCTTCTCAGGCGCAACCCCGAACTTTTCGAAGACCTCAGGCTCGGCCAGACGCCGATCCTTCATCGGATCCCACATCACGACGCCGCCGCCGATCAGCTGCATCAGGTCCTTGTCCGACGAGACGATCACCGCCTCCCCGCCTGCATCGCGCGCCTTGCAGGCGTAGGTGGCGATCAGGTCGTCGGCTTCATAGCCGGGCAGTTCGACGCAATGCACGCCGAACGCCGCCGTCGCCTCGCGCACCAGCGGGAACTGCGGGATCAGATCTTCGGGCGGCGGCGGGCGGTGGGCCTTGTATTGATCGTACAGGGTGTTGCGGAACGTCTTTTCCGAGTGGTCGAAGATGGCCACGAGATGGGTCGGACCATCGGCGCCCTTCATGTCCTTCAGCAGCTTCCACAACATGTTGCAGTAGCCCTGGACCGCGCCGACCGGCAGGCCGTCGGACTTTCTCGTTAATGGCGGCAGGGCGTGATAGGCGCGAAAGATGTAGGCCGAGGCGTCGATCATCCACAGACGCAGCGCAGGGCCGTCCTGCGTCATCGGGCGTTCGGTTTCTGGATTTTCGGGCGCAGTCGTCTCGGTCATGGCGGGAACATAGGGCTCCTACGCCCCCGCGTCAGCGTCAGAATTCGGTCCAGCTCGATCCCGGATCGCGTTGACCCGGCTGGGCCTGCTGCTGGCCCCAGGACACGACCATGAAGGCCTTATGGCTGCGGATGCGATAGGTGCCGATCATCGGCACCACCGCGCCCAGCGGCGCACCGGTCTTGGCTTCGTAGAGGAAGCCGGAAAACTCTGCGACCCCGACCCGGTCCCGGTGGCTGTAGACCGACAGTTCCGGCAGGGAGACGACGTTGAAGGTCTCGTTGATCGGGATCCGCATTTCGGGAATGCCGAAGACCCGCCGCATCTGCTCCAGCGAAAGCGCGCCGGCGCGGATTTCGAACACGGCGTTCGCCTCGTCCTTGTTGCGGGCCAGGCTGAAACCGGCGTCCGAGATCGCCCCCCGGATCGCGCTGACGGCGTAGCGAGTGCCCTCGCCTTGGAAATAGGCGTCGTCGATGAAGACCGAAGCGCCCGTCGGCAGCGGCAGGACCAGCCCCTCGACCGCCCGGTCCGAGGCGCGCGCCAAGAGCAGCTGCTCCGTCGCCGTGCGGCCGGTGTTGCTTTCGGTGGTCGAGGCGCAGGCCGACAGCACGACCGCCGCAACCGTCAGCAGAGCCGCCGTCCGCGCCGTCATCACCAGGCGCCGACGTTCGGCATGGAGACCCAGGGCTCGGCCGGCGCCAGCGGCGCGCCTTCCTGAAGCAATTCGATGGAGATGCCGTCGGGCGAGCGGACGAAGGCCATGTTGCCGTCGCGCGGCGGACGGTTGATCGTCACCCCGCCGTCCATCAGCTTTTGGCAGGCGGCGTAGATGTCATCGACCTTATAGGCCAGGTGACCGAAGTTGCGGCCGCCCTGATACTCTTCCGGATCCCAGTTGAAGGTCAGCTCGACCTCGGGGCAGCGTTCCGCCGCCGACTGTTCCAGATTCTTGGGCGCGGCGAGAAACACGAGCGTGAACCGGCCCGCCTCGTTCTCGGTGCGGTGCACCTCCTGCAGACCCAGAAGGTCGCAATAGAAGTGCAGCGAGGCGTCGATGTCCTTTACCCGGACCATGGTGTGCAGATAGCGCAAGGCTCGTCTCCGTCCGAACAGCGTGTCAGCCGTCTATAGACCCAACCGCCGCAACACCGCGACTGAACTGAGGTTACGGTCTCAGTGGGCCTCGGGCGCGCGGGCGGCGGGGCTCAGATATTCGTTCTCGTCGTGGGCCTGGGCCGACAGGACGAAACGCCGGTCGCAATAGCCGCACTCGATGAAGTCGTCCTCGCCCATGTCCATATAGACCAGCGGATGGCCCAGGGCCCCGCCGCCGCCGTCGCAGGCCACGCGTTTGGTCGAGACGACGATCTCTTCGGGCGGCGGGATGATGGCGTCGGAATGGCGGGGAGGCATGGTCCGGTCCGGGTCTGAAAGGCTTGCGCGCTTCCTAGGCGGACCGGCCCCGAAGGTCAAACCTCGCTGGGCGCCGCCGGGCGACGGCCCAGAAGACGATTCAGCATCGCTTTGCGCTTCTTAAACAAGGTCAGGCCTAGACAGGCCGCGCCAACCCACAGACCGATCTCGCCGATCAGCAGCAGGGCGGCGCCGGCGATGGCGGCATGTGTCATCTCGATCTGATCGGTCTTGCCCGCCAGCAGCGCCAGTCCTCCACCGACATAGCCGATGGCGCAGACCGCCATGGCGACGAAGCCGATCAGGCGGGTGCGGGTCAGAGGCGTTTTGGCTTTTTGAACGGGGGTCACGGCGATCTCCATCAAGGTCGGTTGTCTTTATGACAAGCAAGCTAGACATATAGACGGGTTACGTCAAGCACCATTGACACATAGACAGGTCTGCTTGCCGGATGGTGTCGGCGAGACAGGTTGGCGATTGCGATCGTGCGCCCTACCTATGCCGCTCGCCGTCCCGTCCGAGTGAATAGCCGACCATGTCAGAGACCCCCGCCCTGCCCGACAACGCCATCGAGGTGCGGGGACTGAAGAAGACCTATGCCGGGTCCAAGAAGGCTGCCCCCAAGACGGCCCTGCGCGGCGTCGATCTGGTCATTCCGCGCGGCTCGGTCTTCGGCCTGCTGGGCCCGAACGGCGCCGGCAAGTCGACTCTGATCAACATCCTGGCCGGGGTCGTGAAGAAGTCCGAGGGCTCGGTGACCATCTGGGGCCGAGACATCGATAAGGAGCCGCGCGACGCCGCCGCCGCCCTGGGCGTCGTGCCGCAGGAGATCGTCGCCGACGTCTTCTTCACCCCGCGCGAATCGCTGGAGGTGCAGGCGGGCTTTTACGGCGTGCCCAAGGACGAGCGCCGGTCCGACGAACTGCTGGCCGCGCTGGGCCTGTCGGACAAGGCCAACGCCTATGTCCGCGCCTTGTCCGGCGGCATGAAGCGCCGTCTGATGGTGGCCAAGGCCTTGGTCCACAATCCGCCCATCCTGATCCTGGACGAGCCGACGGCCGGCGTGGACGTCGAACTGCGTCGCCAGCTGTGGGCCTATGTCCGCCGCATCAACGAGGAGGGGGTGACGATCGTCCTGACCACCCACTATCTCGAAGAGGCCCAGGAGCTTTGCGACACCATCGCCATCGTCAACCGGGGCGAGGTGGTGGCCTGCGAGCCGACGCCGCAGCTTCTACGCCGTCTGGACAGCCGCAATGTCGTCGTGACCCCGGAAACGCCCCAGGCGACGCCGCCGGTGCTGGCCGGTTTCGAGGTGACACCTCGTCCGGGCGGCGCCTTCGCGGTCGCCTATAAGAAGGGGCAGTCATCGGTCGAGCAGGTCATCAACGCCGTGCGCGCCGCCGGCGTCACCATCGCCGACATCACCACCGAAGATCCGGACCTGGAGGACGTCTTCCTGGCCCTGACCTACGGCGATGCGTCACGGGTCGACCCGACCAGGGACTAATCGACCTCGGCCAGGAACTCGAAGATCGCCGCCTTGGCCTCGGCCTCGTCCAACATGGGCGCGTGGCCGATGCCGGGAACCTCGACATAGGCCAGGGTTGGAGCCGCCCTCTTCATCCGCGCGGCGATGTCAGCGCTCAGCAGATCCGAGGCAGCGCCCCGCACCAGCAGCGTCGGCTTCTTCTTCGCCAGCCGCCGGAACATCGGCCACAGGTTCGGGACCAGCGCCTTAGCCCCCGCCGCTCGGATCGGCACGGCGATGTCGGGATCGTAGTCCAGCGCGATCTCACCGTCCGGCTGCTGGCGGAAAATGCGCCGGGCGAAGGCGTCCCAGTCCGCATCCGTATAGTGCGGGAAGGCCACCGCATTGATCCGCTTTGCATAGGCCGCCGCATCGGCCCAAGAGCCGATCTCGACGGGCTGACCGCTGTAGGCGGCGATCCGCGCCAGACCTTCCGGCGCCACCTCCGGCCCGATGTCGTTCAGGATGGCTGCGACCACCGCCTTTGGCCGCATCGCCGTCAGCGCCATGGTGATCAACCCGCCCATCGAGGTGCCAACGAAGACCGCGCGGTCGATCCCGGCATGCTCCATCAGGGCCAGTACGTCGCGCGCATAGACATCGAGCATATAGGTCATGGGGTCGGGCGCACGGTCTGACAGGCCGCGCCCGCGCACATCCACCGCCAGCACCCGCCGCCCGCTCTGGGCTAGCAGCGGTGCGATGGCTTCGAAATCGGCGCTGTTGCGGGTCAGACCATGGATGGCGATCACCGGCGGCCGCGCGACGCCGGGACCGGGCGCATAGTCCCGCGCAAAGAGCGTGAGACCATCCGGCGAGGTCCAGCGGCGTTCAGCGAATGGATAGGGCGCGCTCATTAGCGATCTCCTCCGATTTTGGATCAGAGTAATTCGCCAGGCGAGGAAATGCGACGCCTGGTCTTAGAGACCCACCACATCGCGCACGAAAGCGTCCAAGTCCCCGCCTTCGAAGCGATAGCCCTGCACCCCGGCGCGCTCTCCGGCCTGCAGATCGCGCGTCTGATCGCCGATGATGAAGGACTGCGTCGGATCCAGATCGTGCTCGGCGATGGCGCGCAGCAACATGCCCGGATTGGGTTTGCGGTCGGGATGATCGGGATGGCGATAGCGCGCCTCGATCGCCTCGGGATGGAAGGGCGCGGAATAGACGGCGTCGATGATCGCCCCCTCATCGGCCAGTCGCGCGACCAACAGATCGTTGAAGGCGTTCATCGTCTCTTCGCTGAACAGGCCCCGCGCCACGCCCGACTGGTTCGTCACGATCACGGTGCGATAGCCGGCCTCGTTCATCCGCCGCACCGCCGCCGCCGCGCCCGGGATCAGCGTCAGATGCTCCGGACGATGCGGATAACCACTGTCCTCGATCAGCACCCCGTCCCGATCCAGAAAGGCGGCGGGCAGGCCGGTCATGCGTCGCTCCGAAGCAGTTCAGAAAAGGCGGTCATCAGGTGATAGAGGCTGGACGCCGGCGCCGCCGCATCGTGCGAGCGGCAGTCGGCGTCGTAGCTGTCCACCCATAGGCCCGGCACGGCGGTCGCCAGATGCGTGTCGAACACGGTGGCGATCAGTGCCGAAACGCCTGCGTCGCCAAAACTCAACCCCGTGCGAATGGCCTCGGTTTGGGCCCACAGACGCCGCCCGCCATCCAGCACCTCTCCCGTCGGGCCGATCTCGCGGATGGCGAATCCGTCGCGGTAACCCTGCGTTGCCGCCCGACGATGCAGCGCCGTGGCCAGATCTGAATCGTCCCCGCTCTGTTTCAATAGCCAGGCCCATTCTTCGAGGTGGCCCGGCTCGATCACATGACCCGTCGCTGGATCGGCGGACCAATCCTCGGTGAAATATTCGCGGATCGCGCCGTCGACCAGGAAGCGGTGTTTGCACAGGTCCAGCGACACCCGCGCCGCCGCTTCGAACGCTGGGTCGGGCGCAATCGCCTGCCAGGCCAGCATCGCCTCCAGCATATGCATGTGGGGATTTTGACGCCGCGGCAGGCGTGGCGGCAGGGCCTCCTCCCATCCCCCATGCGGAGACGCCATCAACCGATCGATTGCAGCCAGCGTCTCAAGCGCCAGAGGCCGCGCTCGCGCATCACCCATGACGCGGTGCGCCGCCGCGAGCGCGAACAGGACGAAGGCCAGATCGTAAAGATCAGGCGTCTCATTGACCACCATGCCGTCGTCATCGGTTGCCGAGACCCAAAGGCCGTCGTGACGTCGGCGACTGGATATCAGTTGATCCAGCCCGGCCTTGGCCACCGCACGGCCCTGCGCCCATCCCAAGGCGGCCGCTTCGCAGAACACATAGATCTGGCGCGCCTGAACCCGCGTGCGGCGACGAAGACCGGTCACCGGCCGGCCGTCGAAATCCAACTGCTCGAAGAAACGCCCCTGCGCATCCACGCCCTGCTCGGCCCACAGCGGAAGGGCTTGGTCGAACAGCCAGTTCGAGACCCTGGTCCGGGCGGCGGAAAGCGTCGTCATGGCGCTGGCTTAGGACGCAAGCCGACGGGCGCCAAGACCTGTGTGCGGTAGCAAAGGGCAACGCGATGTGACGCCGCGCGATTTGGCCCGCGCGCCCGATCTTGCTAGGACGACCCGACATTCGCGGCCCGCCTGTCCGGCCGCCGCCCCCGATCCCCCGTGGAGAGCGTCCCCCATGATCCCCTTCATCGACCTTCAGGCCCAGCGCCAACGCCTCGGCGGCAAGATCGAGGCCGCCGTTCAGGAAGCCGTCGTCGGCGGCGCCTGGGTCATGGGTCCGCAGGTCCGCCAGTTCGAGGCCGACCTCGCCGCCTTCGGTCAGGCCAAACACGCCTTGGGCTGCGGCAACGGCACCGACGCCCTGATCCTGCCGTTGATCGCCTGGGGCGTCCGCACCGGCGACGCCGTCTTCTGCCCCAGCTTCACCTTCACGGCCACGGCCGAGGTCGTGCCGTGGCTGGGCGCCTCGCCTGTGTTCGTGGACGTCGACGCCCACACCTACAATATGGACCCGGCCAAGCTTGAGGCGGCCATCGAAGCGGTCAAGGCCGAAGGTCGCCTGACGCCCAAGGTGGTCATCGCCGTCGATCTGTTTGGTCAGCCGGCCGACTATCCCGCCATCCGCGCGATCTGCGATCGCCACGGGCTCAAGCTGATCTCGGATTCGGCGCAGGGCTTCGGATGCACCCTGAACGGCGACCATCCGCTGAAGTGGGCCGATGTCACCACGACCAGCTTCTTCCCGGCCAAGCCTTTGGGCTGCTACGGCGACGGCGGGGCGGTGCTGACCGACGACGACGATCTGGCGCAGGAAATGGATTCCCTTCGCGTGCACGGCAAGGTCGTCGCCAAGGACCTGGAGGCCGGCGCCGCCGCCTTCGCCCACGACCCCAAATATCTGGCCATGCGCATCGGCATGAACAGCCGGCTGGACACCATCCAGGCCGCCATCCTGATCGAGAAGCTGAAGGTCTTCGGTCAGGAGATCGAGTGGCGCAACCGGATCGCCGCCCGCTACAACGAACACCTCGCGCCCCATGTCTCGGCCGTGCCCCACGTCATCGACGGCGGCGTTTCCATCTGGGCGCAATACACGATCGAGCATGAGGACCGCGACGGGCTGGCCGCGCACCTGAAGGATCAGGGCGTGCCCACCGCCGTCTATTATCCGGTGCCCATGCACATGCAGCCGGCCTATCAGCGCTTCCCTCAGGGTGCGGGCGGCCTGCCCGTCACCGAACGGCTGAGGGACCGGGTCCTCAGCCTGCCGATGCACGCCGATCTGGACGAGGCGACCCAGGACAAGGTCGTCGCCGCCGTCGCCAGCTACAAGGGCTAAGCCTATGCCGAACACCCCCGCCCTCAAGATCGGCGTCGCCGGCGTCGGCGTCATGGGCCGCAACCATGCGCGCGTCGCCTCCGAGATGCGCGAGTTCGACCTGACCACCGTCTTCGATCCCGATGCGATGACGGCCGAGGGCGTCGCCGCCGCCTATGGCGCATCGCCTGTCACGACGGCCCAGGCCTTCGTCGACGCCGGCTTGGACGCCGCCATCGTCGCCACGCCCAACCGGTTCCACGCCGAGATTGGCGTCGCCCTGCTGGAAAAGGGCGTCCACGTCCTGGTGGAAAAGCCGATCGCCGCCAGCGTCGCCGACGCCCAGCGCATGATCGATGCAGCCAAGGCCAATGACCGCGTTCTGATGGTCGGTCAGGTCGAGCGCTTCAATCCGGCGGTCGAAACCGTCAAGCGGGCCGTGACTGACGACGACATCATCTCGATCCAGATCACCCGCGTCGGTCCGTTCCCGCCCCGCATGGGCGAGGTCGGCGTGGTCATCGATCTGGCCGTACACGACATCGATATCATCCGCCACCTGACGGGTTCCGAGATCGTCGAGGTCCAGCCGCAACTGGCCCGCACCCGCGCGGACCGCGAGGACACGGCCCTGCTTCAATTCCGCCTGGACAGCGGCGTGATCGCCCATATCACCACCAACTGGGTCACCCCCTACAAGACCCGCACCCTGCAGGTCGCGACCAAGACCAAGTTCATCGTCGCTGATCTGATCACGCGCCAGGTCACCGAATATTTCGGCCAGCAGCCGGACGGCTCCTATTCGACCCGGATGCTGAACAGCTGGCCGGCCGAACCGCTGAAGAAGGAGCTGGAGGCCTTCGCCCGCGCCATCACGACCGGCGAAACGCCGGCCGTCACCGGCGAAGACGGCCTGCGCAATCTCGAGGTCGCGCTGCGCTGCCTCGGCGAACGCTGATCGGATCAGGCCCCGTTCTCGCCGCAAAACCTGAGGAAGAGAAACGTATGCGCCGTATCACCGCCACCGCTCTCGCCCTGATCGCCGTCGGTTCGGCGGCGGCGCCCGCCCATGCGGACACCCGCTACCTGGCCTATAATGCGTCGGACCGGATCACCCAGGCGCTGACCAAGGGCGTCACCTTGCAGGTGCGGCGCGGCCTTTTCGGCGCGGTGCAGGTGGAGCGTCTGTTCTCCACCACCGCGCGCGGGACAGCAGGCTTCACGCGCGGCGGGCCGGACGCCGCGCGACGCGTCCTGCCCCAAGGCGCCGAGGAAAACGACATCTACGCCATCGATCAGGACGGCGACGGCCGCGGCCTATCGCGCGCCCTGTGTCCCGGCGCCGACGAGGTCTGGCTGATCATGGGCCGCGTGCGTGCGCCCCGTCCCCTGACCATGCAGGCGGTGGGTCGGTGGTCGGACGGCGCCTATCGGCACTGCGTAACGCTCAGCTACGACTGGCGCGGCGAATGGGCGACGGCCCCGCAAGCGCAAACGCCGCGAGACTGATCCGCTGCCGGACTGCTTCATAATCAGCACGCGCAAGCGGGTAATTATGACGATTTGACTTTTATAATCGTCAGTGACACTTTTAGCACAGGAACGGCGGCGGCCGTTCTACCGCCCTGGAATATCCCCCTCCCCGGCGGCGAGAGAGACGAACCTCCCAAAGCCCGGCCCGTCGCGGCCGGGCTTTTTTTACGCGGCGCGCCTGCTAGACGGGGGCATGACCCTTCGCCTCGCCACCTGGAACATCAACTCCGTCCGCCTGCGCATCGATCAGGTGGCCCGCTTCGTCGCCGAACGCGCGCCCGATGTCCTGATGCTTCAGGAGATCAAATGCACCACGGACCAGTTCCCGCGCGGCGCCTTTGAGGACATGGGCATGCCCCACCTTCGCGTGGCGGGCCAGAAGGGCTGGCACGGCGTCGCCATCGCCAGTCGCCTGCCGCTTGAGGACAGTGACACCTTCCAGGTGTGCAAACTGGGTCACGCGCGCTGCGTCTCGGCCCGCGTGTCCGGCATCGACGTGCAGAACTTCTACATCCCGGCCGGCGGCGACGTTCCCGACCGGGCGCTGAACCCCAAGTTCGATCACAAGATGGACTTCTATGAACAGCTGACCGCCATCGTGGCCCATCAGGACAAGTCTCGTCCCCTGGTCATGGCCGGCGATTTCAATATCGCCCCCGGCGAAGGCGATGTTTGGAACCACCGCTACATGTCCAAGATCGTCAGCCACACGCCGATCGAGGTCGACACCCTGAACCGGCTTCAGGAGACGGGCGGTTTCGCCGATGTGCTGCGCGACCGCTTCCCCGAGCCCCAGAAACTGGCCAGCTGGTGGAGCTATCGCGCCGCCGACTTCCGCAAATCAAATCGCGGTCTGCGCCTGGACCACATCTGGACCTCGCCCGGCCTGACCCCCGCCGTTGTCAAGGACACCGCCCGCATCCACGACGACGTCCGCGAGTGGGAACGTCCCAGCGACCACGCGCCGGTGACGGTCGATCTGGACGTGTGATCCTCAATAGACGGCGACCGGCTTGACCGACCCCGCCGCCTTTCGCCCCCGGCCGACCTTTCTGGCGGCGCGCCCTAGCCGGGCCACCGCCTCGTTCAGCTGATCTTCCGGCAAGGTATAGGGCAGGCGCAGCCGTCGTTCGAAGGCGCCGTCGACGCCGAATCGCGGACCGGCGGCGAGGCGCAGGCCTTCGGCCTCGGCTGCGATCGTCAAAGCGGAACTGATCGGCCCCGGCAGCCGCGCCCATAGGGACAGTCCCCCAGCAGGGCGCGGACAGACCCACTCAGGCAGTTTTTCAGCGAGCCGCGCCCGCAGATGATCCCGCCGGGCGCGCAAGAGGGGCCGGCGCGCCGCCAGGGCCTTGCCGCCGTCGTTCAACAGTTCGACCGCCGCCAGCTGCTCCAGGATCGGGACACCCAGATCAAAGCTGGCGCGACTTTGGGCCAGACGCTGGATCACCGCCCGGTCCGCGCGGATCCAGCCTATTCGCAAACCGCCCCAGACGCTCTTGGACATCGATCCCAATCTGACCATCCGCGGCGCATCGACGGCCGAGGCGCTGAGCGCCGGAGGTCCGCTCAAGGTCAGTTCGACCAGAGTCTCGTCCAGCACCAGTAAGGTTTCCGACCCCTTCAGCCCCGCCAGAAAGCGCGTCCGGTCCGCCGCCCGCATCATCCGGCCGGTCGGATTG
The DNA here is from genome assembly GCF_030209705.1 of Brevundimonas sp. MEB006b. NCBI lineage: Bacteria > Pseudomonadati > Pseudomonadota > Alphaproteobacteria > Caulobacterales > Caulobacteraceae > Brevundimonas > Brevundimonas sp. MEB006b. The sequence continues at coordinate 17,913 of NZ_JARVRL010000003.1, forward strand.
TTGTGGTCCAGCACCAGATAGGCCATCGCCGCGTTGCTGCTGCGGCAGGCCGCAATCAGACCCTCGACATCCCAACCCTCCTCGCCCTCGCCGTCCGGCAAGGCGACGGGCACGGCGCGACCGCCCGCCGCCAGGATGGCGTCGATCGCCTGCGGATAGGTGGGATGGTCGAACACCACCGGGGCGCCGGGCCGCGTCGTCAGGCGCAGCAGATGAACCAGGCCGTTGTGCGCGCCATGCGTGATCAATATCTGTCCCGAAGAGGTCGCCAGGCCGCGCCGCCGGTATCCCGCGGCCACCGCTTCGCGCAGTTCCTCTAGCCCCGCCGTCTCATAACCGTGTCCGGGCAGGTTCGCCGGCAATCGCTCCAGCGCCCGCACATAGGCTGCATGCACATTAGCATCGGCCGGCAGGACGGCGGCGGTCAGGTCGATCAGACCGGGCTTGTCCGTTTGCGTCGCCTCATGGCGTGGCGTCGGTCCGGTCGGCAGGCTGGTGCGTGTGGCGGCGCCCTGCCCGCCGGTCAGGAACCCGTCATCCCGCAACCGGCCGTAGGCGGCCGAGACGGTCGTTCGGCTCAGGCCCAGCGCCTGGGCCAATTCCCGTTCGCCGGGCAATCGCGCCGCCAAGGGCAGTCGGCCATCCAGAATCAGCAGTCGTATCGCCCCTGCGAGCTGCCGGTAGGCCGCGCCTGCAGCCGGCGACCGCCAAGCGCCGAGGTGGCGCGTCAGAGAAACAAGACCGATCGACCGCGACGACATGGGGCCAGAATGGCATAACTGGCCCTGTTTTCGATAGCCAGTTTGGCGCATCAGATCGATTTATGACCCGTCGCCTGATCCAGCTCTTCGCCGGCCTGTTTCTCTACGGCCTGTCCATCGCCCTGATCGTCCGCGCCGATCTCGGTCTGGATCCATGGGACGTGCTGAACCAAGGGGTGTTCGAGCGGTTCGCGAAACCCGCCGGGATCAGCTTCGGTCTGGTGGTCAATCTGATCGGTATGGCCGTGCTGCTGCTATGGATTCCCCTGCGCCAGAAGCCGGGGATCGGGACCGTCGCCAATGTGCTGGTCATCGGCACGGTCGCCAACGTCGGCCTAGGCTGGATTCCGTCCGACCTGGGCCTACCGCTCCGGGCCGGCCTACTGATCGGCGGCATCGTCCTGAACGGCGTGGCCAGCGGGGCCTATATCGGCGCAGGCCTCGGTCCCGGCCCCCGCGACGGCCTAATGACCGGCATCGTCGCGCGCACAGGCTGGCCGGTAAAATGGGTGCGGACGGCCATCGAACTAGCCGTTATAGCCGTCGGCTGGCTGTTGGGCGGCTCGGTCGGGGTGGGCACGGTGCTCTACGCCGTGGCCATCGGCCCGCTGGTCCACGTCTTCCTGCCGCTGTTCACGGTCCGCCCGAAGACGGCCGACTGAGCCGTTAAGGCTGCAGGCGGTATCCGCCCGCGTCGGTCAGCAGCAGACGCGCATGGCCCGGTTCCGGTTCGATCTTCTGGCGCAGGCGATAGATATGGGTTTCCAGCGTATGGGTCGTGACCCCGGCGTTGTAGCCCCAGACCTCGGTCAGCAACTCTTCGCGCGACACCGGCTTGGCGCCGGCGCGATAGAGGTATTTGAGGATATTGGTTTCCTTCTCGGTCAACCGCACCTTCTTGCCCTTGGCGTCCATCAGTACCTTGGCGGCGGGGCGGAACTCGTAGGGGCCGATGGTGAAGACGGCGTCCTCGGACTGTTCATGACTGCGCAGATGGGCGCGGATACGCGCCAGCAGCACGGCGAATCGGAAGGGCTTGGTGACATAATCGTTGGCCCCGGCGTCCAGGCCCAGGATGGCGTCGGCGTCCGCCGATTGCGCCGTCAGCATGATCACCGGTGTCGAAACCCCGTCCTTGCGCAACAGGCGACAGGCCTCGCGGCCATCCATATCGGGCAGATCGACGTCCAGCAGGATCAGGTCGGCGCGGATCTCGCGCCCCATCCGGACGCCATCGGTCGCGGTCGCGGCCTGCTGGGTCTTGAACTCCTCATGCAGGTTCAGCTGCTCGGCCAAGGCCTCGCGCAGGTCGTCGTCGTCGTCGATGATCAGAATGGTCTTGGGCGTAGGCATGGGACAGACAATGGCGAGGCTTGGCCCCCGCGCCAAGGCTTGGGGGTGCGAATATTCACATAGGGTTACGAGCTAGAGGGCGTTTCGGGTCGATTTCGTTCCCCGAACAAGGCCGTTCCGACCCTGACGTGCGTCGCGCCGCACCGTATGCCGGTCTCGTAATCGCCGCTCATGCCCATCGACAGCACGAACAAACCGTTTCGTTCGGCCATGGCCCGCAACATCTGAAAATGTGGCCCTGCATCCTGATCCGCCGGGGGAATGCACATCAGTCCCTCGACTGTCAGCCCGTAGGTGTCGCGGGCCGCCGCAATCAAGGCGTCGGCGGCGTCGGGCAGGACCCCGGCCTTCTGGGGCTCCGCGCCCGTGTTCACCTGGACCAGGACGCGCGGCGATCGGCCGCGCTTTTCGCCCGCCTGCGCCAAGGCTCGCGCCAGTTTTTCACGGTCCAGGGTTTCGATCACGTCGAACAGAGCGACCGCATCCTCGGCCTTGTTGGTCTGCAACGGGCCGATCAGCCGCAGCTCCAAACCCTGTGCGCCCCCGCGACAATCAGCCCACCGTCCCTGCGCCTCCTGCACCCGATTCTCGCCGAAGATCCGCTGACCCGTCGCCAGGATGGCGTCGATGGCCTCGGGGGCCTGAGTCTTGGAGACCGCGGTCAGGGTCACGTCCGCTGGATCCCGACCGGCCGCATGGCAGGCGGCGTCGATACGCGCCCGCACCTCGGCGACCCTTTCGGCGATGGACGGGGCGGAAAAAGCGGAGGAATAAGAGGTCATGATCCTGCCGGCCGGTTACAGCGACGATGCGCGCGCGCTCTGGAACGCCGCGACCGCTCTAAACCGCGCCGCCGCCGCTGTCAGCCCGGCCGCCGCGGCCTTGCCGCCAATGCTGTTCTTCACCGACCCGGATCGCACGCCCAGACCGTGGGAGACGGCGGCGCGCCTGCCCGCCGGTTCGGCCGTGGTCTATCGCGCCTTTGGCGCCTCCAATGCCGTCGAAACGGGGCATCGGCTTCGCGAAGCGACGGCCGGTCTAGGCGCGAAACTGTTGGTCGGGCTAGACCCCGATCTGGCCGAGGCGATCGACGCCGACGGGCTTCACATGCCTGAACGTGCGGTGGAGCAGGCCGCGCGCATTCGCTCGGACCGACCCGACTGGATTTTGACAGCGGCTTGGCACGGCCTATCCCTGCCGCCCGAAGGCGTGAACGCCCTGATCCTGTCGCCGGTGTTTCCGGCGGGCGGTGCGTCCGCCGGCAAACCCGCATTGGGCGTCCCTGCATTCGAACGGCATGTGAAAGCCGCCCGCCTGCCGGTCTATGCGCTGGGCGGTGTCACGCCAGAGAACGCCGCAACGCTCGCACACACAGGCGCCTGCGGCCTGGCGGCGGTAAGTGCGATCCAGTCAGCGTTTCGCTGACTGATCGAAATCAGAACTTGAAGATGGTTTCCAGACGGACGCGGGGCTGAGCCCGGCCGTTGGTTTCGGGCGCACGGGCCGGATCGGCTTCCGGCGTGCTGACGGCCGCAGCGGCGCCGACACGCAGACGGTCGTTCAGACGGTAATAGGCGCCGGCCTCGACGTCACCCCAGTCGGTCTCGCGACCCACGGGCTGGTTCAGGTTGAAATCCAGACCCCACCGGCCACGATCGTTCAGGCGCAGGCCGCGACGCTGCGGCGCCGGCGCGTTACGCTGCGCCGCCTGGGCCTCCGAAAGGGACACGGTGGATGTGCTTTGGGCAAGCGCAGACGTCGACGCGGCTATCGCCGTCGTCGCCATCATCACAGCCAGGAAACCACCGAACCGCATACCAAATCCTTCGAACCCCGCCATGAGGCGGCGTTTCAACCCTGAACCGACCTTATATGGTCGTGAGCCCCGCGATTAGACACCGGGTGTCTGCGCGGTCAACGCAATGAGCCGGCGATAACAAGGTTCCCGCGCATTGTTGTCGGCGTATGTGTCTCAAGCGTCACGGGATTCGGGCGGATTCCGGCGAAATCTCACATGCCCTTCACAAAACACCGCGACGCGCGATGCGGTGGGAACCGACTTCGCCTTGTCATCGCCCCTTTTCGCCGTGTTATAGAGCCTGGCAGTCGGCATTCCCCATGCCGTGCGCGCGTGCGGGCGAGGGCTCTCACGTCCCTGAGTTTACGGAGACTTCTCTTGATGAGCCTCAACAAGGCCCTGGTTCGGAACGTCGCGGTCGTGCTGGTCTCGGGCGTGGCCCTGGGCGCGTCCCTGTCGGCCTGCTCGAGCATTCCCTTCGTCGGCGGCAAGAAGTCTGCGCCCAAGACGAACGTGCAACAGGGCATCGGCGTCAACGCCTTCCTGTGGCGCGCCTCGCTCGACACCCTCAGCTTCATGCCGCTGCTGACCGCCGATCCGTGGGGCGGCGTCATCAACTATGACTGGTACATCAACCCCCAGACGCCGAACGAGCGCTTCAAGGCGACCGTCTTCATCCTGGACACCCGTCTGCGCGCCGACGCGCTGAACGTCACAGTGACCAAGGAAGTGAAGGGCGCCGATGGTCAGTGGACCGCCGCCCCGGTTGCCGCCCAGACCGAGGCCGATCTGGAAAACGCCATCCTGACCAAGGCGCGCCAGCTGAACCTGTCGAACGCCGGCTAAAGCCGGCGCTCGCTTTATTTCTAGGCGCTACCGCCCTTCGGGCTGCTTGAGCGCGACGCGTCCAAGAGTTTTTAGGACGCATTACTTCTTGGGCGCTGTCGTCCTTCGGGCTAGTTGAGCCGGGAGGGCGTCAGCGCCCTTTCGACTTTCAGGACGACCGTGGCCCGTTACGAACCCAAGACCGCCGAACCCCGCCAGCAGGCCCGATGGGCCGAGGCTTCCGCCTTCGTCACGAAGGACACCGGCCGGCCGAAATACTATGTGCTTGAGATGTTCCCCTATCCGTCGGGCAACATCCACATGGGTCACGCCCGCAACTATGTGATGGGCGACGTGGTGGCGCGGTCCAAACGCGCGCAAGGGTACGACGTTCTCCACCCGATGGGCTGGGACGCCTTCGGCATGCCGGCCGAGAACGCGGCCATGGAGCGCGGTATCCACCCGAAAGGCTGGACCTATTCCAACATCGCCAATATGCGCGAACAGCTGAAGCTGCTGGGCCTGTCGCTGGACTGGTCGCGCGAGTTCGCCACCTGCGACCCGGAATACTATGGCAAGCAGCAGGCCTGGTTCCTGGAGCTGTATCGGCGCGGTCTGGTCTATCGCAAGGATGCGGTGGTCAACTGGGATCCGGTCGACAACACGGTCCTGGCCAACGAACAGGTGATCGATGGACGCGGCTGGCGCTCGGGCGCCCTGGTCGAGAAGCGCAAGCTGAACCAGTGGTTCCTGCGCATCACCGACTATGCGGACGACCTGATCGACGGCCTGAAGACCCTGGACCGCTGGCCCGAAAAGGTCCGGCTGATGCAGGAGAACTGGATCGGCAAGTCCAAGGGCGCGACCCTGTGGTGGGACATCGCCGCGGCGCCCGACTTCCTGCCCCCCTCCCCCGAGGGCGAACCCAATCACGCCCGCGATCCGATCGAGGTCTACACCACCCGCCCCGACACACTGTTCGGCGCCAGCTTCCTGGCCCTGGCGCCCGACCATCCCCTGACCAAGGCCATCGCCGAACATCGGCCGGACGTGGCGGACTTCATGAAGGCCTGCGCCCAGACCGGCACCAGCGAAGCCGAGATCGAAAAGGCCGAGAAGCTGGGCGTGGATCTGGGCGTTCGCGTCCGCCATCCCTTCGATCCGGACAAGACCCTGCCCGTCTGGGCGGCCAACTTCGTGCTGTCGACCTATGGTTCGGGCGCCATCTTCGGCTGCCCGGCCCACGACCAGCGCGACCTAGACTTCGCCCGCAAATACGATCTGCCGGTGACGCCGGTCGTCAAACCCGACGATGCCGAGACGGTCGAGATCGGAACCGAGGCCTATGTCGGCCCCGGCCGCATCTTCAACTCCGACTTCCTGAATGGCATGGACGTCGAGGCCGCCAAGGCCGCCGCCATCGCCAAGGTCGAGGCTGCCGGTCAGGGCCGCGCCGAGACCATCTATCGCCTGCGCGACTGGGGCGTCTCCCGCCAGCGGTATTGGGGTTGCCCGATCCCGATCATCCACTGCCCGTCGTGCGGCGTCGTCGAGGTTCCCGCCGATCAGTTGCCGGTCGTCCTGCCTGACGATGTGACCTTCGACGTGCCCGGCAACCCGCTGGCGCGTCACGCGACCTGGAAGCACGTCAAATGCCCGTCGTGCGGCGCCGACGCGACGCGTGAGACCGACACGCTCGACACCTTTGTCGATTCCAGCTGGTATTTCGCTCGCTTCACCGACCCGACGGCCGAGGCGCCGATCAACAAGGCCGCCGCCGACCGCTGGCTGGCTGTCGATCAATATATCGGCGGGGTCGAGCACGCGGTCCTGCACCTGCTGTACGCTCGCTTCATCACCCGCGCCCTGTCTGACGCCGGCATGCTGTCGGTGAAGGAGCCGTTCGCCGGCTTGTTCACGCAGGGCATGGTGGTTCACGAAACCTATCGCCGGGCCGACGGTGCCTGGGTCGAGCCGACCGACGTCGAGCTCAAGAACGACAACGGCGTCCGCTCGGCCCGCCAGCTGTCGACCGGCGAGACCCTGATCATCGGCGACATCGAGAAGATGTCCAAGTCCAAGAAGAACGTCGTGGCCCCGGCCGAAATCCTGGAAAGCCATGGCGTGGACGCCGGTCGCCTGTTCGTCCTGTCCGACAGCCCGCCTGAACGTGACGTGCAATGGACCCCCGGCGGCGTCGAAGGCGCCAGCCGCTTCGTCCAGCGCGCCTGGACCCTGTTCGACACCTATGACGCCGATTTCGCCGGCGAGGACAAGGCCAACGCCGAGCTGCTGCGCGAGACGCACAAGGCCATCAAGGCCGTGTCCGAAGGGGTCGAGGGCTTCCGCTTCAACTCGGCCATCGCCAAGCTCTACGCCTTCGTCGCCACCATTCGCGACAATGCCCAGGCCGGCGGCGACGCCAAGCGTCAAGCCCTGTCGGCGCTGGCCCGTCTGATCGCCCCCTTCACCCCGCACCTGGCCGAAGAAGCCTGGACGCGACTGGGTGAGGACGGGATGGTTCTGGACGCGCCGTGGCCCGTGTGGGACGCTGCGCTCGCGGCCGACGACGAGGTGGTCCTGCCCATCCAGATCAACGGCAAGCGTCGCGCGGAAATCCGCGTGCCGCGCGGCATGGAGCCGTCCGAGGTCGAAGCCCTGGTCCTTGCCGACGAAACGGTCAAGGCGCGGCTGGAGGGTCTGAGCGTGAAGAAGATCGTCGTGGTCAAGGACCGCATCGTCAATCTGGTGGCCGGCTGATGCGTATTGCGGCGGCTCTCGCGGTTCTCGCGTCTTTGGCGGTTTCCGCCTGCGGCTTCACGCCCATGTACGCCGAGCCGGCCGTGGGTTCATCCCTGCGCCGGATCGCCGTCACGACCCAGGATGACCGCCTTGGCTATCGCCTGCGCGAGCAACTGGAAGACGTCCTCGCCTGGGATCGCGGCGCGACGCCGCTTTATCGCCTGACAACCGAGGTCCAGCAGAACCGCCGCTCGCTGGGTCGCCGTATCGACGACACCGCCACCCGCTATGAACTGACGGTCAAGGCGACCTGGACCCTGACCCCAGCCAGCGGGGGAACGCCTGTCAGCGGCACGGAAACGGTCACCACGACCTACGCCACCGCCGACCAGCCCTATGCCGCCATCGCCGCCCAGCAGGACGGCGAGGAGCGCGCCGCCGCCGAGCTGGCTCGCCTGATCCGACTGGATCTTATGCAGGCTCTTTCCAAATGATTCTCCCCCGCACAGCGGGGGAGGGGGACCACGAAGTGGTGGAGGGGGCGACCCCAGGCTCGGTGTGCGCCCCCACCACCTCCACCGCCTACGGCGGTCCCCCTCCCCCGTTTCGCTGCGCTACTCGGGGGAGGATCGTTTGATCCTGGCCAAACGCCCCGAGATCGATCGCTTTCTGAAGGCGCCCGATCCGGCGATCCGGGCGGCGGTGATCCACGGCAAGGACCGGTCCGGCGTCGCCGAGCGGGCCGAGGTGCTGTGCAAGACGGTCACGCCCGATCTGAACGACCCCTTCAATGTCACCGTCCTGACCGACAGCGACATCGATGGCGATGAAACGAAGCTGGAAGAGGCGCTGACGGCCATGTCCCTGATGGGCGGCCGCCGTCTGGTGCGCATCCGTCTGTCGGCGCTGAAGCCCGGCGTGGACAAGGCGGTCGCCGCCGCGCTGAAGATCCACGCCGACGGCGGCTACAATCCCGATGCCATGATGGTGGTCGAGGCCGACCAGCTGGGCCGCGAATCCGCGCTCAGAAAGGCGGCCGAGAAGGAGAACGGCGCGGTCGGCATCGTCTGCTATGAGGACGAGACCGGCGATGTCGCCCGCATGGTCCGTGAGGCCCTGGCCGCCGACAAGGTGGGCCTGACGTCCGACGCGCTGGACCGTTTCGTCGCGCGCCTGCCGCGCGAGCGGGGCTTGATGCGGCAGGAGATCGAGCGCCTGGCCCTGTTCATCGGCCCCGGCTCCGGCAAGACTCTGGATATGGACGCGCTCGAGCATCATCTCGGCGTCGAGCCGGACGCCTCCCTGTCAGATGCGGCGCTTCAGGCCTTCGGCGCGCGTCCCGGCCCGGCGCAGGCGGGCCTCAGGCGCGCTTTCGCCGAGGGCGAATCGTCGGTGCTGGCCGTTCGCTCCGCCGCAATCCATCTCGGCAAGCTACGCCGGATCAATATCTTGCAGGCCAACGGCGCAAACGCCAAGGAGGCCGCCAAGGCCGCCGGCGTCTTCTGGAAACAGGAGGCGGAAATGCTGCGTCAGGCGCGGTCCTGGCGGCTCGAAGCCCTGGACGAAGTCTTGGACAGCATCAACACGGCCGATGTCGCCACCAAGACGACCGGAATGCCGGACCAATTGATCGCCGAACGCCTGCTGCTGGAAATCGCAGGTCGCGCCAGACGGCTGGGGCTGTAGCGCTAGCCGCGCTTGGACGCCTTGCGGAAGGCGGGCTGGGCCATGGCGACGTTGCGCGCCGACACGGCCTTCTCTTCGGCCTTGGCGCCCGGTTGGGCGTTGAACCCATGACCAGCCTTGGCCTTCTTGGCGGCGAGCGCCTGCTTCAGCTTTTCGGCGGCGGTGGGTGTCGTGTCTTCAGTCATATCGACACCCTAGCACAGTCCGCCGCTCAGCCGCGCATCAAACGGCGGCACAGGTCGTCGAGCTGCTCCAGCGAGCCGTAGCCGATCGTCAGCTCGCCCTTACCGCCCTTGTCCGACAACTGCACCTTCAGGCCCAGCGCATCGGCCAGATCCTGCTGCAGGGCGGCGACATCGGCCGCCCCCTCCCCGCCTGAGGCCGCCGACGCCGACTTGGTCTTCGTCGGCTTCGGCCCCTCGACCGCACGGCGCGCCAGGGCCTCGGTCTCACGGACACTGAGACCATCCACGAAAGCGATGTCCGCCAACTGGCCCGGATCGGGCGTATTGATCAGGGCCCGGGCGTGACCCGCGGACAGCTTGCCTTCGCGCACATAGAACAGCACCCGCTCGGGCAGTTGCAGCAGGCGCATGGTGTTGGCCACATGGCTGCGGCTCTTGCCTACCACGCCCGCCACCGCATCCTGCGTCCGTCCGAAGCGATCCATCAGAACGCGGTACGCCTCGGCCTCTTCCAGAGGATTCAGGTCCGCGCGCTGGACGTTCTCGACGATCGCGACTTCGAACACCTCGACGTCGTCCATCTCGTGGACCACGATCGGCACCTCGGTCAGGCGCGCCGCCTGCGACGCGCGCCAGCGGCGTTCGCCAGCGATAATCTGCCAGACGCCGTCCTCGCCCGGTTGGGTCCGCACCAGGATCGGCTGCAACACCCCCTTGTCGCGGATAGAGGCGGTCAGTTCCTCCAGATCCTCCTGGCGGAAGGTCTTGCGCGGCTGGTCCGGATTGGGCTTCAGGCTTTCGATCGGCACGCGTTGCACGCCGGCGGGCACAGGCGCGTCAGATGCGACCGGCGCCTCGGCGTCCTGCCCCATCAACGCCGACAGGCCGCGGCCCAGACCTCTTTGTCGTTCAGCCAAGATACTGTTCCGTTCTATTAAAACTCAGGCGGCCAGCTTCAGGCGCTGGCGTTCGCGCTTCACTACTTCCTTGGCTAGCCGCAGATAGGCCTGGCTGCCCGCGCACTTCAGGTCATAGATCAGCGCGGGCTTGCCGAAGGACGGCGCCTCGGCGACGCGGACATTACGCGGGATCACGCTCTCATAGACCTTGTCGCCGAAGTGAGCGCGCACGTCGTTGGCCACCTGGCCCGACAGGGCGCTACGACGATCGAACATCGTCAGGACTAGGCCCTGGATTTCCAGCGACGGGTTGAGGCTGTGCTTGACCATGTCGATGGTGCGCATCAGCTGGCTCAGGCCTTCCAAGGCGAAGAACTCGCATTGCAGCGGCACCAGCACCGCGTCCGCAGCGGCCATCGCATTCAGCGTCAGCAGGTTCAACGACGGCGGGCAGTCGATCAGGACGTAGTCATACGCGGTAGGGCCGTCGTCGTGCGCGCGAAGAGCATCACGCAGCCGATAGGACCGGCGATCCGCTTGGCTCAGTTCGATCTCAACGCCCGACATGTCCGCGTCTGCCGGGACGATCCACAAACCCGGCACCGTCGTTTGCACTGAAGCATCCGCGATTGAGCGCTGATCAACGACGACATCATAGATGGTCACCCGCCGTGTTTCACGTGGAACACCCAGGCCCGTCGAGGCATTGCCCTGTGGGTCCATATCCACGATCAGTACGCGCTCCCCAATGGCGGCCAGGGCGGTGCCGAGGTTGATGGCTGTCGTCGTCTTGCCCACCCCGCCTTTCTGGTTGGACACGGCGAGGACGCGGGCGGGCTTTCTAGCGCGTTGAGCGGGCACGGCGGAGGCTCCGGATTGTCACGATGCGGCCGCGCACGTCGCTTTGCGACGGGGCCAGTTCAGCCTCGAAATGCCAGGATTTGCGCGCTTCGATCAACTCGGATTCGGCACGCTCCCCCTTCAGGAACAGACCTTGTGCACCCCTTTGGAAGTAGGGCTGTGCATAACCTAACAGTTTCTCCATTGGCGCGACGGCTCGGGCGGTGACGATGTCACACGTCACAGTCTGCGCCTCAGCCCGACCGACGATGACCGTCGCCGGCAAGGACAATGCATTCACAACCTCCTGAAGGAATCGGCAGCGCTTGGCCAGGCTATCGATCAGCCAGACATGGGCCCCATCCCGCCCCTTCAGCATGGTGGAAAGCACTAGCCCGGGAAAGCCGGCCCCTGCCCCCAGATCCGCCCAGGTCTTCGCGTCCGGCGCCAGATCAAGCAGTTGCGCACTGTCCCAGACATGGCGGTTCCAGAAGTCTGGCAGACTGTCCGGGCCGACTAGATTCATCACCGCATTGGCCTCGACCAACCGCAGACGAAAGGCTTCAAGGTCGGCGATCTGTTCCGCTGACGCATTGGCGCGTGCACGGAACGCCTCTTGTTCAGCCTCCAACATCAGGCCGCGACCGACGCCTTGGGCGCGCGCTTCACATAGGCCAGCAGCGCCGTCAAAGCGCCGGGCGTCATGCCCTCGATCCGGCCAGCCTGGCCCAGGGTCCGAGGTTGCACGCGAGCCAACTTCTCCTTCACCTCGTTCGACAGACCGCCGACGGCGCCGTAGTCGAGATCGGTCGGAAGCATCAGCCCCTCCTCCACCTTCAGAGCGTCCGCATCCTGCGATTGGCGATCCAAATAGTTGGCATAGGCCGCGTCGATCTGGACCTGCTCGCGGACTTCAGTGGTCCAATCGGCAATGACGGGCACTGCCGAGAGGAATTGATCCAAAGTCACATCGGGGAAGGCCAACAGTTCGCGCATCGACCGTCGACGACCATCAGCATTTACAGATATGCCGAGTGCGCTGGCTTGGTTGGGGGTGAACAGTGTTTCACGTGAAACAGCACTCGCTGCCGCAAGCGCCAAGGCCTTGGCTCCAAACCGAATACGCCGCTTATCGCCAACAATGCCGAGTGTGGTCGCAATGGGTGTGAGCCGAAGGTCAGCGTTATCCGCTCGCAGCGTGAGCCGATATTCCGCCCGGCTGGTGAACATCCGGTACGGTTCGGTGACACCGCGTGTCACCAGATCGTCGATCATGACGCCGATATAGGCCTGATCACGCCCCAGGATCACCGGCTCCTGGCCGGCCGCTGAACGCGCGGCGTTCAGCCCCGCCATCAGCCCCTGCGCCGCGGCCTCCTCATAACCGGTCGTCCCGTTGATCTGTCCGGCCAAATACAGTCCGGGACGCTTCTTCACCTCCAGCGCCGCCGTCAGCTCGCGAGGGTCGACATAGTCGTATTCGATGGCGTAGCCGTATCGAAACACCTCGACCGCTTCCAATCCCGGGATAGTTCGCAGGAAGGCGAACTGCGTCGGCTCCGATACCGAGGTCGAAATCCCATTTGGATAGACCGTGGGATCGTCCAGCCCTTCCGGCTCCAGGAAAATCTGATGGCTCGTCTTGTCGGTGAACCGAACGACCTTGTCCTCGATCGACGGACAATAGCGCGGCCCCCGGCCCGACAGCTTGCCGCCATAGACGGCGCTCTCGCCGAGATTCTCTGCGATGATCCGATGGGTCTCCTCTGTCGTGTGCGTCACGCCACAGGCGATCTGGGGCACGTCTATACGGTCAGTCAGGAAGGAAAAGGCCGACGGCGCCTCATCCGCCTGCTGCATTTCCAGACGATCCCAGTCAATGGTCCGCCCGTCCAGGCGTGCGGGCGTGCCCGTCTTCAAACGCCCCATCATCAGGTCGGCCGCATGAAGATCGGCGGCCAGACCGGTCGAGGGCTCCTCACCATGCCGCCCCGCCGGGATGCGTTCATCGCCGCGATGGATGACGCCGTTCAGGAAGGTGCCGGTCGTCAGGACGACCGCCCCAGCGCGAACCGTCTCTCCGCCGCCGGTCACGACGCCGACCACACGGTCACCTTCAAGGATAAGTCGCTCGGCCGTCCCCGCCATCAGGGTCAGATTGGGCGTGCCGTGAAGTTCGGCCTGCATGGCTTCGCGATAGAGCCTGCGGTCGATCTGGCTGCGCGGACCCCGAACGGCGGCGCCCTTGGATCGGTTTAGGAGGCGGAATTGGATGCCTGACACATCGGCCAGCCGGCCCATCACGCCGTCCATGGCATCGATCTCGCGAACGAGATGCCCCTTCCCCAGCCCCCCGATAGCCGGATTGCACGACATCTCGCCGATCGTCTCCAACTTCTGGGTGAGCAAGACGGTGCGGGCGCCCGCCCGCGCGGAGGCCGCCGCCGCTTCACAGCCGGCGTGGCCGCCGCCGATGACGACGACGTCGAATACGAGATCAGGGTGAGAAATCATCGCCGCCACATAGGGCAAAACGGGTGTCATCGCCAGAGGCAGGCCAAGCTCGTCAGACTACGATGCCCCTCCGTTTCACGTGAAACAGCGGTATGGCTAGACCTACTTTCCGATGCAAAAAGTCGAAAAGACTTCGCCCAGAATTTCCTCGACACCGATCGCACCTGTGACGCGCGCCAAGGCGTCGGCAGCCCGTCTCAGATCGTCGCCAGCCATTTCAGGCGCAACATCGAGCGCCGCCCGCGCCGCATCAACGCTTTCCAGCGCCTCAAGCAAACGCAGCCGATGGCGCTCTTGCGTCACGGCAGGGAAGTCGGCGCCGGAAAGATCTCTCGCAAGACGGGAAGCAATCCAGTCCCGAAGCTCGATCAGGCCTTCACCGGTCGCGGTGCTGACCGCTAAAGTCTCAAGACCATCTGCCCCTCCTGACCAAGCGCCAAGGTCGGACTTGGTCGCCACGATCAGATCGCCATCCTTGACGTAGTTCGCAGCCACCCCGTCCGGATCACCCGGCGCGCGGACCCAGAGCCGCAGGTCGGCTTGTTCAGCGCGCACCCGGGCGCGACGAACGCCCTCGGCCTCGACCGGGTCATCGCTGTCTCTCAGGCCGGCCGTATCCGACAAGGTCACAGCATAGCCGCCGATTACCAGATCGGCATCCAACACATCCCGTGTGGTGCCGGCGATCGGCGTCACGATGGCCGCCTCACGCGCAACCAACGCATTGAACAGCGACGACTTACCGGCGTTTGTCTCACCGATCAGGACGATGCGATAACCGTCCCTCACCCGTTCGCCACGCCGCCCCGTATCAACCGCGCGTCGCAGGTCGCCGCCAAGCCGATTCAGCACCGGCCCCGCCGTGCGGGCCAAATTGTCCGGCACCTCTTCGTCCGGAAAATCGATCTCGGCCTCTACCAGAGCCAGGGCGTGAAGAAGGTCACGGCGGAAACCGGCATAGGTCTCGCTGAGCTTGCCGTCCAACTGACCCAAGGCCTGTTTGGCCTGGGCGCTGGTCTCCGCGTCTATCAGATCGGCGACCGCCTCGGCTTGCGCCAGATCCATGCGGCCGTTCTGGAACGCGCGCCGTGTGAATTCGCCGGGGTCTGCCGGGCGCAAGCCCAGTGCAATCAAGGCCCGGCTGGCGGCCTCCACGACCGCGCGACCGCCATGCAGATGCAGTTCGGCGGTGTCCTCACCCGTGTAGCTGTTTGGCGCCACGAAACGCAGCACCAGCGCCTGATCGATGTGATCGCCGGCATGGCTGAGGTCACGCACCGACGCCATGCGCGGCTTCAAGCGGGTTGCGCCCAGCGCCGTCAACGCGGCCTCGACGCCGGGGCCCGACAGACGGAAAACCGCAATGGCGCCTCGGCCGGGCGGCGTCGCCAAGGCGAAGATGGTGTCGATCATCAACTCAGACCGAGCGGCTCCGGAGTGGGCGGATGCTCATTTTACCGCCGCTTCCATCAGACGTCGGAACTGGTCCTGGGCCTGGAGGCCGAAGCTGGTCCAGGTCTTCATAAGTTCCTCGGGCTGCATGGCGGCGACATTGGCCTCCATCCGCTTCTGCATCTCCGCGACCATTGCGTCGTTCAGCGGCGTCACGTCCGGCAGACCGAGAAAGGCCCGCGCCTCCGCCGGCGTGCAATCGACTTCCACATTGACCTTCATCGCATGGCCTCCTGTTTCACGTGAAACGTCCGAAGACGGATTACGTGTTCATCGACTGGAAGAAGTCCGAGTTGTTCTTGGACTGACGCAGCTTGTCGAGCAGGAACTCGATCGCGTCCTGCGGACCCATTGGATTCAGGATGCGGCGCAGGACATAAGTCTTGGCCAACTGATCCTTCGGCGTGATCAGGTCCTCCTTGCGGGTGCCAGACTTCAGCACGTCGATGGCGGGGAAGATGCGCTTGTCTGCGACCTTGCGGTCCAGCACGATTTCCGAGTTGCCGGTGCCCTTGAACTCTTCGAAGATGACCTCGTCCATGCGGCTGCCCGTGTCGATCAAGGCCGTGGCGATGATGGTAAGCGAACCGCCCTGCTCCACGTTACGCGCGGCGCCGAAGAAGCGCTTGGGCCGTTGCAGAGCGTTGGCGTCGACGCCGCCGGTCAGCACCTTGCCCGACGAGGGGACGGTGGCGTTGTAGGCCCGGCCCAGACGCGTGATGGAGTCCAGCAGGATCACCACATCCTTTTTGTGTTCGACCAAACGCTTGGCCTTTTCGATCACCATTTCGGCGACGGCGACGTGGCGGGTGGCGGGCTCGTCGAAGGTCGAGGCGACAACCTCGCCCTTCACCGTGCGCTGCATGTCCGTCACTTCTTCGGGGCGTTCGTCGATCAACAGGACGATCAGGAAGACCTCCGGGTGGTTCCGTTCGATCGACTTGGCGATGTTCTGCAACATCACCGTCTTACCGACGCGCGGCGGCGCCACGATCAGGCAGCGTTGGCCCTTGCCGAGCGGCGCGACGATATCGATGACCCGACCCGAGCGATCCTTCAGCGTCGGATCCTGAATTTCCATGTGCAGACGCTCTTCGGGATAGAGCGGCGTCAGGTTGTCGAACAGGACCTTGGTCTTGACCGCCTCTGGGTCTTCCAGATTGATCGTGTCGACCTTGAGCAGGGCGAAGTAACGCTCGCCCTCGCGCGGCGCCCGCACGGCGCCGTGGACGGTGTCGCCCGAGCGCAGGCCGAAGCGACGAATCTGCGACGGCGAGACATAGACGTCGTCCGGCCCCGGCAGATAGTTGGCGTCCGAGCTGCGCAGGAAGCCGAACCCGTCCGGCAGGATTTCCAGCACGCCGTCCGCGATGATCTCGACTTCTTCGTCGGCGAGGGCCTTCAGGATGGCGAACAGCAGATCCTGTTTGCGCAGGTTCGAGGCGTTCTCGACCTCCAACTGTTCGGCGAAAGCGACCAGGTCAGCCGGGGTCTTCTCATTCAGTTCGGCGAGCGTGATGCGGCCGTTGGCGACGACGGGCTCGCCGTCCTCTTCGTCGTCTGCCGTCGTGTCCACGCCAGAATCGGCGCCCGCCGCCTCGCCCGCTTCATGCGCAGCGCCGTGATGGGTGGGGGCTTCAACCTCCACGCCTTCGTTCTCGGGGGTGTCGGGATTGGTGTCGCGGACGTCGGTCATGATGCAGGCTCGCGGGCGCACACGGCCAGACGGCTGCGGCGCGGGTCTCTGAAAATGTCTGGCCGGAAGGCCGAAGGGAGGTGCGACGGGCTCCCGCTGGCTCCAAGGCCTGCAGGCGTCACGAAAGAGAGGGACCGCCGACGCGAGACGCCGAACGGTTCGCCGCCAGCGGAACCACAGGCGGCGGACGAGGTCAAGCGGAGCCGCTTATCGGAACGTCCACTCCGTCGTCACCGACAGCACCATGATGATGGCCAGGACGAACGGAACCTCATTCGTCATGCGCCAGAACTTGCCGGAATATTTCGACGTGCCGGCCGCGATCTTCTTCCTTTGGGCCGCCAGGAAGCCGTGCCAGCCGCTGAGCAGGACGACACCAGCCAGCTTGGCGACCATCCACGGCTCGCCCAGGAAGGCGGCGCCGCGCGCCGAGACGTCGATGTGGATGAGCCACAGACCGAACACCCAGGCCAGGATCATCGCCGGGTTCAGAATGATGCGCAGCAGCCGCGTCTGCCACAGGCGCAACAGGGTCTGCATTTCGCTTTTCAGCGGTTCGGGCTTGGCGTTCTGCTCGGCGTCATAGGCGTAGAGCCGAGGCAGGAACAGAAGACCCGCCATCCAGGCGATCACCGCCAGAATGTGCAGCCCGCGTGCGAGATCATAGGGGTTCATGCCGCCTGCCCTCCCTTGCGATGCGGACAGGCCTTCCAGTCCGCCTTGCACCCCTGGCCGAACGGCGCGACGCCCGCGTGGGATAACGCGCCCACTGCCGCGTCAGCTAAGGCGTCAATGAACCGTGGCTCAATCCCGACCGCCGGCGCCCGCAAATAGGGACTGGCCCCTTTTTCGTGGGCCAGTTCGCCATATTCAATATCCAGCTCGACCAAGGTCTCGATATGCTCCGAGACAAAGGCGATAGGCGTGACGACGACCCCAACGCCATCTTTGGCTGCGGTTTCAATGGCTTCAGGCGTTGACGGGCCCAGCCATTTCATCGGCCCGACCCGGCTTTGGTAGCAGATGGCGTGGTCGATCTCCCCGCGCTGCGCCTCGATGGCAGCGACGACGGCGGCGACCGTCGTCTCGATCTGCTCCTGATAGGGATCGCCCTTGCCGGTCACCAGCTTCTCGGGGATGCCGTGGGCGGAGAACAGCACCCGCACCGGCTGACCCACTGCCTCGTCCAGCTTCTCGCCGATCGCCTGGGCCTGGGCCTCAACCCAGCCTGTCGCGGCCGGATAGCAGCAGACGGCGCGGCTGACGCCCGGGCCGGTATAGGCGGCGTTCCAAGCCTTCAGCGAGGATTCCGTCGTCGTGGTCGAA
This sequence comes from Brevundimonas sp. MEB006b, assembly GCF_030209705.1. Lineage (NCBI taxonomy): Bacteria > Pseudomonadati > Pseudomonadota > Alphaproteobacteria > Caulobacterales > Caulobacteraceae > Brevundimonas > Brevundimonas sp. MEB006b. The sequence goes on from NZ_JARVRL010000003.1 coordinate 35,990, forward strand.
AACTGCGGATAGAGCGGCAGCAGGATGACCTCGTCGGGTCCGAAGGCGGCGACCTCTGCCGCCGTCTCCTCGGTCAACGGATGCCAGTAGCGCATGGCGATGAAGACCTTGACCTCATCGCCATCGAGCCGCGCGCCAACCACCGCCTGCAAAGCCTCGGCCTGACGACGGGTTTCGGGCAGCAGCGGCGATCCCCCGCCCATCAGGGCGTAGTTGGCCTGGGCGCTGGTTTCGCGCCGGCTGGAGATTAGTTTGGCCAGAGGCGTGCGGAAGATCCCCGGAAGGCCGATGATGGCTGGGTCGTTGAACAGGTTGAACAGGAACGGCTTGACCGAAGCCTGATCGTCCGGCCCGCCCAGATTGAACAGCACCACCGCAATGCGGCGGCCGGGGGTCGCATCGCTCATTGGGCGCCGATCCGTCTCAAAACCTGTTCGACATGGTCGATCGGCACGTCCGGCAGGATGCCGTGGCCGAGGTTGAACAGCCAGGGCCCCTGCCCCCAGGCTTCCATCAGCTGATCGACACGTCGGTCCAGCAGATCCCCGCCGGCGCGCAGCAACAGCGGGTCGAGCGCCCCCTGGATAGGCTTGATCTGCTGCACCCGTTTGCCGACCTCGAGCGGGCAAGCGGTGTCCAGGGCGACGGCATCGACCTCGACCGCCTCGGCATACCGCTCTGCGAGCGCCGCAGAGCCCCGTGGGAAGCCGATGAGGGGTACAGTGACCCCCAGCTCCCGCGTGCGCTTCACCAGCGCCTGGTGGGGCTTCAGGACCAGTCTTTCGAACAGGTCGTCCGGCAAGCCCTCGGCCCAGCTCTCGAAGATCTTCAGAACCTGGGCTCCGGCGTCCGCCTGCATCTTCAGATATCGGGCGGTGGCCTCGACCAGAACCTCCAGCGTCTCATCGACGCGCTCGGGATCAGCATAGGCATAGGTGCGGGCCTGGGCGCGCTCGCCCTTGCCGATGCTGCGCGCCTGGCCGTCCAGCATATAGGTCGCCACGGTCCAGGGCGCGCCGGCGAAGCCGATCAGGGCCCGTTCCGGCTCCAGGGCCGCGCGCACGATCGACAGGGTCTCACCTACCGCCGACAGATGCTCGCCCGCCGCCGGGGCGAGCTCGGCCATCCGACCCGGGATCGGCATTTCGCCCAGGCGGGGCCCTTCCCCCGTCTCGAACCAGACGTCCTGGCCCAAGGCGCGCGGGATCAGCAGGATGTCGGCGAAGACGATCGCCGCATCGAAGCCGAACCGGCGCATGGGCTGAAGCGTCGCCTCGGCGGCCATTTCGGGGTTCAGACAGAAGGCGATGAAGTCGGGCGCCTCGGCCCTCAGCTTGCGATATTCCGGCAGATACCGACCGGCCTGGCGCATGAACCACACCGGCGGACGCTCCAACGTCTCCCCGCGGAGAGCCCGGAGCACCAAGGGTGTCGGATCGGCATTCTGGGTCTGATCGGTCATCCCGGAGGATTAAGGTCACAGCCCCCCGCTCTCAATCCCTAATCAGATTAAGAATTAAAAGATTCGAAGTGGCAGGTAGGGCGGTGGAATGGCGGGGATGACTCGATCGGCGGCGGCGGAACAAAAGCGGATATCCACGCCTGGCGTGTCGTTAACGGGGATGTCGAAACGGCCAATCCCGCCGGTGGACAATCCCTAACGAAACCTTAACGGGCAAGGGTTTGCGGGGACTTGCGGCTGTGAACGCGGTTAAGCGTCGTTAACCTTTCATTAGGATTTTCCACAGCGGTTGGAAATTCGGTTTTTCGCCTTGGGATGATCCGGCGGCGGACGACCAACGCGATCCACCATCATCCCCGCTCGCGGGCGGATCGATCAGCGGCTAAGAAAAACGGCGCCCCGACGGTCCAACGCCGTCCCCCAACTTTCAACAGGGAGACAGACAGTCTCATGAGCCCTGCGAGACCCTCGGGACCGGCCCGTCTGGCCACCTATTTCCACGTTCACCTGGTGTCGGACTCCACCGGCGAGACCTTGAACGCCATGGCCAAGGCGGTGACCGCACGCTTCGACGGCGTCATTCCGATCGAGCACATCTATTCCCTGGTGAGGTCTGCAAAGCAGATGGAGCGGGTGCTGCAGGAGGTGGAGTCCGCGCCCGGCGTCGTTCTCCACACCCTGGTCGACCGCGATCTGCGCGAGCAGCTGGAAGAAGGCTGCCGTCGCCTGGACATGCCCCAGATCGGCGCGCTGGATCCCTTGGTCGGCGCCATGTCGCGCTATCTCGGCGCGGCCCTGTCCACCCGCGTCGGCGCCCAACACGCGCTGGACCACGACTATTTCAACCGGATCGCGGCGCTGGACTTCGCCATGGCCTATGATGACGGCCAGGGCTCGCTGGATCAGCTGGAGGGCGCCGACGTCGTTCTGTGCGGGGTCAGCCGGACATCCAAGACCCCCACCTGCATCTATCTGGCCCACCGAGGCATCCGGGCGGCCAACGTGCCTCTTGTGCCGGGCCAGGAAGACGGCGAGCGGCTGACCAAGCTGAAGAACCCCTTGGTGATCGGCCTGACCGTATCGCCGGATCGGCTGGTTCAGATCCGCCGCAACCGCATCGACAATCTGAACGCCAGCCAGTCGTCGAACTACACCGATCAGGACGCCGTGCGCGACGAAACGATCAAGGCGCGCCGGGCCTTCGAGCGGCGCGGCTGGCCCACCATCGACGTGACCCGCCGTTCGGTGGAAGAGACGGCGGCGGCGATCACCAATCTGCTGAGCGAGCATCGCAACCACAAGATCGGGACGACCTGGTGAAATCTGAAACTCTCATCCTGGCGTCCAAAAGCGCGGCTCGCCGCGCCATGCTGGAAAACGCCGGCGTCGCCTTCGAGGTGCGCGTCGCCGACGTGGACGAGGACGCCATCAAGGCCGTGTCGAGCGACCTGGACGCCGCCGCCCTCGCCGTTCGTCTCGCGGAAGCCAAGGCCTTGGCCGTTTCGCGTGATGACGAGACCGCCTGGGTGCTGGGCTCGGATCAGACCCTGGCCTTTGACGGCGGCCTGGTCTCCAAGGCCAGGTCTCTGGACGCGGCGCGCGAACGGCTGAAAGCTATGCGTGGCAAGTCGCACCAGCTGCATTCCGGCGCAGCGTTGGCGACCAAGGGCCAGATCGTCTGGTCCGGTGTCGATACGGTTCAGATGCGGATGCGCGACTTCTCCGACGCCTTCCTCGATGCCTATCTGGCGGCCGAGGGAGAGGCCCTGCTGTCATGCGTCGGTTCCTACCGGCTTGAGGGGCTGGGCTCGCAACTGTTCGAGGCGGTGGACGGCGACTATTTCACGGTGCTGGGCCTGCCACTCTGGCCGGTAATGAAAGAGCTGCGTCGGGCGGGGGTGATCGCGGCATGAGCACGCACCGCATAACCGGGGCGGCCATGGTCGCCGGGATCGTCGGAAATCCGGTCGTCCATTCGCTTAGCCCGGTCATCCACAACGCCTGGCTGACGGCCGGCGGGGTCGACGGCGCTTATGTCCCCTTCGCCCCTGCCGATGCAGCCGGTTTCGAGGCCCTGGTCGCGGCGGGGCGCGCCGGTCTGATTATGGGTCTGAACGTCACCGCGCCGTTCAAGGAACAGGCCTTCGCCCTGGCGGATCAGGCGACGGCGGCGGCGCGGCTGACGTCCTCGGCCAATATCTTGCAGTTCGAAAACGGGCTGGTCCTGGCCGACAGTTCCGACGGGATCGGCCTGATGCGCGGCCTGAAGGAACAGGCGCCGGACCTGGACGTGGCCGGGCGGCCGGTGGTGATGCTGGGCGCCGGCGGCGCAGCCCGCGCCGGGTCCGGCGCCTTGGTCGAGGCCGGCGCCGAGGTTCGCATCGTCAACCGCTCGCCCGAACGCGCCCAGGCCCTGGCCGCCGATTTAGGGTCGTCGGTTCGGGTCGTGGCGGCCGACGACGCTTTCGACGGCGCAGCCCTGGTCATCAATGCGCTCAGCGTCCCGCCCAGCATCGACTTCGACCGGATCGCGCCCGGCACGGTGGTGATGGACATGACCTACAAGCCGTTGGCTACGCCCTTCCTGACGGCGGCGCGCGAACGCGGCCTGCGGACAGTGGATGGATTGGCCATGTTGATCGGCCAGGCGGCGCCGTCGTTCGAAGCCCTGTTCCGCCGCCCGCCGCCGCCTCTCGATCTTCGCGCCCTGTTGATGACGCATCTGGGCGAGACGGCATGATCCTGCTCGGTCTCACCGGCTCCATCGGCATGGGCAAGTCGACGACGACGGCCATGTTCGCCGATTTGGGGGCCGTCGTCTGGAACGCCGACGACGCGGTCCACCGCCTCTACGCGCGCGGCGGTGAGGCGGTCGGTCCTGTGGGCGAAGCCTTTCCCGGCGTCGTCGTGGACGGCGCGGTCGATCGCACGCGTCTGGCTGAGGCGCTTGGGAAAGACGACACCGCGTTCCATCGTCTGGAAGCCATCGTCCACCCCCTGGTCGCCCAGGGGCGCGCGGCGGATCTGGAGGCAGCGCGCTCGGCGGGTAGTAAACTGGCGGTTCTGGACATCCCCCTGCTGTTCGAGACGGGTGGAGACAGTGCCGTCGACGCCGTGGTGGTGGTCACCGCCGATCCGGCGATCCAGGCGGAGCGTGTGCTGGCCCGCCCCGGCATGACCCGCGAACGGTTCGACGCCATCCTGGCGCGCCAGATGCCGGACGCCGAAAAGCGGGCGCGCGCCGATTTCATCATCGACACCGGCCGGGGTTTGGAGGCCGCTCGGGCCGAGGTCGAAGCGATCGTGCGCGCCGTTCTGGCCCCGTCGTGGATATCTCCCCGGCGAGGCGCGGCGAGCCTTTCGCGCTGAGGCGAATGCCGCCATTAAGAGCAAATGGCGCGCGAGATCGTTCTGGATACGGAAACCACCGGCTTCGACCCCAAGACGGGCGACCGGCTGATCGAGGTCGGCTGTATCGAGATCCAGGACCTGCTGCCGACGGGGCGGACCTTCCATCGGTTCGTCAATCCCGAGCGGCTGATCCCGCCCGACGCCATCCGGGTTCACGGCATCACCGACGAGAAGGTCAAGGATGCGCCCAAGTTCGCCGAGATCGCCGACGACCTGATCGAATTCATCGGCGATGCGCAGATGATCGCCCACAACGCCGCCTTCGACCGCAACTTCATCGACTTCGAATATGCGCGGTGCGGCCGGCCGATCACCGGCGAGGCGCGCTGGATCGATACGCTGAAGCTGGCCCAGACGCGGTTTCCGGGCATGCCCAACTCGCTGGACGCCCTGTGCAAACGCTACAAGGTGTCGCTGGTCGAGCGGACGCTGCACGGCGCTCTGATCGACGCCCGTCTGCTGGCCGAGGTCTATCTGGAGCTTCGTGGCGGCAAGGAGCGGGTGCTGGACCTGTCGTCCACGCCGGTCGGCCGTGGTCCCGGCGGCGTCATCGAAACCGCCGCCTACGGCCAGCGCCCCCGCCCTCTGGCGCCGCGCTCCACGCCCGAGGAACAGGCCGCCCACGTCGCCTTCCTCGCCAAGGCGCTGAAGGACCGATCACTTTGGGACGCCTACGGCCTGCCGGCGCAGGAAGACGCGGCTTAGTCTCTTTTTAGCGCCCAAGTCGTGAGCGACCGCGTCGCGAACATAGCGCGGCGCGCAGCGCCCCAGGCTTAAGCCTGCCGGAAGCCCAGCACGTCCTGCATGTCATAGAGACCGGGCCCTCGCGTCCGCACCCAGGCGGCGGCGGCGACAGCGCCCTTTGCGAACAGCGACCGATCGATCGCCGAATGACTGAGGGTCAGCACCTCGTCTTCCGATGCGAACAGCACCGTGTGCTCGCCGATGATGCCGCCGGCGCGGATAGAGGAGAAACCGATCTTGCCGCTCTCGCGCTCGCCCTGGACCCCGTCATAGGGTTTGGAGCGCAGGTCATCCAGATCCGCGAACCGGCCCTCGGCGGCGGCTTCGCCCAGCATCAGGGCCGTGCCCGACGGTGAATCCACTTTCCGGCGGTGGTGGGCCTCGGTGATCTCGATGTCCCAATCCTGGGCGTCCAGACGTTGGGCCGCGTGCTGGACAAGGCCGATCAGGATGTTCACGCCCAGGGAAAAGTTGCCGCTCTTGACGATGGCGACCTTCTCGGCGGCCTTCATCAGGTCGGCCTCCTGCTCGTCCGTGAAGCCGGTCGAACCGATCACCAAGGCCGGGCCACCGCGCTCGGCCGCACTCTGGGCCAGGGCCACCGAGGCGGCCGGGGTGGAGAAGTCGATGATCACGTCGCACAGCGACAGGTCGGCGGTTTCGCCCCAATCGAAGCGGGCGGCGACCACCACGTCTTCGCGGGCGTCCAGAACCTGAGAGACCGCACGCCCCATCCGGCCGCGATAGCCGGAAATGCCGGCGTGGAAGATTGCGCTCAAACCGCGTTCTCTTTCGACCCGTCCGCGTCCTGACTGCCCAGGATGTCGGCCCAAAAACGCTTCGCCTTTCCGGCAAAGCTGGAATTCCTGGGGTTCTGCCCCTCCCCGAACGACAGGGCAAGCTCTTCCAGCAACTCACGCTGGCGCGCGGTCAGATCGGTGGGCGTCTCGACGAACAGTTCGACCACCAGATCGCCCCGGTTGCGGCCGTTCAGATGGGGCATGCCCTTGCCCTTGATGCGCACGGTCTTGCCGGTCTGGGCGCCGGCCGGCACGGCGACGGAGGCCTTGCACTTGCCGTCGCAGGCCGTTGAGACCAGGCAAGGGGCGTCGATCTCGCCGCCCAGGGCCGCCACCGTCATCGGCACGGGCACGGTGACCAGCAGGTCCAGGTTGTCGCGCTCGAACAGGTCGTGCGGCGTGACCGAGATGAAGACGTACAGATCGCCGCGCGGTCCGCCGCGCTGGCCCGCATCGCCCTCGCCCGACAGACGGATGCGCGAACCGTCGTCCACACCGGCGGGGATTTTCAGGTTCAGGGTGCGGGTTTTACGCACCTGGCCGTGCCCGTGGCAGGTGGTGCAGGGATCGGCGATCATCTGACCCTGGCCGTGGCAGCGGGGGCAGGTGCGCTCGACCTGGAAGAAGCCGTTGGCCTGACGCACGCGACCGGCGCCCTGGCAGGTGGTGCAGGCGACGGGCTTGGTGCCCGGCTTGGCGCCCGACCCCTCGCAGGTGTCGCAGGTCATGGTCGAGGGGATGTCGATCTCGACGTCCTCGCCCTTGTAGGCCTGCTCCAGGGTGATCTCCAGATCGTAGCGCAGGTCCGAGCCCCGGCGCGGTCCGCCCTGCTGGCCCCGGCCTTGGCGTCCACCGAAGGCGTCGCCGAACGCGTCGCCAAAGACCTGGGAGAAGATGTCGTTGATGTCCGAGAAGCCCTGGCCGCCCTGGCCGAAGGGATTGCCGCCCCCCCCGCCGTTCACGCCCGCATGGCCGTAACGATCATAGGCCGCGCGCTTGTTGTCGTCCGACAGCACCGTATAGGCCTCGGACAGCTCCTTGAACTTTGCCATCGACTCTTCCGAGCCGCCATTGCGGTCCGGGTGGTGGATCATGGCCAGCTTGCGGTAGGCGGCTTTCAGGCCGGGGGCGTCGATCGTGCGTTCGACACCCAGAACTTCGTAATAATCACGCGCCATCGGGCGTTCGTCCTCATACTTCCCCGTTCGCTTTCGCCTCGCCTCTTATCGAGCGTTGGTCGAAATCGATGTCCCGGCTGACATGGGGTCCGGGACCAATGATGCAAGTTTCATGAAAAGGCCCCGCCTATCGCAAGACAAGCGGGGCCGTATCATTTCAGCGACCTGTGACGGATCAGGCGCTCTTCTTGTCGTCGCCGTCCGTGTCCGACACTTCCTCGAACTCGGCGTCGACCACGCCATCGTCGGCCGGCTGGCCTTCGGCGGCGGCGTCGCCCTGCTGCTGGGCGTACATGGCTTCACCCAGCTTCATCGAGGCCTGGACCAGGGTGTTGGTCTTGGCGCGGATGTCTTCCGGGTCGGTGCCTTCGCGCGCCGTCTTCAGCTCGGCCAGGCCGGTTTCGATGGCCGTCTTCTCGTCCGCGCCGACCTTGTCACCGTGCTCGGCCAGGGCCTTTTCGGTCGAGTGGATCAGGCTGTCGGCGGCGTTCTGCGCCTCGACCAGATCCTTCTTGGCCTTGTCGGTGGCGGCGTTGGCCTCGGCTTCCTTGACCATCTTGTCGATGTCGGCGTCCGACAGGCCGCCGTTCGCCTGGATGCGGATTGACTGCTCCTTGTTGGTCGCCTTGTCCTTGGCCGAGACGTTGACGATGCCGTTGGCGTCGATGTCGAAGGCGACCTCGATCTGCGGCATGCCGCGCGGCGCCGGCGGAATGCCCATCAGGTCGAACTGACCCAGCATCTTGTTGTCCGACGCCATCGGACGCTCGCCCTGGAAGACCCGGATCGTCACGGCCGACTGGTTGTCGTCGGCGGTCGAGAAGGTCTGGCTCTTCTTGGTCGGGATCGTCGTGTTGCGCTCGATCAGGGGCGTGAACACGCCGCCCAGGGTTTCGATGCCCAGGGTCAGCGGCGTCACGTCCAGCAGCAGCACGTCCTTGACGTCGCCTTGCAGAACGCCGGCCTGAACGGCGGCGCCCAGGGCCACGACTTCGTCAGGGTTCACGCCTTTGTGCGGTTCCTTGCCGAAGAAGGCCTTCACGGCTTCCACGACCTTGGGCATGCGGGTCATGCCGCCGACCAGAACCACTTCGTCGATGTCCGAAGCCTTCAGGCCGGCATCGGCCAGGGCCTTCTTGCACGGCTCGATCGTGCGTTGGACCAGGTCCTCGACCAGGCTTTCCAGCTTGGCGCGCGTCAGCTTGATGTTCAGGTGCAGCGGACCCGAGGCGTTCATGGTGATGAACGGCAGGTTGACCTCGTACTGGGTCGTGGTCGACAGCTCCTTCTTGGCCTTTTCGGCCTCTTCCTTCAGGCGCTGCAGGGCCAGCTTGTCCTGGCGCAGGTCGACCGACTGCTCCTTCTTGAACTCGTCGGCCAGGTAGTCGACCAGACGCAGGTCGAAGTCCTCGCCGCCAAGGAAGGTGTCGCCGTTGGTCGACTTCACCTCGAACACGCCGTCGCCGATCTCCAGGATCGAGACGTCGAAGGTGCCGCCGCCCAGGTCATAGACGGCGATCTTCTGGCCGTCGTTCTTTTCCAGACCATAGGCCAGGGCCGCCGCGGTCGGCTCGTTGATGATGCGCAGCACTTCCAGGCCGGCGATCTTGCCGGCGTCCTTGGTCGCCTGACGCTGGCTGTCGTTGAAATAGGCCGGCACCGTGATCACGGCCTGGGTGACCTTATCACCCAGATAGGCCTCGGCCGCTTCCTTCATCTTGGTCAGGGTGAAGGCCGAAATCTGCTGCGGGGAATAGTCCTTGCCGAAGGCGCGCACCCAGGCGTCGCCGTTCGGGCCCTTAACGATCTCATAGGGCACCATGCCCTTGTCCTTGGCGACGACGGGATCATCGAAGTTGCGGCCGATCAGGCGCTTGATCGCGAAGAAGGTGTTGGACGGGTTGGTGACGGCCTGGCGCTTGGCGGGTTGACCCACCAGCACTTCCGCGCCGTCCTGGATCGCCACGACCGACGGGGTCGTGCGGTTGCCCTCGGCGTTTTCGATCACCTTCGGCGTCTTGCCGTCCATGACGGCGACGCACGAGTTGGTGGTGCCCAGGTCGATGCCGATAATCTTGGCCATGTGTTCTTCAGTCTCTCTGGTTCGGCGGGCGATGCGGCGGCCTTCGACGAAGCGCCGCGCGTGACCGCCCCCGGTTGGGTTGGCGTGGATCAGGCTGGATAGCCCCAAGTTTCGCGGGGTTTCTCCGAAGCTGGCCCCGATATGGGAAAATCCCCCCGGCCCGCAAGGGCGTTATGCGATTCAACGCTTTCGAAGAACGTTGAAATTCGAAGATGCGGAGGCAGCGATCGTCGGGCATAAGATTTCCCATCGCGCTCTGGGGACCGCGATGAAGGAAGGGAGAGGAAACAATGATCAAGATCATGCTCAAGGCCGCTGTCGCCGCCGCCGTTCTGATCGGCTCTTCGGCCGCCGCCGCGTCGCCTGCTGGGGCGCCGGCCATCCAGTCGCGCGACGGCTATGATCGGCACGTCACCATCAAGAACCGCACCGGCTGGACCATGTTGCGCTTCTACGCGTCGGATTCACGCAGCGACGACTGGGAAGAGGACATCCTGGGCTCGGACGTTCTGGAAAGCGGGCAGGATGTGCGCATCAACATCGATGACGGCTCGGGCGCCTGCATCTATGACTTCAAGGCCGAGTTCACCAACGGTCAGGAGCTGACGCGGTCGCGCATCAATGTTTGTGAGGTCAGCGAATACACCTACACCCGTTGAGGTGAAGACCGCCGTTGAGGGCTTCCGGCTCTGGCCGGGGGCGCTCGATGCCGCGGCGCAGGCTGATCTGGTCAGCGAGGTGTTCGCCCGGCTGGAAGATGCGCCCCTCTATCGGCCGACCACGCCGGGCGGTCGGCCCTTCTCGGTTCAAATGAGCAACTTCGGGCCGCTGGGATGGGTCTCCGACCGGGGCGGCTATCGCTATCAGTCGATCCATCCGGAGACCGTGCGACCCTGGCCCGCGATCCCGACTATGCTGCTTGACCTGTGGGACGCCACGGTCGGCTGGCCCACGCCGCCGGACGCCTGTCTGGTCAATCTGTATCGCGATGCGGCGAAGATGGGCCTGCACCAGGACAAGGACGAGGCCGACCTCGGCGCGCCCGTCCTGTCGGTATCCCTGGGAGACACGGCGACGTTCCGCATCGGCGCGGCGGAGGGCGGACGCACCACGACGTTGAGACTGGACAGCGGCGACGTCTGCGCCCTGACCGGACCCGCCCGCCTGGCCCGCCACGGCGTCGACCGCGTGCTGGCCGGATCGTCGCGCCTGATCCCCGGCGGCGGCCGGCTGAACCTGACGCTGCGCTGCGCCGGTTGAGCATCGGATTTTTGGACTGGCTTTCGCCGTCCGGCTGCGGCGTATGTCGGCCATGGATGATCTGAAGCGCCGTTGGGCCCGGCTGGAGCCCTACATCACCGTCGTAGGTCCGGACGACGATCGGCCCCGTCCTGCCGTGCTGATGTTCCACGGCTGCGGGGGTCTGCGCGATCACCTGCCCCGCTATGCCGAGGTCGCCAAGGCGGCGGGCTGGCGCGCCTTCATCATCGATTCCTACGGCCCGCGCGGCTGGGGTCGGGCCTTCACCCTGGCGGCGGTCTGCACGGGCCTGTCGTTCCGGGGCTATGAGCGGGTGGGCGACGTCCTGGCGGCGATCCAGGGCGTTTCGGCACGCCCCGATGTCGATGCGACAAAGCTGGCCCTGGCCGGCTGGAGCCACGGCGGCTGGTCGATCATGGAGATGATGAGCGGCGCGCCGACGCCCGGCGCCTTTGGCGTGATCGATCCCGCCGAGGCCGACCTGTCCGGCGTCAAGGCGGTGTGGCTGGCCTATCCCTACATCGGCCCGTTCGCCTTCAACCGGCTGAAGCCCTGGCGGCATTGCCCGCGCGTTCTGGCCGTCACCTGCAAGCGCGACCACCTGACCACTGTGCGCAACGCCGAACAGGTCAACGCCATGATCCGCAACTGCGGCTCCGAGGTCGAAAGCTGGATCGCCGGGGGCACTCACGCCTTCGACGAACCCACCAACAACGGTCCGATGCGCCACGATCCGGAACTAACAGTCGAGGCCCTGCGCCGGTTTGGCGCCTTCCTGACCGACGCCGCACCGCACGCCTGAGCCGTCAGCCGATCGTCGCCTCGACCGTGATGGTCGCGCGGACGGAATGGGCCATTTCGCAATGGTCGTGCGCCTGATGATGCAGGGCGTCGATCTCGGCCTGACCGGGTTCGCGGCCGGTGAAGCTGGTGAAGGGGCGCAGCGTCACCTCGGCGAGGTAGCGCTTGCCGTTCTCGTCCTTACCCATCTTGCCCGACGCTTCGTCGACATAGGTGTCGACCACCAGGCCGGCGTTGGCGGCGAAGGCCAGGAACCACAGCATGTGACAGCTGGACAGAGAGGCGATCATCGCCTCTTCCGGATCGACGCCGGCCGGATCGGACATCGGCACGGGCACGCTGGAGGGCGCCGACGACCCCGGCACCACCGCTCCGCCGTCGAAGCTCCACGAATGGGCGCGGCTGTAGCCCTTGTCCAGGAAGGGCTGGTCGCCCCGGTTCCAGACGACCTTGGCTTCATAGACGCCCATTACGCCCTCCAGAAGCCGACGATCTTCTTGACTTCGTCCACCACGGGATCGGCGACCTCGGCGGCGCGTTCGGCGCCGGCCTTCAGCACGCGGTCGATCTCGGCCGGATCTTCCATCAGGCGGCGCATCTCGGCCGTCACGGGCGCCAGCGACGACACCGCCAGGTCCGCCAGCGCCGGCTTGAAGGCGCCGAAGCCCTGGCCGCCGAACTGTGCGATCACCTGTTCGCGGGTCAGGCCCGCCAGCGCCGCATAGATGGCGACCAGATTCTTGGCCTCGGGCCGTTCGTTCAGGCCGTCCAGGGTTTCCGGCAACGGCTCGGGATCGGTCTTGGCCTTCTTGATCTTGGAGGCGATCGTGTCGGCGTCGTCGGTCAGGTTGATGCGGCTGTTGTCGGACGGGTCCGACTTGGACATCTTGGCCGCTCCGTCACGCAGGGACATGACGCGGGTCGCCGGTCCCTGGATGATCGGCTCAGGCACGGGGAAGAAGCCGGGAACGCCGAAGTCGTTGTTGAACTTGGCGGCGATGTCGCGGGTCAGCTCCAGATGCTGCTTCTGGTCTTCGCCGACCGGCACTTCGGTGGCTTTGTACAGCAGGATGTCGGCCGCCTGGAGGACGGGATAGGTGTAGAGGCCGACCGAGGAGCGTTCCTTGTGCTTGCCCGACTTCTCCTTGAACTGGGTCATCCGATCGAGCCAGCCGAGGCGGGCGACGCAGTTGAAGATCCAGGCCAGTTCCGCATGGGCGCGAACGGCCGACTGCGGGAAGATGATCGCCTTTGCCGGATCCAGGCCCGAAGCCAGATAGGCGGCGGCGATCTCGCGCGTCTGGGCGGTCAGTTTGGCGGGATCCTGCCACACAGTGATGGCGTGCATGTCGGCGACGAAGACATAGACCGGCGCGCCCTGGTCCTGCAGCTCCACGAACCGCTTCAGGGCGCCGAGGTAGTTGCCCAGGTGCAGCGCGCCTGAGGCCTGGATGCCGGACAGGATGCGGCGTGGGCCGTCATAGTTCGGGACGGGGGTCGCAACGTCCGGGGTCTGGTCGGTCATGGGATCGGGTCTCGGAAGGTCGAAAGGCAGGCGTGGCGAGGCAGGCGGCGGTTCAGCCGCGCCATCGCAGGTCATGGATCAGGCCCGAGGTCGTCATGGCCTCGCGCTTATCGGTTCGCCGCCTGTCAGTCCAGACCGGAGACCGCGCCGCCGCCGGGATCGCGCTTCAGCGTGGCCTTCAGTTCCGCGATGGTGACGGCCCGGAACGCCAGCAGGCAGAAGCCGTAAAGCCCGGCCCCGGCGCCGCAGACCACCAGGACGGCGATCTCTTTGGCCAGGAACAGTCGGCTCAGCTGCGGATAGAAGACGTCGGCGGCGAACAGCAGAGCGGCCATCATGGCGCTGGCGGCGATGACGCGGGCGATGCGCGACAGGAAGGCCGGCGACGGCCGCCAGCTGTTCTCGCGGATCAGGACGCCGCCTAACAGGGCGACATTCACCCAGGCCGAGGTGCTGGTGGCGATAGCCAGGCCCAGCACCCCGTCCCAACCCTGGCGGCGGAACCAGAAGAACAGGGCCGAGCCCAGGATGACGGTGATGACCACGCTGGTGACGGCGAAGATCATCGGACGGCGCGTGTCCTGGCGCGCAAAGAAGGGCGGAGTCAGAACCTTCGCCAGAACGAAGGCCGGCACCCCCCAGGCGAACTGACGCAGTACATCGGCGGTGCGGGCGGCGTCGGCCGAGGTGAAGGCGCCGCGCGTCACGGTCGCGTCGATGATGAAGAAGGGAATGACGAACAGGGCGACCGCCGCCGGCAGGGTGAAGGCCATCGCCAGATTGATGCCGTCGTCCAGCGTCTTCTGCCCGCCCTCGTGATCGCCGTCGACGAACGCCTTGGTCAGGCGCGGCACCAGGGCCAGGCCGATGGCGACCCCCACCAGGCCCAGCGGCAGTTGATAAAGCCGGTCGGCGTTATACAGCACCGAACGCGCGCCCTCGTCCGACCCGGTCAGGAACTGCGACACCAGAGAGTTGATCTGCAGCGCCCCGCCCGCCAGGGCGCCGGGCACGGCGAGCGCCAGGGTGTGACGCACATTCGGCGTGATGCGCGGCAGGCCGATCTTCAGCCGAACGCCCAGACGCCGCACGCCCCACCACAAGAGGCCGGCCTGGATCAGGCCCGATACCGTCACCGCCGCGGTCACCATCAGCAGCACCGTTTCTTGCGGGATCGGCAAGATCAGCGGCGGCATCAGGGCGGCCAGGGTGCACAGGTTCAGGAACACCGGCACGGCCGCCGACAGGGCGAACCGACCGCCCGTGTTCAACACGCCCGACAGCAGCGAGGCCACGGTCATACAGGCCAGATAGGGCATGGCCAGTTGGGTTGCGATCACGGCGGCGCGCAGCACCATCGGCTGGTCGCGATAGGCCGACAGCAGCCACGGCATGATCCACGGCATCACGACCTGCAGCAGGATGCAGAAGCCGGCGACCACGGCCAGCATGAAGCTGAGCGCCTCGGACGCCGTGACGGCGGCCGCTTCCTCACCCTCGCGCGCCCGAACCCCGCCATAGACCGGCACGAAGGCCTGGGCGAAGGCGCCTTCTGCGAACAGGCGGCGGAACATGTTGGGCAGCATCAACGCCGTAGTGAAAGCGTCCATCATCGGCCCTTGGCCGAAGCGCGCCGCCAGCGCCATGTCGCGCACGAAGCCGAGAATTCGACTGCCCAGCGTCAGGGTCGACTGCACCAGGGTGTTTCGGGCGAGGCTCATGCGGACATTCGACAGGGCGCGGAGAAAGGTTGTCGCTTAGCGCGCTTGTTCGCCGGGCGATACGGGCTTTGCGCGCGGGCTGCGGCGGCCCAGGTCGGAGACGTCGCGCGCGCTGGCGCGAGCCGAGGCGACCTTGCGTCCGGCGGGCGCGGGCGCGCGGCTGTCCAGCACGGCCTCAAGCGCGGTGCGCAGTTCGGTGATCCGCTGCTCCGAGGTGATCTTCCGCCCCTTTCGATCCACGACGTAGAAACTGTCCACCGCCCGCTCGCCATAGCTGGCGACATGGGCGGAGCGGATGCTCAGGCCTTCGTCGTTGAACACGCGCGACAGGTCCGCCAGCAGCCCCGGCCGGTCGGCGCAGGACACCTCGACCACGGTGGCGACCTCGCTGGCGTGGTGATCGACCATGACCACGGGCCGGACTTCGAAGGCCGCCTTGCGCGCATTGCCCGTCGGATCGGGCGCCTGGCCGATGCGGCCCTCGCCCCGCGCGGCCTTTTCCAGCGCCTCGACCAAAGCCTTCAGGCGACGCGGCTCGGCCTGGCCATAAGGCAGGCCCGCTCCGTCCTGAACACGAAACACGTCCAGAACGACGCCGTCCTCGGTCGCCACGCGGGCGTCGGTCACATCGGCGCCCAGCGCGGCCATGGTCTGGGCGAGATCGGCGAACAGGCCCGGTCGGTCGGCCGCGGCGATGGAGATTTCGGTGGTCTGCACCGTCAGTCCCTGCACCGGCGCGGTCGGCGCGCTCTCGGCCGCCGCGCCCGTCTCGCGCGCCCGTTGGACCAGGGCCGGATGCGCCGCCAGCGGATCCTCGCGCGTCACGTCCTCGCCCCGGAACAGGGCGGCGACCTGGTTGTAGAGGGTGCGCATCAGCTGACCCTTCCAGCCGTTCCACACGCCCGGCCCCACGGCCCGGATATCGGCGACGGTCAGGACCAGCAGCATCCGCAGCCGCTCGGGATCGCCGACCAGTTCGGCGAAGGCGCGGATCGTCGCCGGGTCCGACAGATCGCGCTTCTGAGCGTAGTCCGACAGCGCCAGATGGCTGCGCACCAGCCAGACGACCAGTTCGATCCGCCGAGGATCGACGCCCAGCCGCTCGCACGCCCGACGCGCGGCGATGGCGCCGTCCTCCAGCTGCCCCCGCTCGCCGCCCTTGCCCACATCGTGCAACAGCATGCCCAGCATCAGGGCTTCCATGTCCGAGATCAGATGCACGATCTCGCTGGCCATCGGGTGATCGGTCTTCAGCTTGCCGCGCGCGATGTCGTTAATGATGCCGATGGCCTGAAGCGTGTGCTCGTCGACCGTATAGGCGTGGTACATGTTGAACTGGGTCTGGCCGACGATCCGCCCCCATTCGGGCAGGAACCGGCCCAACAGGCCTGTCTCGTTCATGATGGTCAGGACGCGATAGGGCCTTTGCCCGTGCGCCAGAATGTCCAGAAACGCCCGCGTCGCCGCCGGATCGCGCCTCAGCCGGGGCGTCACCAGCGACAGCGACCGCGTCACCGCCGAAAAGGCGTCCGGGTGCAGGTCCAGGTCATGTTTGTCGGCGCAGACGAACAGGGTCAGCAGCTTGACCGGATCGGCGGCGAACACCTCCGGCCCCTCGACCGACAGACGGCCCTGATCGATCCAGAAACCCTCGACCTCCAGCTTGCGGCGGGGGGCGGGTCGGAACGGCGCCATCAGACGCGACAGACCGTGCGCCGTCTTCTGGTGGCGCGCCTCCAGCTTGGCCGACATGGCGCGGGTCAGGGCGCCGACGTCGCGGGCGACCAGAAAGTATCGCCGCATGAACCGCTCGACCGCCGGTTCGTCGCCGCGCCCGCGCCAGCCCATGCGCCGGGCCACCTCGGGCTGCATGTCGAACGTCAGCTTCTCTTCGGCCCGGCCCGCGATCAGATGCAGATGGATGCGGACCCGCCACAGGAAGTCGAACGCCTCGTCCGACGTCCGGCGCTCGCGCGGGGTGAACAGTTCGTCCATCACCGTCGCGCCCAGCCGGCTTTCGGGCGCCAGGGATCGGGCGATCCAGTACAGGGTGTTCAGGTCGCGCAGGCCACCCTTGCCGTCCTTGACGTTGGGTTCGACCTTGTAGCGGGTCGAGCCGGCCTTCTCGTGCCGGGCGGCCCGCTCCTCCAGCTTGGCGGCGATGAAGGGGCGCGGATCGGATTTCGACACCATGTCGCGGAACCGGCCGATCATCAGCTGGGCCAGCGCCTCATCCCCCGCCAGCGGACGCGCCTCCAGCAGGGTCGTCCGCACCGTCATGTCGGTGCGCGACAGGCTCAGACACTCTTCGACCGAGCGCACCGCCGACCCGACCTTGGCCCCCAGGTCCCACAGCACATAGAGGACGAACTGGATGACCTGCTCGCCGCGCGGCGTCGCCTTGGACGATCTCAAAAACAGCAGGTCCAGATCGGAATGGGGCGCCAGCACGCCCCGGCCGTAGCCGCCGACCGCGACCAGGGCCAGCCGTTCGGCCTCGACCGGCGAGGTCGGCCACAGCGTCTGGGTCGCCACCCGCCACAGGCCGGCCAGCATCTCGTCAGCGGCGGTGGCGTACAGACGCGCCACGTCGCGACCCTTCATGCCGCCATCCAGCTTGCGCTCGGCCCGCGCGCGGGCGGCGTCATAGGCCTCGCGCAAAACGACAGAGACCGCCGCGCGCGGGTCTTCCGCGCGGGCGGCCTCGTCAAGGCGGTCATCCAGACTGGGCGAGGCGTTCATGTCAGCCGTCTATAGGCCGCATCCCACCGCACGTCAGTCAGGGATTGCTGACTACTCCGGGCGAACGCGCTTCTTGCGGAACGACGGGTTCAGCACCTGCTTGCGCAGGCGGATGGACTTGGGCGTCACTTCGACCAGCTCGTCGTCGTCGATATAGGCGATGGCCTGTTCCAGCGACATCTGGCGCGGCGGCGTCAGGCGCACGGCCTCGTCCTTGCCGGAGGCGCGGACGTTGGTCAGCTGCTTGCCCTTGATCGGGTTGACGTCCAAGTCGTCCCAGCGCGCGTTCTCGCCGATGATCATGCCCTGATAGGTCTTTTCGCCGGCGCCGACGAACATGATGCCGCGGTCTTCCAGGTTCCACAGGGCGAAGGCGGCGGTTTCACCGTCAGAGTTCGAGATCAGAACGCCCTTCAGACGACCGGCGATCGCGCCCTTGTGCGGCTCATAGTGGCTGAACACGCGGTTCAGCACGCCCGAACCGCGCGTGTCGGTCAGGAACTCGCCCTGATAGCCGATCAGCGAACGCGACGGCGCCTTCAGGCTGATGCGGGTCTTGCCGGCGCCTGACGGGCCCATGTCGGTCATCTCGGCCTTACGGGCCGACAGCTTCTCGATGACGATGCCCGAGAACTCGTCGTCGACGTCGATCATGACGTCTTCGATCGGCTCCAGCTTCTCGCCGTTCTCGCCGGTCTGGAACACCACGCGCGGGCGCGAGATCGAAACTTCGAAGCCTTCGCGGCGCATGTTCTCGATCAGAACGCCCAGCTGCAGTTCGCCACGGCCGGCGACTTCATAGGCGTCGCCGCCTTCGGTCGTGGTCACGCGGATGGCGACGTTGGCCTCGGCCTCCTTCAGAAGGCGATCACGGATGACGCGCGACTGGACCTTGTCGCCTTCGCGACCGGCCAGGGGGCTGTCGTTGACCGAGACGGTCATGGAGATGGTGGGCGGATCGATCGGCTGGGCGGGCAGAGGCTCGGTGACTTCCATGGCGCACAGGGTGTCGGCCACGGTCGCCTTGGACATGCCGGCGATGGCCACGATGTCGCCCGCTTCCGAACCCTCGTCCAGAGCCTGACGCTTCAGGCCGCGGAAGGCCAGCACCTTGGTGATGCGGCCGCGTTCGATTTCCTTGCCTTCACGGTCCAGAGCGTGGATCGCCATGCCGGGAACGGCCTTGCCGCTCTCGATGCGGCCGGTCAGCAGACGGCCCAGGAACGGATCGCTTTCGATCAGTACGTCCAGCATGCGGAAGGGCTTGTCGCGGTTGGCCTGGACGGCGGGCGGCGGGACGTGATCGACGATCAGGTCGAACAGCGGGGCCAGATTGTCGTTGGGCTGGTTCAAGTCCAGCGTCGCCCAGCCGTTGCGGCCCGAGGCGTAGATGTGCGGGAAGTCCAGTTGCTCGTCCGTCGCGCCGATGGCGGCGAACAGGTCGAACGTCTCGTTATGGACGCGGTCGGGATCGGCGTGGGCGCGGTCGACCTTGTTGATGCACAGGATCGGGCGCAGGCCCATCTTCAGCGCCTTGGTCAGCACGAACTTGGTCTGGGGCATGACGCCCTCTTCGGCGTCGACCAGGATGACGCAGCCGTCCACCATGCCCAGGATGCGCTCGACCTCGCCGCCGAAGTCGGCGTGGCCGGGGGTGTCGATGATGTTGATGCGGGTTTCACCCGCCTTACCGTTCCAGAGCACCGAGGTGCACTTGGCCAGGATGGTGATGCCGCGCTCTTTTTCCTGGTCGTTGGAGTCCATCGCGCGCTCGGTCTGCGCCTCGTTGGCTCGGAACACGCCGGATTGGGCGAGCAGTTGGTCCACCAGGGTCGTCTTGCCGTGGTCGACGTGGGCGATGATGGCGACGTTGCGCAGGTTCATTTGAGTATCGCGAAAAGGCGCGGCCGGCATACGGGCGGCCGCTGGTCATGAAAAGGCATGCGGGAGGCGCGCGCCTCTTACAGGCATGTGGACAGAAAGGCCAGAGCGGGCGTTCGTCGCGGCGATCGCCGCCTTACCGATATTTCATCCCCGATCCCGCATCCGACGCCGCTGACGGACGCCTCCTTCCCACGACGGGCCTGACGCAGGCCCATTCCGATGGGAGATGACGATGGGTTTGATGATCGCAGCCGCGCTTGCCGCCGCCCTGGCCGCGGGCGAGGCGCCGGACATGCATGTCGATGCCGAGGGGCTGAACATGGCCCGACCGGGCGAGGCGATGATCCTGGCCGGCCGCATCCGCGCCGCCAGCCGTGACTGGTGCGCCGTCCATCGCGCCGTCCTGACCCCCGACAGCCTTGGCGACGCCAGCGTCTGCGAGCGTGAAATGAGACGCCGGGCCTATGTCGCCCTGCCCCGTCCTCAACGCATGCATTTCGTGCGTGCGGGCGGCCAGACCGCCCTCAATCGGCGCTAGAGCGGCCGCAGCATATAGCGGGCGTCGGCGCCGTAGCTGGCCAGTTTGGCCGCCATGCCCTCGGCGGGCTGCTCGACGAAGCCGTGTCGTGACCAGAAGCCGACCGCGTCGTTGACCGCGACGAGGGCGATGGCGGGCCAGCCGTCTTCCGTCGCCTGTTCGGCCAGTCGCTCGACGATGGCGCCGGTCACGCCCCCGCCCCGCGCCTCGGGGTGCAGGGCCAGATCGTGCAGATAGATCAAATCCGGCTCGGCCGGCAGGCCTTCGATCACCGTGTTCAGCGGCGGCGCGCTCTCGGCCCTCCACGGATAGGCGATCAGATAGCCCCGCGCGGCGCCCTCGCCTCCCGCGAGCACGAAACAGCCGCGCGGATAAAGCGCCAGCCGGTTTTGGAAACAGGTGCGATCCTCGAAATGGTCGGGAAACGACAGCCGCGCCACCTCCACCACCGCATCGATGTCCGTCGGCCGCATGGGCCGCCATTGCAGGGTCATCAGTTCACCTTGGACGGGTCTGGCGGCGCGTCAGGCAGGGCGGATACCGGAACGCCGTCGTCCTTCAGCTTCTTCACCTCGGCGGGCGTGGCCTCGCCATAGATTTCGCGCTTCTCGGATCGGCCCTCGTGGATGTCGCGCGCCTCGCGGGCGAAGGTGTCGCCGACGTAATCGAAGTTGGCCTCGACATGGGCGCGGACCTCGCGGGCGGCGGCCATCATCATCGTCTGCATCTTGGCGGCGACGTCGGAGGCGGGATCGGCCTTGCGGGCGCCGCTGACGGCCGGGGCCATGATCGCCTTGTCGACCGCGTGCGAACCGCAGAACGGGCATTCCACCAGCCCCCGCGCCGCCTGATCGTCATAGTCGGTCGAGGAGCCGAACCAGGCTTCGAAGGCGTGGGCCTGGTCGCATTTCAGGGCGTAGCGGATCATGGGGCGTTAAACAGCGGGCAGGAAATCGCGATCGTGGGTCAGGCTGGGCACGGCGGCGCGCGCCCTGGCCACGGCCTCCATGTCCAGTTTCGCACGCACGATGCAAGGTTCGTCGTGATCCGCCTTGGCGATGATCTCGCCCCAGGGTCCGACGACGGTGGATCGCCCCCAGGTGCGGCGACCGTCTTCGTGCAGTCCGCCCTGCGCCGGCGCCAGGACGAACGCCCCCGTCTCGATGGCGCGGGCGCGTAGCAGGGTCTCCCAATGCGCCTCGCCCGTCGGGGCGGTGAAGGCGGCTGGCACGGCGATCATCGACGCCCCGGCCTTGGCCAGCTGGCGATGCAGATGGGGAAAGCGGATGTCGTAGCAGATGGTCAGGCCCAGCCGACCCCAGGGCGTGTCCGCCACCGACGCCCCGTCGCCGGGCCTCACCGTCGCGCTTTCGCGATAGGTCTCGCCATTGGGCAGGTTCACGTCGAAGACGTGCAGCTTGTCGTATCGGGCCACGATCCCGCCCGACCCATCGATCAGCAGCGACCGATTGGCGGCGCGGCCATCTCCCGCCTGGCCAGACCGGACGATGGCCGAACCGATCAGCAGCCAGACGCCTAGTTCCGCCGCCAGACGACGCAGACCCAGAACGGCGATGTCTTCGTCCTCGGTCGTGATCGCCGCATCGCGCCGGTCTCGGCGCTGCTCCAGGACATTGGTCCCCTCGGGCGTCAGGATGAACTTCGCTCCGCCCGACGCCGCCTCGCGGATCAGCGGATCGACATGGGCCAGCGCCGCTCGCGCCGTCGCCGGCGTGCGCGTCTGGATCAGGGCGATGTCGAGCCCGCTGCTCATGGATCAGGCGGCCAGAAGTCCGTCCAGCTTGCCGTCGCGATCCAGCGCGTGGATGTCGTCGGAACCGCCGACGTGCTGGCCGTCGATGAAGATCTGCGGGAAGGTCATGCGGCCGCCCGACTTCTCGACCATCTCGGCCTTCTTGTCGGGATCGTTGGACGCGACGATTTCCGTATAGTCCACGCCCTTTTTCTTCAGAAGCGACATGGCGCTGAAGCAGTAGGGGCAGCCAGGCTTGGTGTAGATGACGACGTCGGCCAAGTTCAGATCTCCAAAATAAAATCCAGCGCCCTCAAGCAGCGAGCCGCCGCGCGGCGAGCGATAGGGCGCTCTTCACATAGTCAGTTCACGGGCGTTTCGCACCCGCGCGATGACGGCGAGATCCACGGCGCGCGCTCCGGCGTCGATCAGGGCGCGCGCGCAGGCCTCTCCGGTCGCGCCCGTGGTCAACACATCGTCGATCAGAAGGATGCGTCGTCCCCGGATCCGACGCCGGCCCGCCTCGGTCACAGCGAAGGCCTTCTTGACGTTCAGCCGCCGCCCGCGCTGGCTCTTGCCGCCCTGACTGG
Organism: Brevundimonas sp. MEB006b; assembly: GCF_030209705.1. Classification (NCBI taxonomy): domain Bacteria; kingdom Pseudomonadati; phylum Pseudomonadota; class Alphaproteobacteria; order Caulobacterales; family Caulobacteraceae; genus Brevundimonas; species Brevundimonas sp. MEB006b. Next base: position 58,482 of record NZ_JARVRL010000003.1, read on the forward strand.
TCGTGTGGGTCGTGCGGACCAGACCGTCGGGCAAATAGTCGCGGTCGGCGTGCCGGGCCAGCGGCCGGGCGATCTCGGCCGCTTGGTTGAACCGTCGCGACAACAGGCGAAACCGATGCAGCGGCACGGGCAGGATCACGTCCGCGTCTTCGACCAGGTCGGCGGCGGCGCGCCCGATCCAGCGCGCGAACAGGGGCGCGAACTGTTGCTGATCGCCGTGCTTGAACCTCAGGATCAGACTGCGCGACGCCTCATCATACAGGCAGGCCGCCCGCGCCCTCTCGAAGGCGTAGGGCTTGGCGATACAGGCGGCGCAGCGATCCTGGGCGAAGGCGCCGCCGTCAAAGTCGAAGGCCGCCCCGCAGCCGTCGCAGACCGGCGCTTCCAGAAATTTGATCCGGCTCCAGGCGTCGGGCGTCAGGCCGGCCGCATCCGTCGCCTCTCGGCTGTCATGCGCCATCGGCGGCAGGATCAGGTCGGCCAGTGCCCGCCCCGCTCCGCGCAAGTGACGGCCCGCCCCTTCCCAGGCGCGTCGCCAGCCCCCATCCTGTGCGTCCATGACCGCCCCCCAATCCCCTTCCGAAGGTCCCCCGCGCATCTTCGACGCTGTGCGACGTCAGGCGCGGCTGGCGCGGTCCGCCGCCCGGTTCCCCCAGGCCGACTTTCTGCACGCCCGAGCCGCCGCCAACGCCGCCGAGAGCCTGGAAGCCATACTGCGCGATTTTCCCGTTGCGGTCGATCTGTCCGCTCATCCAGGCGTGTTCGATGCGGCGGTTCGGTCCAGCGACGCCGCCGGACGCGTCGGTCCCATCCAAACGCCCGTCTCTTTGGCCCAGCGCGCAGCGCCGGGCGCGGACGCGCTGCCGCTTACCGACGCCTCGACCGATCTGATCGTTTCCCTTTTGACTCTTCACTGGGCCAACGACCTGCCCGGCGCCTTGGCCCAGATCCGGCGCGCGTTGAAACCGGACGGCCTGTTCATCGGCACGCTGTTCGGCGCGGGCACGCTGAAAGAGCTTCGCGCCGTCCTGACCGAGGTCGAGCTGGAGGAGCGCGGCGGCGCCCAGGCGCGGGTTTCGCCCTTCGCTGACGGCTATGACGGGGCGGCCCTGTTGCAGCGCGCCGGGTTCGCCCTGCCGGTGTCGGACGTGGACCGCTTCACCGTCCGCTACACCGACCTGTTCGCCCTGATCCGCGACCTGCGCGCCATGGGCGAGACCAACGTGCTGCACGGACCCGTTCGGCCGCTAAGCCGCCGCATCGTGGCGCGCGCCGCCGCCCTCTATGCCGAGCGATACGGTCTCGACGACGGCCGCATCCCGGCGACGTTCGAGATCATCCATCTGGCCGGCTGGAAACCTCACGACAGCCAGCAGAAGCCTCTGCCGCGCGGCTCGGCCAAGACGCGGCTGGCCGATGCGCTGGGCGTCAAGGAAATGACGGGCGAAGAGCCGGACTAGCTGATCGCGGCCTGTATGGCGGCGCTCAGCTTGTTCACCGTCGCGGCCAGGCCGCCGTTCTGGCTGTTCGCCAAGGCGCTGATCGAGGTCACGATCGCCAGGAAGATCAGGGCGCAGAGCAGACCATATTCGATAGCCGTGGCCCCGCTCTCATTGCGCAGGAACCGGTCGATAAGACGTCGCATGGCCGGCCTCCCTGGTCGGCGGTGGTCAGAGCAGGTCGCGCAACCAGGCGACCAGAGGTTCGTCCGCCGGCGGCATGGGATAGTCCGAAAGCTTGCTCGGCTTCACCCAGGCCAGGCCGTCGTGTTCACGCGCCGTGACCACGCCGTCCCACCGTCGGCACAGATACAATGGCATCAACAGGTGAAACGAATCGTAAGCGTGACTGGCGAAAACGAACGGCGACAGACAGTTTTCGCTGACGTCGATGCCCAGCTCTTCCTTCAGCTCACGGATCAGGGCCTGTTCCGGCCGCTCTCCGGGCTCGACCTTGCCGCCCGGAAACTCCCACAGACCGGCCAGCTTCTTGCCCTCGGGACGCTTGGCGATCAGAACCCGCCCATCCACGTCAATCAGGGCGACGGCGACGACCAGGACGGTCGGAAGGGGCGCAGCGGTCACGAGCGATAGTCGCCGTTGATCTCGATGTAGCCCTTGGTCAGATCGCAGGTCCACACGGTCGCCGATGCCCGGCCCGAACCCACATCGACGGTGATGTCGATCTCGGGGTTCTTCATATAGGCGGTCATCTTGGCCTCGTCGTAGGTCGGGGACGGGGCGCCGTCGATGGCGGCCTGGTGCGGGCCGAACTTGATGGCCACGCGGTCGCGATCGACCGGCTCCTCGGTCTTGCCCACCGCCATGACGACCCGGCCCCAGTTGGCGTCCTGACCGGCGATGGCGGTCTTGACCAGGGGGCTGTCGGCGATGGACTTGGCCAGCTTGCGGGCCGAGGCGGGCGAGGCGGCCCCGTCAACCGTCACCTTGACGAACTTGGTCGCGCCTTCGCCGTCGCGCACCAGCTGGTGCGCCAAGTCCAGCATCACCTTGTCCAGGGCGGCCGAGAAGCTCTTAAGCCGGCGATCCCCGACCCGCCCGATGCGCGGCGCGCCCGAGGTTCCGGTGGCGAACAACAGGGCCGTGTCGTTGGTCGAGGTGTCGCCATCCACCGTCACGCTGTTGAAGGTGGTGCGTACATGCAGGCCCAGCAGCGCCTGCAGCACGTTCGGATGGATGTCTGCATCGGTGACGATGAAGGCCAGCATGGTCGCCATGTCCGGCGCGATCATGCCCGATCCCTTGGCGATACCGGCGATCCGGACCTTGTAGCCCTCGATCTCGGCCTCGGCGTAAGAGCCCTTGGGGAAGGTGTCGGTGGTCATGATGCCGCGACCGGCCCGGGCCCAGGCGTCCGCCTCCAGCCCGTTCTCGATTTCAGGCAGTTTGGCGACGATCTTCTTGTCGTCCAGCACCACCCCGATCACGCCGGTCGAGGCCAGCATGACGTCGCGCTGGCGACAGCCGAACCGTTTGGCGACCTCCGAGGCCGTGCGCCGCGCCGCGTCCGCGCCGGCCTTGCCGGTGAAGGCGTTGGCGCATCCGGCGTTGATCACCAGGGCGCGCACATCCTTGCCGCCCTCGGCCCCTGCGAGATGCTTCTTGCACCAGTCCACGGGCGCCGAGCCGATCTTGTGGCGGGTGAAGACCCCGGCGCAGCTGGTCCCACGCGCGAACCGGAACACCACCAGATCGTCGCGCTCGTGTTTGTAGAAGCCAGCGCGGGCGGTCGCGATCTCGACCCCGCCGATCGGCGGAATGGCCGGGAACGGCACGGCCAGGGGCGAGATGGCCAGACCCGGCTTGCCGGCGGCGGCCGGCGCAGGCGCGGCCGGGGCGGCATCCGATCCCGGCGTGCGGGTGGCGCGCTTCAGCGCCGTAGCGAACGGGTCCAGCGCTTTTTCGAACGCATGCTCGATCTTCTGGCCGGTCGTGGAGGGAGGCTTGGTCATGTCAGGCGCCCGGAGGAGCGGAAGGGGCGGAAGGAGTGGGCGATGCGGGCGGCGTCTGCGCGGGCAGGCGCACATCGACCTTGGCCTTGCCGCGCAGTTGTTCCAGCAATTGTCGCACGCCCTCATAGGTCAGATAGCGCACGATCTGCGGTCGGGCCTGTTCCAGCGTCGGCGGGTTTTCCTTGCGCCGGTCCTCGACCCTCAGAACGGCCCAGCCGCCCTCGGTCTGGAAGGGCCCGACTGTCGCACCGGCCGGCTTGTCGCGCAGGGCGTCGGCATAGGCTTGGGGCATCACGTCCAGCGTCGAGTAGCCCAGATCACCGCCGGAAAACCGCGTCGCCTCGTCGATCGACCGCTCCGCCGCCACCGCTTCGAAGCCGGCGCCCTGGCCCAGAATGCCGATCACGGCGTCCGCCTCGGGCTTGGTGCGCGACAGGATCAGCCGCACGCGGATCTCTTCCGAGGTCTTCGCCAGCCGCAGCTGCTCATTATACAGGGTCTGCACCGCTTGGTCCGAGACGGCCTTGTTGACCACGCTCTCGACCAACATGTCGCCCAGGATGCGTTCGCGCGTCGCTTCCAGACGCCGCTGCGCCAGGGGCGAGGAGTCCAGCCGCCGCCGCTGCGCCTCTCCGGCCAGCAGCTTTTGGTCGATCACCTCGTCCAGCACCCGGCGGAAGAGATCCGACGTCGTATCCAGCGCCTCGTCCTCGCCAATCAAACCTTGGGCCACCGCCTCGCGCTTCACGTCCGAGGCCCAGATGGTCTCGTCCTGGACCGTGGCCACGGCCTGGTCCCCCTGTTCGGGCGGCCGGTTGTCGCCGCCGCGCGAACAGGCGGCGGTCGAAAGCGCCGCCGTCAGCAAGGCCGCCGTCAGGATACGTGAAGATCGCCGGAATGGGGTCAAGGGGGCGCTCCGTCGAAGGCGGCCGAAAGCCCCTCGCGTTGACAGGGGTTAGGCCGGTGCTTAAGTCCCGCCTGCGCCCAAGTCGAGGGGTTTTGATCGTCTGCGCGGCCCTTCGCGCGCGCCTGATGCGGCGCTCCGGGGCTGCGGTCGGTCAGGGCCTCTCTCACGGCGTCCGTATCGCCGCCCCTCACGGGATTTCAGAGCCGCTCAGCTCGCAGACGCTCGACCGCTTACCGGATCCAATATGCTCGGCTTCGCCAAGAAACTTTTCGGCTCTTCCAACGACCGCAAGGTCAAGGCCTTCCAGGACCACGCCCAGCGCATCAATGCGCTGGAGCCCAAGTTCGCCGCCCTGTCCGACGACGAACTGCGGATGATGACCGACGCCTTCCGCGATCGGCTGGCGAACGGCGAGACCCTGGACAAGATCCTGCCCGAAGCCTTCGCGGTCGTGCGCGAAGCCTCCAAGCGCGTGCTGGGCCAGCGTCAGTACGACGTTCAGCTGGCCGGCGGCATGATCCTGCATGAAGGCGGCATCGCCGAGATGCGGACCGGTGAAGGCAAGACCCTGGTCGCCGTGGCGCCGGTCTATCTGAACGCCCTGCCCGGCAAGGGCGTGCACGTCATCACCGTCAACGACTACCTGGCCCGCCGCGACGCCGAGACGATGGGCAAGGTCTATCGCTTCCTGGGTCTTGAGGTCGGCGTCATCGTCAACGGCCTCAGCCAGGGTCAGCGTCAGCAGGCCTACAACGCCGACGTCACCTACGGCACCAACAACGAGTTCGGCTTCGACTATCTGCGCGACAACCTGGTCTATGACCGGCGCGAGATGGTGCAGCGTCCGCACAACTTCGCCATCGTCGACGAGGTCGACTCCATCCTGATCGATGAGGCGCGCACGCCTCTGATCATCTCGGGCCCGACCGAGGACCGTTCGGATCTCTACAAGATCCTCGACGGCCTGATCAAAGACCTGATCAAGGACAAGGACACCTTCGAGCTCGACGAGAAGCAGAAGCAGGTCCTGCTGACCGAGCTGGGCTCCGAGCGGATGGAAGAAGCTCTGGAGGCCGGCGGTCACTTCGCCGCCGACACCACCGGCCTGTACGACGCCGCCAACATCAGCCTGGTTCACCACGCCAACCAGGCCCTGCGCGCCAACACCCTGTATCAGCGCGACAAGGACTATATCATCAAGGGCGGCGAGATCGTCCTGATCGACGAGTTCACCGGCCGCATGATGACCGGCCGCCGCCTGTCCGAAGGTCTGCACCAGGCCATCGAGGCCAAGGAAGACGTCAAGATCCAGCCCGAGAACCAGACCCTGGCCTCGGTGACGATCCAGAACTACTTCCGCCTGTACGAAAAGCTGTCGGGCATGACCGGCACGGCCGCGACCGAAGCCCAGGAATTCGGCGACATCTACAAGATGGACGTGCTGGAAGTGCCGACCAACCGGCCGATCCAGCGCAAGGACTACGACGACGAGGTTTATCGGACCCATGCCGAGAAGAACCAGGCCATCGCGCGCCAGATCGCCGAATGCCACCTCGCCGGTCAGCCGATCCTGGTCGGCACCGTGTCGATCGAGCGTTCGGAACAGCTGTCGGACCTGCTGAGCCGCTTCGAATACAAGGTCGAGACCTCGCGCACGCTGAAGCCGGAATATGCGGGCAAGGCCAAGGAAGCCGAGAAGATCGGCGACGCCGCCTATGACATCACCTACGAGACCAAGCTGCGTGGCATTCCGCACAGCGTCCTGAACGCGCGCCAGCACGAGCAGGAAGCCTATATCGTCGCCGACGCCGGCCTGCCGGGCGTGGTGACCATCGCTACCAATATGGCGGGCCGCGGCACCGACATTCAGCTCGGGGGCAACCTCGAGATGAAGATGCAGAAGTGGCTGCTGGAACAACGCAACATGGCCGTCGAGGTCACAACGGAAATGGAAGCGGCCAAGGAGGCCGAGTTCAAGGCCGAGATCGCCGTCCAGAAGAAGATCGCGTTGGAGGCCGGCGGCCTGTTCGTTCTGGGCACCGAGCGCCACGAAAGCCGCCGCATCGACAACCAGCTGCGCGGCCGCACCGGCCGTCAGGGCGACCCCGGCACCTCGAAATTCTACTTGTCCTGCGAGGACGACCTGCTGCGCATCTTCGCCGGCGACCGCCTCGACTCGATCATGAAGACCTTCGGCGTGGCGGAGGGCGAGGCTATCACCCACCCTTGGCTGAACCGCGCCATCGAGACGGCCCAGAAGCGCGTCGAGACCCGTAACTACGACATCCGCAAGAACCTGCTGAAATACGACGACGTCGTGAACGACCAGCGCAAGGCCGTGTTCGAACAGCGTCAGGAGTTCATGGACTCCGAGGATCTGTCCGAACTGGTCGGCGACTTCCGCCGCGACGTCGTGTCAGACCTGGTCGAACGCTATATGCCGCCCAAGGCCTATGCTGAGCAGTGGGACATCGACGGCCTGGACGAAAAGGTCCGCTCGACCCTGGGGCTTGAACTGCCGCTGCACGACTGGGCCGCCGAGGAAGGCGTGTCGAACGAGGAGATCGAGGAGCGGCTGCTGGCCGCCGCCGACGCCCGCGCCGCCGAACGCCTGGAACAGATCGGCGCCGATCAGACGCGCGGTCTGGAAAAGCAGTTCATGCTGCAGATGATCGACATGCAGTGGCGCGAGCACCTGGTTCATCTGGACCACCTGCGCGGCGTCATCGGCCTGCGCGGCTATGGCCAGCGCGACCCGCTGAACGAATACAAGACCGAAGCCTTCTCGCTGTTCGAGAACCTGCTCTACGACCTGCGCCACAACGTCACCCGCTGGCTGATGACGGTCGAGTTCCGCTTCCAGGCGCCGCCCGAACTGCCCGAGTTCCAGGAAATCCACCTGAACCCCGGCACCGGCGAGAACGAGATGGCCAATCCGTCGGCGCAGAACCCCGAAGGCACTTTGATCGGCGACGACCGCTCGAAACTGCCCGTCGAGGCCCTGCCGCCCGGCTGGGAAATGACCGGCCGCAACTCCCCCTGCCCCTGCGGCTCGGGGCGCAAGTTCAAACACTGTCACGGGGCTCTCGTTTAAGAGGCGCGCTACCCGCAGCGCTATCGCTCGCCGCGCGGCGGCTCGCTGCTTGAGCGCTGGGTGAGATGTCCTAAAGAAGAGGGATGTCCTACAAGTCCCTCTTCTCCCGCGCCCTGTCAGCGGCGCCCGGTCGGCTGCATTTCGCCGCGCACAGCCATCACCTGTGGCCCGACGCCAGTTTCGAGGCGCAGCAGCAGACCTGGCTCGACGCCAACTTGCATGCCGACCACAAGTGGGATCTCGTCTTCGGTCAGGTGATCCCCGAGGCTCAGGCCCATGTCGCGGCCGAGCTGGCACTGCCTTCGCCCGACAGCATCGTCTTTTCGTCCAACACCCACGACTTCCTGCTGCGTCTGTTTTCGGGCGTGGAGACCAAGCCGGTCCGCATTCTGGCGACCGACGGCGAATTTCACTCCTTCCGTCGTCAGGCCGAACGGTGGGAAGAGGTCGGGGCGGCGCTGGTCACGCGCGTTCCGCTAGCCCCTTTCGACACCTTCGCCGACCGCTTTATCGCCGAGGCGTCCAAGGGCGGCTACGACTGGATCGTGGTCAGCCAGGTCTTCTTCCGCACCGGGGGCCTGTTCGACCGGATCGAGGAGCTTGCCGCCCTGGCGAGACCCGAAGGGCCTTGGGTTCTGATCGACGGCTATCACGGCTTCATGGCGACCCCGACCGACCTGTCGGCGGTGGCGGACCGGGTCTTCTATGTCTCCGGCGGCTACAAATACGCCATGTCAGGCGAGGGCGTCTGCTTCCTGCACGCCCCGCCCGGCTTCTGCCCGCGTCCTGTCGTCACCGGCTGGTTCGCGGAGTTCGGCGACCTGTCGGGTCCGCCCGGCGGCGTTCAGTATCGCAGCGACGGCGGTCGTTTCTGGGGCGCCACCTTCGACTGCACGCCGCTGTATCGCTTCAACGCCGTGCGCCGAATGCTGGATCAGCAGGGGCTCGACACCGCCGCCATCGCCGCCCATGCGCGCGATCTGGCGACCAAGTTCCAGCAGGCCGTTCAGACTGGACAGGCCGGAGTCTTGTCGCAGGCCGAAATCCTCAATCCGGTCGAGGGCGACGCGCCGCGCGCCCGTTTCCTGGCCCTTCGTCATCCCGACGCCCAGGCTTGGTGCGCCGGTCTGCGGGCGGCGAACATCGTCACCGATGTGCGCGAGGACGTCATCCGCTTCGGCTTCGGCCTGTATCAGGACGCCGAGGACGTCGATCGCCTGATCGAGGCCTGCCGATCCCTCTGATCAGTAGAAGGTCGTGTCGTCCTGCTTGCTGGGCGCCGGGGCCGTGCGCGGCGGCGGCGTCGGACGGTTTGATGCGGGCGGGCTCGCCGGTCGCGCTTGAGGCGAGGGCGGCGTCGGCGTGGTGCCGCCCGTCGGCGCATTGACCGGAGGGATCACCGGCAGGTCCGGATAGGGCATGGCCGAGGGGCGAGCGTCCTGCGCCGGCGCCGCTTCTTCGGGCGCGATTGGTCCCGTGTCGAACTGGCCCAACCGGTCGGGCGCGCCGACATCGTCGCGGATGAAGGCCCAGGCCTGCCGGTCCGAGCAGCCGCAAGCCTTCAGGAAGCCCTGCTTGTCACGCCACAGGATCAGCGGATAGCTGATGTCCACGCCGGACTCCTTGAGCAGCTGGCTCAGCCGTTCGTTGAAGCGGCGGCCGGCCTCGACCACGGCGGTGCGCGCCAGATTGCCGTCCGCCTGGGGCACGCCGGCGGCGGTCCAGCTGTTGGCCGGCGTCGCCATCCAGCGTTGATACAGCGGCCAGTCGCGCGTCAGCCACAGCTCCGCGACCGTCGCTCGCTCCGCCGCCGTCGATTGCGCCGCGCCTTCCAGATCGGGGCGGGCGAACAGGATGTAGCGCGTCTCGATCCCCGCCGCCTTCAGCTTGGGCGCCTCGTCGCGTGCGTAGCGCAGGGCCGAGGCGCTGTCGCGATATGTGACGATATACAGGGCCTGTCCCCCGCTGCCGTCCGACACCCAGGACGCCTCGTCCAGCAGTTGCTGCACTTCGGCCTGATTGCGGCTGATCGTGACCGGCTGGAACCGCGAATAGAAGTTCCAATAGGCCCAGTATCCGGCGCCGGCGAGCAGCAGGCCGATCACGGCCGCCACGATCGAACCCATCAAAAAGCGACGCATGTAATCGGGTGCTCCAGCTTCACCGTTGACCCATCCTAACGCATAGCATCGGAATCCGTTGTCGCCCGCATTCGCCGACGTCTTCATCGCCGCTCAGAGGCGCCAAAATGTCGCGAAAGATTCCGGCCGATCCGCTCTTGAACGGCGCAGGGGGCTTCCCATTTCAGATTTCGACGCTGCGGGACACTCCCCCTCCGAACCGCAGCGAAGCGAAGCCGGCACCCTCCCCTCCCCTCCAGGCGCCGCTCGCGCAGGCCGCCGGACTCCCCCAGTCCGGCGGCTTTCTGCTTTGTGGCGCTGCACAATAATTCCAACCTGATCACTGATCATTACAATGAACGGTCGCCAGGGGCTTCCCGAGCGACCGGACCTGGCCTAGTCAGCGGGGGTGGCGCCTCGTCGCGCCGCATCCCTTGCGGCCCTGCCGCGTCGTTCGAGACTGCTCGTCCATGACCGCCCACGATCTGCGCCAACCCGTTCAGCCGATCACCAAGGCCGCGCTGGAGGCGGCCTTCGCCAAGATCGTGGGGACCGGGCCCGGCGCAGTCGAACAGACGTATCTGACCCAGGCGCACGAAGACTATTCCGCCGATGAGACGCCTGAACTGAGCGGCGAGGATTTGGCCGCCCTGCTCGCCGCCTCCTGGACCGCCGCCAAGTCCTATCCGACCGACGCGGCCGCTCCCGCCATCACCGTCGGCCCGCTGCACGGCGCATCGGACAAGGTGCTGGATTACGATCTGGTGCGGATCGTCCAGTCCGACGCCCCCTTCCTGGTCGACAGCGTCATGGGCGCTCTGGCCGAGGCCGCCGTGTCCGTGCGCGCCCTGTTCCACCCGGTGGTCGAGCTCGACGGCCGCCGCCTGTCAATCATCATGCTGGTCATCGACAGCGTGCCGCAGGAGCGCCGCGACGCCTTGGGCGAAGGCCTGGCCCAGAGCCTGTCGGACGTCCACGCCGCCGTCGCCGATCACGACGCCATGACGTCTCTGATGCGCCAGGCCGTGCAGCGTCTGGAAGAGACCCCGCCCCCGGTCGATCCCGCCGTCCTGGCCGAGAACATCGCCTTCCTGAAATGGCTGAAGAGCGACCATTTCGTCTTCCTGGGCGCGCGCGACTACGACTATCCGCTGAACGCCGACGGCGACTATGAGGCCGAGGCGCCGCTGGGACTGTCCACCGACGGCCTGGGCATTCTGGCAGATCCCGAGCGCACCGTGCTGCGCCGCGCCTCCGAACCCGCCGTCCTGACGCGCCAGATGCGCCGTCAGCTGGATCTCAGCGAACCGGTGACGGTGGCCAAGGCCAACGCCCGCTCGCGCGTCCACCGTCGCGCCTACATGGACTATGTCGGGGTCAAGCGTTACGGCCCGGACGGCAAGGCGACCGGCGAGACCCGTTTCGTCGGCCTGTTCACGTCTGAAGCCTACGACCAGCTGGCGACTGAGGTGCCGCTGCTGCGTCGCAAGGTGGCCAACGCCCTGGCTCGCGCCGACAAGGCGCCCGGCAGCCACAACGAGAAACGCCTCAAGAACATCCTCGAGAATTATCCGCGCGACGAGCTGTTCCAGGTCAGCGAGGACGAGCTGCTGTCCATCGCCCTGGGCATCCTTCACCTCTACGACCGGCCGCGCATCCGCCTGTTCTCGCGCCAGGATCCGTTCGACCGCTTCGTCTCGGTGCTGTGCTTCATCCCGCGCGAGAAGTTCGATTCCGCCGTGCGCGAACGCATCGGCCAGATCGTCGCCCGCGCCTGGGGCGGCCGCATCTCGGCCTGGTATCCGCAACTGTCGGACGCGCCCCTGGTGCGCATCCATTACATCATCGGCGTGGAGCCCGGCGCCCACCCGATCCCGGACCCCGCCCAGCTGGAGACCGACGTCGCCGAGGCTGGTCGCGGCTGGGTCGATCGTTTCGAAGGCGCCCTGCGTCGCTCGGGCGTCGAGGAAGTCGCCGTCGGGCCGCTGAGCGCCCAATGGGCCCGCGCCTTCGGCGCCGCCTATCGCGATCGCTACGACGCCGATGAGGCCGCAACCGACCTGCAATACGTAAACCGGCTGAACGAGACCGGTCTGCCCGGCGAGGGCAAGGCCGTCGCCGTGCGCGCCTTCCGCACGCCGGACGACAGCCGCCTGCAGTTCCGCTTCAAACTCTATCGTCGCGGCCCCGCCGTTCCCCTGTCCGACGTCCTGCCGATCCTGGCCGACATGGGCCTGAAGACGCTGGAGGAATACGGCTATCCGATCCGTCCGATGGGCGAGGAGGAGATCCACGTCCACGAGTTCCTGATGGAGGATCCGCGTGGCGAGGCGCTGGTCTTCGATGACGTGAAGGGCCCGTTCGAGGACGCCTTCGCCGCTGTCTGGACCGGCCGCAACGAAAGCGACGGCTTCAACCGTCTGGTGATCGAACTGGGCGTGGAATGGCGCGACGCCGCCCTGATCCGCACCTTGGCCCACTATCGCCAGCAGACGGGTCTCGACCCCTCCCAAACGGTGCAGGAAGAGGCCCTGCGCGAATACCCCGACGTGGCGCGCGCCCTGCTGTCGCTGTTCAAGGCCAAGTTCGCGCCAGAAGGGGGCTCGGCTGACGACCGTGCGCCGGCTGTCGCCGAGCTGGACGCCAAGATCGTCACCCTGCTGCAGGACGTGAAGAGCCTCGATCACGACCGGGCCCTGCGCCGCATCGCCGCCCTGATCGGCGCGATCAAGCGCACCAACTATTTCCAGCTGGACGCCGACGGCCAGCCCAAGCCGCACATCTCGATCAAGATCGCCTCGCGCGAGCTGGACGACCTGCCCCTGCCCAAACCCTATCGCGAAATCTTCGTCTGGGCGCCGCACGTCGAGGGCGTGCACCTGCGCTTTGGTCCCGTCGCGCGCGGTGGTCTGCGCTGGTCGGACCGTCGCGACGACTTCCGCACCGAGGTCCTGGGCCTGGTCAAGGCGCAGCAAGTGAAGAACGCGGTCATCGTGCCGGTCGGCTCCAAGGGCGGCTTCTATCCCAAGCAACTGCCCCGCACGACGGACCGCGAGGCCATCCAGGGCGAGGCCATCCGCGCCTATCGCACCTTCCTGTCCGGCCTTCTGGACATCACCGACAATATCGCCGCCGACGGTTCGGTGACCCATCCGGCCAATGTCATCGCCTGGGAGGGCGACGACCCCTATCTGGTCGTGGCCGCCGACAAGGGCACGGCGACCTTCTCCGACATCGCCAACGGCGTCTCGGCCTCCTACGGCTTCTGGCTGGGCGACGCCTTCGCCTCGGGCGGCTCCATCGGTTATGACCACAAGGCCATGGGCATCACCGCGCGCGGCGCGTGGGAGGCGGTCAGGCGCCACTTCCGCGAAATGGGCAAGGACATCCAGGCCCAGCCCTTCACCATGGTCGGCGTCGGCGACATGTCCGGCGACGTCTTCGGCAACGGCGTCCTGCTGTCCAAGGCGACGCGTCTGGTCGCCGCCTTCGATCACCGCGACATCTTCATTGATCCGAACCCGGATCATGTGGCCAGCTGGACTGAGCGCAAGCGTCTGTTCGACCTGCCGCGCTCGTCCTGGCAGGACTACGACAAGGCGCTGATCTCGGAAGGCGGCGGCGTCTTCTCGCGCTCGGCCAAGTCGATCCAGCTGACGCCGCAGATCAAGGCGGCCCTAGACATCGCCGAGGACGAACTGGACCCCGTCAGCCTGATCCGCGCCATCCTGAAGGCGCCGGTCGAACTGCTCTATCTGGGCGGCATCGGCACCTATGTGAAATCGGCGGCCGAAACCGACGCCCAGGTCGGGGACAAGGGCACCGACGCCCTGCGCATCAACGCCGACGAACTGCGGGTCAAGGTGGTGGGCGAGGGAGCAAACCTTGGCTTCACCCAGGCGGGACGCATCGCCTTCGGTCAGGCCGGCGGCCGCATCAACACCGACGCCATCGACAACTCCGCCGGGGTCGACACCTCCGACCACGAGGTCAACATCAAGATCCTGATCGGCTCGGCCGTGACCAACGGCGTCCTGCCGGCCGAGGAGCGCACGCCGCTTCTGGCCTCCATGACCGACGAGGTGGGCCTCAAGGTGCTGGCCCACAACTACGACCAGACCCTGGCCCTGACCCTGCAGCAGGCCGAAGGCGTCGGCGCCCTGGACGCCCAGCAGCGGTTCATGCAGAGCCTCTCGGCGCGTGGAAAGCTGGACCGCAAGGTCGAGGGCCTGCCCAACGACGCCCGCGTCAAGGAGTTGATGACGGCGGGCATCCCCCTGGCCCGGCCCGAACTGGCCGTCCTGATGGCCTACGCCAAGCTGGAGCTGTCGGACGACATCGTCGCCTCTCAGGCGCCCGAGGATCCCTTCTTCGAACAGATCCTGGTCCGCTACTTCCCCGAGGCTCTGGCCCGGTTCGAGCCGGAGATGAAGAGCCACCGTCTCCGGCGCGAGATCATCGCCACGGTCATGGCCAACGAAGTCGTCAACATGTGCGGCCCGACCTTCCCCGACCGGCTGCGCGGCTCGGCGGAATGCGACACAACCGCCCTGATCATCGCCTTCGAGGCGGCGCGCCGTGTCTTCCGTCTGGACGAAGCCTGGGACGCCGTGTCGGCCCTGGACCTGAAGATCTCGGCCGAGGCCCAGATCGCCCTCTATCAGGAGATCGCCGTCGTCCTGCGTCGTCAGACCTTCTGGCTGGCCCGCCGCGCCAAGGGCGGTCTGTCGGTTCAGGCCCTGATCGACCGCTATCGTCCGATCGCCGACGCCTTGCAGGCCGAGGGCGCGCCGGTCCTGTCGCGCTTCGAACAGGGGCGTTTGGATGCGCGCGTCAAACGCTTCGCCGACCACGGCGCGCCTGAGGATCTGACCCGCAGCATCGCCATCATGCGCCCCCTCGTCGCCGCCTCCGACATCGGGGACCTGGCGCAGGAGGCGAACTGGCCGGTCGCGGCCATGGCGCGCCTGTATCACCAGGTCGGGGCCGCCTTCGATTTTGACCGTCTGCGCGCCGCCGCCGGCTCCATTCCATCTGCGGATCATTTCGATCGTCTCGCCGTCCGTCGTCTGATCGAGGACCTGATGAACGAGCAGGCGGCCCTGACCCGCGCCGTCGCCCGCGCTTCTGATCCGTCGGTCGGCGTCAGCGAGGACGCGGCCGAGGCCGCCGTGGACGCCTGGATCGGCTCCAAACAGGCGACGGTCGAGGGCGTGCGCGCTTCGGTGGACGAGATCGAACAGTCGGGCTCGGGCTGGACCTTCGCCAAACTGACGATCGCCAACGCGACGATCCGCGATCTGGCGACGGCGGCCGTGAATGGCTGAGCAGCGGGTCTTCGCTTGACGAAGCCGTCGTCGCACGGCCTCTTCAGGCGCTGATCAGGCTGGGGAGGCCGCAATGCCGAGAAAGTTCCTCGTCGTCGTCGATGACAGTCCGGAGTTGGAGGCCGCCCTGCGGTTCGCCTCGCGCCGGGCGAAATCGACGGGCGGGCGCGTGGTCATGCTGCGCGTCCTGCCGACCGACAGCGACGCGCACTGGTCGGGCGTGCGCGAGGAAATCGAACGCCAGCAGCGCCAGGAGGCGGAAATCCTGCTGAACCGCCTGGGCGAGGAGGCGCAGACCCGCTCCGGCGCCGCGCCGGTCTTCCTGATCGAAAAGGGCGACGCCCAGGCCGCGATCAAGAAGGTCGTCGCCGCCGATCCCGACATCAAGATCCTGGTGCTGGCCGCGGGAACCAGCTCGCGCGGCCCCGGCCCGCTGGTCTCGGCCATCATCAAACAGGGCGCGCAGATCGGCGGCCGCAAACTGCCCGTCACCATCGTCCCCGGCGAACTGACCGAAGACGAGATCGAAGACCTGGCCTAGCCCTCGGCCGGCGGCTGGGCGGCCCGCAGCTTGTCGCGCAGCGCCCCCAGGCCTTGGCGCAGGTCGGTCAGCGCTTCGGGTGTCATCTCGGTGGCGTCCAGCACCGACTGCGGCAGGCAGGCGGCCTCGACAGCCAACGCGCGTCCTGCATCGGTCAGGCTGACGCGCACCACCCGCTCATCCGCCCTGTCGCGCGCCCGCGTCACCAGCCCGGCCGCCTCCAGCCGTTTGATCAGCGGGGTCAGGGTATTGGATTCGAGAAACAGCTGCTCGCCCAGCCGGCCGACCGTCTGTTCGTCCTCACGCCAGAGCAGGGCCATGGCCAGGAACTGCGGATAGGTCAGGCCCATCCGGTCCAGCAGCGGCTTGTAGAACCGGTTAAACGCCAGGTTCGCCGAATAGGCGGCGAAACACAGCATGTCATCGACGGCCATGGCGGCGGGCGAGGGGGCGGGTGAGGTCATAGGCAGATAATAATCGCACGCGATACAATCGCAAGCTTGACGCCTCCTACCCGGCGCACTAAATCACGTCACGCGATTAAATCGCGCACGATGTTTACGACCTCCCGGAGCTGATCCCCATGTTCATCAACACCCTTTACCGCACCACCGCCGTCGCCACGGGCGGCCGCGACGGCCGCGCCGCCACCACCGACGGCGCCCTGGATGTCGCGCTGGGCACGCCCAAGGAGTTGGGCGGCGCCGGCGTCGGCAACAACCCCGAACAGCTGTTCGCGGCCGGCTATGCCGCCTGCTTCCTCGGCGCCATGAAGTTCGTCGCCTCTCAGGGCGGTTACGCCAAGGTGCCTGCCGACGCCGCCGTCAACGCCACGGTCGGCATCGGTCCGCGCAGCGACAAGGGCTTCGGACTTGAGGTGGCGCTGGAGGTCAGCCTGCCGGGCGTGGATCGCGCTGAGGCCGAAGCCCTGGTCGCCGAGGCGGATAAGGTCTGCCCCTATTCTCACGCCACGCGGGGCAATATCGCGGTGACCCTGACCGTCGCCTAACCCCTCGGGATCAGGCGCCACATCCGCAAGGGGTGGCGCACGGTCCCGGCCTCGGCCCCCGCGCGGTCGCCGCGACCCATATAGAGGTCGGCGCGCACCGGTCCGCGAATGGCTGATCCTGTATCCAGCGCCATGGCCAGACCGCGATAGCTGGCCGTGGCGCCGCGCAGATTGCCCCCGTCGGCCTCCAGCCAGACCAGTTCGCCATAGCGCCAGTGGGCCGGGTCGACCGCAATGGCCCGCCGCTCGGTCAGGGGCACGCCCGCCGCCCCCGCCGGGTGGCCGTCATCGTCCGGGTCCAGCCGGAAGAAGATGTAGCGTGGGTTCAGCGCCATGACCGCCTGCGCCTCATAGCCGCGGTGGCTGGCCAGCCAGTCCCGGATCGAGTCGCCAGAGGTGCCGTTCTGCGGCAACAGACCCTGCTGCGCCATCGGTCGGGCGATGCCCACGAAAGGCCTGCCGTTGTCGGCGGCATAAGCGGCGCGGCCGCGCGTGCCGTCCTCGAACGTCAGATAGCCCGACCCCTGGATCTGAAGAAAGAACAGGTCCTCGGCCCGCATCCAGGCCAGGGCCTGCTCGGGCCGAGCGGCGGATTCGATATAGGCCCGGTCGCCGGCCGCGCGTGGATTGGCGGGCTTGGGCAGGACGGGGGCCGAGAACTCGGCGTCCGGCCGTCGCCGCGCTGGATATTCGGGCGCGAAATAGGAGGTCAGCAGGCCCGGTCGCCCGTCCGGCGTCTGAGCCGGGATCGCGCTGAAGCTGGCCTCGAAGAAGGCGCGCGCCTGCGACGGCGTGATCGTCATTGTCGTCGCCATGGCCTTGGCGCGTCCGCAGACCCGGCGGGCGGCCTCGTCACGCGCCGCGCCGCACCCGTCCACATAGGCCCGGAAGGCGGCCAGATGGTCCTCCTGGCTCCAGCCCGGCAGCACGGCGGGGCTCAGGGCGTCGGACGGCGCGGGAAGCGGGGTCGGATTGGGCGATGGCGTATAGGGGATCGGCCCTGTCTGCGGCCCTGTCGTCCCCGTCGCGCCCGTCGGCGTCATCGGCCCGGTCGAACAGGCCGCGACAGCCAGGGCGGCCGTCAGCGTCGCCAGTCCGCCCGACCGGCCGCGAACCGCCATCAGGCGTTGGCCGGCTCGACGCGCGCCAGGACCCAGTTCGGGTCCGTCGCGCCCAGGGTGCGTTCGAAGGTCCAGTGTTCGGCCGTGCGGCGTTCCTCGACCAGCGGCTCGCCCGTCGTCGCGTCCGCCGTTTCGCCAGAGGCCTTGGTCACCCGACTGCGCAGTTCCGCCAGGAAACGCACCTTGGCCACGGCCTTGTCGCCCTCGGCGACTGCGCCTTCCAGATCGGCCCGGGGCGGATACAGGAACTCGACGGTCTCGGTCTCGCCGCGCGTCTCGCGCGCTGCGATGCCGGCCTCGAACGAGGCGAAGACGTTGGGCTTCAGCAACGGCTTCAGCGCGGCACGGTCGCCGGCGGCGTAGCCGCGGACGATGGTCTCATAGGCCTGGCGCGCGCCGTCCAGGAAACGGGCCGGGTCGAACGCCGGATCGCGCGCTTTCAGGCTGGCGATGGAGGCCAGGGTCGCCGGGTCGATCGCCGCGACCTTGGGCGCCTCGGCCTGGGCCGGGCCGGGCGGCGCGATCTTGGCGTCTTCCTGCGGCTGGCGGCCCACCCGCTTGCCCAGCACATTGTAGAGCTGGAACAGCACAAAGGCTGCGATGAAGGCGAAGACGACGACCTGGAACTGAACCGGCATGTTCAAGGGGAGATTCCTGTAGCGAACGACGGGTGCGCCAAACACTTAGTCTGGCGTGATTACGGGCTCATATAGGGTGAGGCAAGGCGAAGCGCGCGCCCAATCGCGCGCGCGACGTTGCGGCCAAGCGTCCCGGCATGGTAGTCGCGGCGCCTCATTCCGGCCTCATCGGCCCCAAACTGCGCCAAAGACCGTTTCATGACCGACGCCGCTCCTCCCGCCGAACAGCCCCAGCAAGGCGACGCCCAGCAGGGCCAGCCCGCCGGTCCCGGCTTCCGCATCCTGGCGCAATACGTCCGCGATTTCTCGTTCGAGAACCCGCGCGCCCCGGAATCCCTGCGCATCGACGGCAAGCCCGCAATCGACCTCGGCGTCGAAATGGCCGCCCAGGGGCGCCCCGACGGCCTGTTCGAACTGGATCTGAAGCTGTCGATCAAGGCGACCCACGAGAACCAGCCTGTCTTCCACGTCGAACTGGTCTATGGCGGCTTGTTCCAGCTGGCCAATGTCCAGGAGCAGGACATCGAGCCGCTGCTGCTGATCGAATGCCCGCGCTACCTGTTCCCGTTCGCGCGCGAGATCATCTCGGGCGCCACGGCCGACGGCGGCTTCTATCCCCCGTTCCAGCTGGACCCCATCGACTTCGCCGCCATCTACATCGCGCGCCAGCAACAGATCGCCCAGCAGCCGGTCGAAACCGGCCAGGCCTAAGCGCGCGACATGGTCGCCGCCGCGCGGCCTTCGCCTGATCCATCGAAAGCTGCGGGCGAGGACATCGTCCGCGGCATTCTTCTGCGCGTCGCCGCCGCGGGCTGTTTTTCGATCATGACGGCGACGTTGAAGCTGGCGTCGCAGGACGGTGTCGCGGCGCCGGAAATGCTATTCTACCGCGCCTTCTTCGGCCTGCCGGTGGTGCTGGCCTGGGTGCTGACCCAGCCGGGCGGGCGGTCGGCCCTGTCGACGCGCCGCCCCCTGGCCCATCTGGGACGCAGCGCCCTGGGCGTCGCGGCCATCCTGTGCCTGTTCCAGACGCTGACGCTGCTGCCCCTCGCCGACGCGACGACCCTCAGCTTCACTGCCCCGATCTTCGCCACCATCCTGTCCTTCTTCGTGCTGAAGGAGGCGGTCGGCCCGCGCCGCTGGGCCGCCGTTGCGGTCGGTTTCATCGGCGTGATCGTCGTCATGCGACCGGGCGTCGGCCATTCGGTCCTGCCGCTGGCGGGCGTGGCCTTCGCCCTGATCGGGGCGGTGCTGACGGCCGGCGTGACCATCACCCTGCGCCAGCTGCGCGACACCGAACACGTCGCCGCCATCGTCTTCTGGTTCTTCGTGGCCTGTTCGGTCGTGGGGGCGATCCTGCTGCCCTTCGTCGGCCATTGGCACGCGCTCGGCACCTTCGGCCTGCTGATCGGATCGGGCATCGCCGGCGGCCTGGCCCAGCTCTTCATGACCGCCTCGCTGCAAAAGGCCCCGGTCGCCGTGGTCGCGCCCTTCGACTATCTCCAGATCGTCGGCGCCATTGTCTTCGGCTGGTGGCTGATGGCCGCGACCCCAACCCTCACCACCCTGGCCGGCGCCGCCCTGATCGCCAGCAGCGGCCTCTACACCGCCTGGCGCGAACATATCCGCCGCAAGGCCAGCCTCATCCAGCCGACCGCGCCGCTGGTTTAGGGCGTCAGCGCCCCGTCGATCCGAAACCGCCGGTCCCGCGCTCGGTCTCGTCCAGCGTCTCAACCTCGATCCAGTCCGCGCGCTCATGCCGGGCGATCACCAGCTGGGCGATGCGTTCGCCGCGGCGGATGACGAAGGGCTCGGCGCCGATGTTGGCCAGGATCACGCCGCACTCCCCGCGATAGTCGCTGTCGATGGTGCCGGGAGCATTCGGGCAGATGATGCCGTGTTTCAAAGCTAGTCCCGAGCGCGCCCGCACCTGGGCCTCATACCCCAGCGGCAGGGCGATTTTCAGCCCCGTGGGCACCAGCGCCCGCTGACCCGGGGCCAGGGTCATCGGCTGATCCTCGGGTACGGCGGCGCGCAGGTCCATGCCCGCCGAACCGGCCGTCTCATAGGCGGGCAGGGGCAGACCTTCGGAATGTGGCAGACGCAGGATCTGGATCGGGGTCTGGGTCATTCGGGGACCTTGAAATGATCGGCGATGCGGGCGGCGACGGCCCGGGCGATGGCGGTCTTGGACTGGCGCGGCCAGGTCTCGGTCCGATCGGCGGTGACCAGCAGCACGGCGTTGCCGTCCGACCCGAACACATCGTCGGACACGTCATTGCCCAGAATCCAGTCGCAGCCCTTTCGCGAAAGCTTGGCGCGCGCATTGGCTTCCAGATCCGTCGTCTCGGCGGCGAAGCCGATGACCAGGGCCGGGCGGTTCGGACCGGGCGCGGCGACGCCGGCCAGGATGTCGGGGTTCTCGATCAGTGCCAGGGTCGGCGGGCCGCCGGGTCCCTTCTTGATCTTGCCGCCGGCGATGGTGTCCACGCGCCAGTCGGCGACGGCGGCCGACAGCACGGCGATGTCGGCGGGAAGGGCGCTCTGCGTCGCCGCCTGCATCTCCAGCGCGCTCTCGACATCGATCCGCGTCACGCCGGTCGGCGCCGCCAGCGCCGTCGGCCCCGACACCAACGTCACCTCGGCCCCCAGTTCGGCCAGGGCGGCGGCGATGGCGTAGCCCTGTTTGCCGCTGGAGCGGTTGGTCAGGCCCCGCACCGGGTCGATCGGTTCGAACGTCGGCCCGGCCGTGACCACGGCCTTGCGTCCCTTGAGCGGTTGTCCGGCCGCGCCTGCCAGCAGGCCCGCAATGGCCTCCAGGATCGCGGCGGGCTCCGCCATCCGACCCGGTCCGTATTCGCCGCAGGCCATCTCGCCGTCATCCGGCCCCACCACCGCCACGCCATGGAAGCCGGGAAAGGCCTTCAACCGCTGCATATTGGCCTTGACCGCCGGATGCTCCCACATCCGCACATTCATCGCCGGCGCCAGCAGCACCCGCTTGTCCGTCGCGATCAGGGTCGTCGAGGCCAGGTCGTCGGCCAACCCGTTCGCCGCCTTGGCGATCAGCCCCGCCGTCGCCGGCGCCACCACCACCAGATCGGCCCAGCGCGACAGCTCGATATGCCCCATGCTGGTCTCGTCGTCCGGGTGGAACAGGCCCGACCGCACCGGATGGCCGCTCAGCGCCGCCAGCGACAGGGGCGTCACGAACTCGGCCCCGGATTCGGTCAGTATCACCCGCGTCTGCCCGCCTGCCTTGGCGATCAGCCGCACCAGCTCCAGCGCCTTATAGGCCGCGATGCCGCCGCCCACGATCAGCAGGATCTTGCGGTTCGAAAGGAGGCGATTGTCCATGCCCACGGTCTAGCCGCCGCGCGTGACGCCGTCGAGACGAGAACATTGCACGAACAATAAAGTTGTGCTTTCGTCGCGTCCAGCGGGTATCTGGAGAAAAGAATGAGAATGCTGACGAGGGGAGGGGCCGCGCTGGTCCTGTGCGGTCTGCTGGCGCTTGCCGGCTGCGACAACAGTTCGGCGGTCGAGACGCGGGATCGTACGGCGAGCGCCGAACCTGTCGCCCTGACGTCCATGCCGGCAACAGGCGAAGAGGCCGCAACGCCACAGGAAAAGCCGGTCCTGACCGCCAATCGGCGCGAAACCGTCGACGCCAAGATCGCGCGTCTCTATGACCGCAACGGCGCAGACTTCGGCGCACGCTCGGCCGAGGATTATCTAACCAAGGTCACGGCTTTCACGACAAAGCCTCCGCGCGACGCCGAGACCGTCAAACGGCCCAACGGCGACACCCTGATCTATCAGGCCTCGACCAACACCTTCGCCGTGGTGGCCCGCAACGGGTCACCCCGCACCATGTTCAAGCCGACGACGGGCGCCGACTACTGGGCCGAGCAGAAGGCGGCGGCGCCCACCTTCGGCCAGCGTCGCCAATCGACGGGCGCGGCGGGCTGATATAGAGGGCGGGCTTCCAATGAGGATCTCGCCCCATGTCCGATACGGCCGAACCCAAGACCCCGCTGCTGAAGACCGCCCTGATCTATGATTTCGACGGCACCCTGGCGCGTGGCAATATGCAGGAGGTGTCCTTCATCCCCTCCGTCGGCATGGGCATCGGCGCCTTCTGGGAAGAGGCCGAGCGCCTGACCAAGGACGCCGACGGCGACGGCATCCTGATGTACATGCAGCTGATGCTGCACCACGCGCGTCAGAACGGCGCCCCGGTGACGCGCGAGACCCTGCGCCAGCACGGCGAGGCGGTGGCTCTGTTCGAGGGGCTGAAGGATCTCAGCTGGTTCGACCGGATGAACGCCTTCGGCGCCAAATACGGGCTGGAGATCGAGCATTACATCATCTCCGCCGGACTGGAGGAAATGATCGACGGCACGCCGATCCGCCCCGCCCTGACCCACGTCTTCGCCTCCCACTACGTCTATGACGACAAGGGCGAGGCGGCCTGGCCGGCGGTCGGCGTCAACTACACCACCAAGACCCAGTATCTGTTCCGCATCAACAAAGGCGTGAAGAACCACTGGGAGCACGAACGCATCAACCACTTCATCCCCGACGACGAGCGCGCCGTGCCTTTCGACCGGATGATCTTCATCGGCGACGGCGACACCGACGTGCCGACCATGAAGATGATGCACACCAAGGGCGGCTTCTCGATCGCCGTCTATGATCCGCGCTCGAACGAGCGGGATCAAAAGAAGGTCTATTCCCTGATCTCGGAGGACCGGGTGAACTTTGTCGCCGCCGCCGACTATCGCGAGGGATCGGCCCTGGACCTGATCGTCAAGGGGCTGGTGGGCCGCATCGCCATCAACGCCGGCTCCATGCCCGCCGACACGGCGGACTAATCAGGCCGATCAGCGCCCGCCGGCCCTCAGCCAGGCGTCGCGCGCGGGCATCAGCCGCGCCGGCGCCAGGCCTCTCAGCGACTTGGCCCCGGTCTGCCTCAGCCCGGCCTCCTGCCCGCGCTGCCAGACGACGGTGGCGGGATAGGCGACGCCCGCAGCCACATCGACCACCACGACCTCGCGCGGCAAGGCCCCGCCTCTGTCCAGCCGTAGCTTCATCCCCGCGTCCGACAGATCGACGATCAGACACGCCGTCTCCAGACCGGGCGCGCAGATGACGCCGCGCGCGTTTGCGGGCCGGCGCGCGCCCATGCGGCGGTCGGGCTCGACGGCGGGCTTGGATCCAAACAGGCTCATGGTCCGATAACGCACAGATGCGGCTCAGGCGCCAAGCCCGCCTTCAAGGCGGCGAACCCCTCGTTTCCGGTCCAGAGCGACGATCATGTCGGCCTCCACGCCGCCCGTCATCATATGCCGGCTCAGGCGCTCGTAATGCTGGATGAAGACCGCCAGGGCCGCGCGTCGCTCGCGCGATACGACGTCCTGCCCCACCAATCCCGCCTCCTGCTCGCAGCGCCAGTCCAGCACGACATCGAACCCCGGCGCCTTCAGAAAGATCAGGGCGTCCAGCCGCGCGCGCAGGCGGAGGTAGGGCTGGCTCAGCGCTGCATTGACCGCCCTGCGCCATTCGCCCCCGACATCCTTCTGGGCTTCCAGGGCGTTGATCGGCGCAACCAGGTCCGCCTCGGCCTGCGGCGTCGCGCCCAGGCACCATCCCTCCAGAACGATGACCCGCGGCCGACCCTTCACGACAGGCCAGTCCGCCTCGGCCGCCCGGTCGTCGGCCAGCTTGTCGAAACGCGGCAGAGGCGTCAGATCGTCCGGCCCCGCCCCCTGCAACCGATCCAGCAGACGGTTCAGAAGCCCCAGGTCATGCGTCCCCGGTGGCCCGCGCGTGGCGAACAGCGGATGCACTCGCGCCGCCATCGCCGCCCGCTCCGCCTTGGTCAGATAGACGTCGTCCAGCGACAGGCTCGCCCCGCCGAACCGCTCGGCGACAGCTTTGGCCAGGGTCGATTTTCCCGAACATTGCGAACCAGCGATCCCCAGGACCGGCGGCGGACTGTCCTGGCCCATCGCTTCGGTGCGCTGGTCGATCCATCGGCCGATCCTGTCGATCAGCCGCGCGTCGATCATCTCAGTGCTGGTTTTCCGGCAACCGCACGATCAGGCCGTTCAGGGCGTCCGACACCCGGATCTGGCACGACAGGCGGCTGTTCGGCTCGACCTCTTCGGCGAAGTCCAACATCGATTCTTCCATGGCCGACGGCTTGCCCGTCGCCTCGCGCCAGGCGTCGTCGACATAGACATGGCAGGTCGCGCAGGCGCAGGCCCCGCCGCAGTCCGCGTCGATGCCCGGCACATTGTTGCGGATCGCGCCTTCCATGACGCTCAGCCCCGGCTTCACGTCGACGACGTGCTCGGTTCCGTCATGCTCGATATAGGTGATGCTGGCCATGCGCCGCTCTTAAACGAGGCGGCGCCGGAGGCAAGGCCCCCGGCGCCGGATACTCAGGCCGCCTTCTTGCGGCTCGGCGCGACCATCAGCTTCTTGGTCTCGGCGATGGCCTTGGCCGGGTTCAGACCCTTGGGGCAGACCTGGGCGCAGTTCATGATCGTGTGGCAGCGATACAGTTTGAACGGGTCTTCCAGGTCGTCCAGGCGCTTCTGGGTCGCGTCGTCGCGGCTGTCGGAAATCCAGCGATAGGATTGCAGCAGCGCCGCCGGGCCCAGGTACTCTTCCTGGTTCCACCAGTAGCTGGGGCACGAGGTCGAGCAGCAGGCGCACAGGATGCACTCGTACAGGCCGTCCAGCTTCTCGCGTTCGGCCGGGGTCTGCAGACGTTCCTTCTCGGGGTCCGGCTCGTCCGATTGCAGATATGGCTGGATCGAGTCGTACTGGGCGTAGAACAGGCTCAGGTCCGTCACCAGGTCCTTGACCACCGGCTGGTGGGGCAGGGGGGAGATGGTGATGTTGTTGGACGCGCATTCGTCCCAGCCCTTGGTGCAGGCCAGGGCGTTGCGCCCGTCGATGTTCATCGAGCACGAGCCGCAGATGCCCTCGCGGCACGAGCGCCGGAACGACAGGGTCGGATCGATGGTGTTCTTGATGTGGATCAGGGCGTCCAGCAGCATCGGGCCGTGGTCGCCGGTCGGCACCTCATAGGTGTCCCAGCGCGGATCGGCGTCGGTCTCCGGATCGTAGCGATAGACCTTGTAGGTCTTCACGTCCTTGGAGCCCGGCGCGGCCTTGTGGACCTTGCCGGTCGTCGGCTTGGAGCCTCTGGGCAGAGTAAGCTGGACCATCTTAGTAAACCCGCGCCTTCGGTTCGATATACGCGATGTCGTCGGACATGGTGTAATTGTGGACCGGACGATAATCGATCTGGACCTGCTCGCCCGGACGCTTCCACGCCAAGGTGTGCTTCATCCAGTTGACGTCGTCGCGATCAGGATAGTCCTCGCGGGCGTGGGCGCCGCGCGATTCCGTGCGGTTCAGGCCGCCCTCGATGGTGACCATCGCCTGGGCTATCAGGTTGTCGTATTCCAGCGTCTCGATCAGGTCCGTATTCCAGATCAGGCCGCGATCGGTGGTCTTGATGTCGGCGCCGGCCGCCTCGATGGCGCGCAGCTTGTCGGTGCCCTGCTGCAGGGTCTCGCCGGTGCGGAACACCGCGGCATCGGCCTGCATCGCGCGCTGCATCGACAGACGCAGCTCGGCGGTCGGGGTCGAGCCGTCGGCGTAGCGGAAGCGATCCAGGCGGGCCAGGTGCTGGTCGGTCTGGCTCTTGGAGGCCGATGGCACGGCCGAGGCCTTGTCGACGACTTCACCGCAGCGAAGGCCGACGGCGCGGCCGAACACCACCAGGTCGGTCAGGGAGTTGGAGCCCAGGCGGTTGGCGCCGTGCACCGAAACGCACGCCGCCTCGCCCACGGCCATCAGGCCCGGAACCACGCTGTCGGGGTTGCCGTCGCGCAGCGTCAGGACTTCGCCGTGATAGTTCGTGGGGATGCCGCCCATGTTGTAGTGGACGGTCGGCAGGACCGGGATCGGCTCCTTGGTCACATCCACGCCGGCGAAGATCTTGGCCGACTCCGAGATGCCTGGCAGGCGCTGGTGCAGGATCTTGGGATCCAGGTGGTCCAGGTGCAGGAAGATGTGGTCCTTGTTCGGACCCACGCCACGGCCTTCACGGATTTCGATAGTCATGGAGCGCGAGACCATGTCGCGCGGGGCCAGGTCCTTCACGGTCGGCGCATAGCGCTCCATGAAGCGCTCGCCTTCCGAGTTGGTCAGATAGCCGCCCTCGCCGCGCGCGCCCTCGGTAATCAGGCAGCCGGCGCCATAGATGCCGGTCGGGTGGAACTGTACGAACTCCATGTCCTGCAGCGGCAGGCCGGCGCGCAGCACCATCGCATTGCCGTCGCCGGTGCAGGTGTGGGCCGAGGTGGCGCTGAAATAGGCGCGGCCGTATCCGCCGGTCGCCAGCACCACCATCTTGGCGCGGAACTGGTGAAGCTGACCATTGTCCAGTTGCAGGGCCGTCACGCCGGTGCAGGCGCCGTCCTGCATGATCAGGTCCAGTGCGAAATACTCGACGAAGAACTTCACTTCCCGGCGCACCGACTGGCCGTACAGAGTGTGCAGGATGGCGTGGCCGGTGCGGTCGGCGGCGGCGCAGGTGCGCTGCACCGGGCCTTCGCCGAAGTTGCGGGTCATGCCGCCGAAGGCGCGCTGATAGATCTTGCCTTCTTCGGTGCGGCTGAAGGGCACGCCCCAGTGTTCCAGCTCATAAACGGCCTTGGGCGCGTTACGGACCAGATATTCGATCGAGTCCTGGTCGCCCAGCCAGTCCGACCCCTTGACGGTGTCGTACATGTGCCACTGCCAGCTGTCCTCGCCCATGTTGCCGAGCGAGGCGGAGATGCCGCCCTGGGCCGCGACGGTGTGCGAGCGGGTGGGGAAGACCTTGGTCACGCAGGCGACCTTCAGCCCCTGCTGGGCGGCGCCGAGCGCGGCGCGAAGGCCCGAGCCCCCGGCGCCGACGACGACGACGTCGTATTCGTGATCGATCAGTTCGTAAGCGGCCATCAGTTAATCAGGCTCCGAAACCAGCGGGCAGCGGCGCCGAACCCAGCGCCAGCCGCACGATGAAGAAGACGCTGGCGGCGGCCAGCACCAGGAAGACGACGTTCAGCAGCAGAACCAGAAGGCCGCGCGTTCCGACGTTGGGCACGTAGTCTTCCAGAATGACTTTCCAAGCCAGGCTGACGTAGCCGAAGAAGATCACGGCGGTGATCGCCATCAGGACGGCGTTCAGCGGATTGGCGAACCACGCCATCGCCGCGTCATAGCCGGCGCCCGCCAGGGTGAAGCCGGTCGAGGCGACCCACAGGCCCAGCGGCAGCAGGGCCACCAGCAGGATGCGCTCGATCAGCCATTCACCGGCGCCGTGACGCTCGGAGACCTTGACGTTGTTCTTGAACTTTGCGGCGCCGCTCACAGCGAAACCCTCCCCGTGGCGAACAGCACGACCCAGAAC
This sequence comes from Brevundimonas sp. MEB006b, assembly GCF_030209705.1. Lineage (NCBI taxonomy): Bacteria > Pseudomonadati > Pseudomonadota > Alphaproteobacteria > Caulobacterales > Caulobacteraceae > Brevundimonas > Brevundimonas sp. MEB006b. Next base: position 86,192 of record NZ_JARVRL010000003.1, read on the forward strand.
AGCACGGCCAGCGGGATCGGCCCCCACACGGCGATGTTCGACAGGGCGGTCGCCGACTTCACCGTCAGCCCGTTGCCGGTGTCGTTATAGGTATGACGCGCGCCGTTCAGGATGAAGGAGAACAGCACGACCGTCAGACCGAAGAAGACCAGCAGGCCCAGCGGCGATCCGGCCAGATCGAGCGCGCTCTGGAACGCCTCGGGCCCGAACGCCAGCGCACCCAGCCAGGCCAGGACGAACAGCACGCCGACCGTGGCGGCGATGATCGTCGCGCGGAACAGGATCGAGGCCGTCATGGTGACGTGCCAGCGCCACACGCCCATGTGGGGCGACAGCGGCGCGATATGTCCGTTCGGTTGAGTGACGAAGCGACCCGTCCGGTCGCTTGAGGCGCCACCCGGCGTCGGGTTGGGCTGGTTCATGCGAATGGTTCTCAAAAGCGAATGAATTCAATCGCCGTGTGCGGTTGCGAAGGCTTTTGTGACCCTGTGGGGCCGGTGTCAACGCACAGACCCCCAGATCGACGGATTGTGCGGTTTACGTCGGTTCCATCACGACGGATCACGTTTGCGTTCAGGGCCAGTTCGACGGCTAGGCGACGCGCCGGACGATTTGGCAGGGTGGGCTCATGTTGCTGCTCGCCCTGATGTCCGCCGTCGCCCTGGAGCCCGCCATTCACACGACCGGTCTCCTGGACGCGACGCCGGAAACCTATCGCGCGCCGGCCGTCCGCCCCTATCAGCCGCCGTCCCGTTTCGGGCGCGAAACGGCCGAGGGGGACGCCGCGACCGACCTGCATCGCCGTTCCCTGACGGCCCCGGTTGCGGTCGACGACTACGCCGGCGACTATGAGTTCAGCCCCTCCGACAGCCAGACCACCTACGACCAGGGCGTGGCCCAGGCCGCGATCGACGCCGAAGCCGCAATGGGCCCGCTGGACGGCCGCTGGCGCATCGCCCAGCCGGACGGAAAACCCTTGCTGTCGCTGTCCCTGACTGACCGGGGCGAGGGCCGTCGGGTCGAGGGCGCCTGGCGAAGTCTGGACGCGCCGGCCGGGATCGACCGAATGGGCTTCGCAGGCCCGGTCTCGACCCAGGGCGAGGTCGTCATCATTCCCCTGTCGGAGGGCGAACTGCGTCTGCATGCGGCGGCGAACGGCTGGGCCGGAGAATGGGTTCAGGACGGCCGCGCCCGTCCTATCACGGCGACCCGTCCAGGCTGATCTCGCCACCTCTGATCTCGCCAGCGTCTATCCGCCACCCTATATGTAGCGAATGACCCAGCCCCGTTCCGTCCTTCGCCTGCACCCCGCCCATCGCGACGACATCGGCGACCTGACCACCCGCCGTCCGGTTCCCGGCCCCGGCCTGGACCAGGTCGATCCCTTCCTGTTCCTGAACCACCACGGGCCCCAGATCTATGCGACGGGCAACGCCGGCCTGCCGTTCGGCCCGCACCCGCACCGGGGCTTCGAGACCGTCACCTTCATTCTGGACGGCGAGCTGGCCCACAACGATTCCGGCGGCGGCGAGAGCATCATCAAGGCGGGCGGGATTCAGTGGATGACCGCCGGCTCAGGCCTGATCCACGCCGAACTGTCCCCGGCCGCCTTCAAGCGCGACGGCGGGCCGATGGAGATTCTGCAGCTGTGGGTCAACCTGCCGTCGCGGCTGAAGATGACCAAGCCGGACTATGTGGGCCTGCAGAAGTCCGACATCCCGACCTTCACCACCGAGAACGGCGTCACGGTCGAGCCGGTCTCCGGCGACTGGCTGGGCGTCAAGGCGCCGATCCAGTCCCTGATCGACATCCATCTGGCCGTCGTGCGCCTGCCCGCCGGTGCGACGTTCGAGACGCCCGTCGCCCGTGGCCGCAACGTCTTCCTCTATGGCGTCAAGGGCGAGATCGCCGTCGCCGGAACCCCCGCCCCGCAATGGAACCTCGCCGCCCTGTCCGACGGCGATGCGGTCCGGATCACGGCGACCACCGACGCCGTGGTGCTGCTAGGCCATGCCGATCCCATCGGCGAGCCGGTCTTCAGCCACGGCCCCTTCGTCATGAACACCCGCGACGAGATCATCCAGGCAATCCAGGATTACCAGTCCGGCAAGTTCGGTCCGCCCCCGAGGGTGTGAAGCGGGCGCTTTCGTCTCCTCCCTGCTTTGCGGGGAGGTGGCGCGGCGCTTCTTCAGCGCCGTGAAGAAGGGGCTCTTCGGAGCGTCACCGATCAAGGGACGTGAGGCGGCACAACCCCTCCACCGCTCAGCGGTCCCCCTCCCCGCAAAGCGGGGAGGAGACATCGTCTTCTCTGGGGCGCGCGCCTCTCCCCGCGCAGATGATGCGCTCCCCGCCAAAACCCTATATGACGCCGGTTCCTAGCGACCGCCCGAGCCGAAGACCGCATATGCCCAGCCTGAACGAGATCCGCGCCACCTACCTCGACTATTTCGCGGCGGACGGCCACGCCAAGGTCCATTCGGCCCCGCTGGTGCCGCAGAACGATCCGTCGCTGCTCTTCGTCAATGCGGGCATGGTGCCGTTCAAGGACTATTTCACCGGAGCCGCCAAGCCGCCCTATCCGCGCGCGACCAGCTCGCAGAAATGCGTCCGCGCCGGGGGCAAGCACAACGATCTGGACAACGTCGGCTATACCGCCCGCCACCTGACCTTCTTCGAGATGCTGGGCAACTTCTCGTTCGGCGACTACTTCAAGGAACACGCCATAGAGAAGGCGTGGAACCTGGTCACCCAGGACTTCGACCTCGACCCCAAACGCCTGCTGGTCACCGTCTATATCGATGACGACGAGGCCGCCGCGATCTGGAAGAAGGTCACCGGCTTCTCCGACGACAAGATCATCCGCATCGCCGGCTCGGACAACTTCTGGGCCATGGGCGACAGCGGTCCCTGCGGGCCCTGCACCGAAATCTTCTGGGACCACGGCGACAAGATCGCCGGCGGCCCTCCCGGCTCGCCGGACGAGGACGGCGATCGCTACGTCGAGATCTGGAACAACGTCTTCATGCAGTATGAGAAGGAGAACGATCAGATCGTTCGCAACCTTCCCAAGCCCAGCGTGGACACCGGCATGGGTCTGGAGCGGATGACCACCGTCCTCCAGGGCGTCCATTCGGTCTTCGAAACCGACCTGTTCAAGACCCTGATCGCCGCCTCCGAAGACGCCACCGCGACCAAGTCGGACGGCGATCAGGCCGCCAGCCACCGCGTCATCGCCGACCACCTGCGCTCGTCGTCCTTCCTGATCGCCGACGGCGTCACCCCGTCGAACGAGGGCCGCGGCTATGTCCTGCGTCGGATCATGCGCCGCGCCATGCGCCACGCCCACCTGCTGGGCGCCGCCGATCCCCTGATGCACCGTCTGGTCCCGACCCTGGTGGCCCAGATGGGCAACGCCTATCCCGAACTGGCCCGGGCCCAGCCCTTCATCGAGGATACGCTGAAGCAGGAAGAGATCCGCTTTCGCACCACGCTCGGCCGCGGCATGGCCCTGTTCGACACGGCGGTTCAGGGCTTCCGTCCCGGCGACATGCTGGACGGCCAGACGGCCTTCACCCTGTCCGACACCTACGGCTTCCCGCTGGACCTGACCCAGGATGAGGCCCGTCGTCGCGGCTTCTCGGTCAATGTCGACGGCTTCGAGGCCGCCATGGCTGAGCAGCGCCAGCGGTCGCGCGAGAACTGGAAGGGCTCGGGCCAGACCGCCAACACCAACGAATGGCTGGCGATCCGCGACCGGATGGGGCCGACCGTCTTCACCGGCTATGACAATATCGAAGGCTCGGGCGAGGTCCTGGCCCTGATGAACGCCGGCGCGCCGGTCGAAACGGCCGAGGCCGGCGACATCGTCGAAGTATTGTTCGACACCACCCCCTTCTACGCCGAAAGCGGTGGCCAGGCCGGCGACCACGGAACCCTGGAATGGCCGGGTGGCGAGGCCGAGGTCATCGATGTGCGCAAACACGCCGGCGACCTGCATGTCCTGGTGGCCCAGGTCACGGCCGGCAAGCTGGAGATCGGAACCCGCGCCGCCCAGCTGGTGGACGCTGAAAAGCGCCGCACCAGCCGCGCCAACCACTCCGCCGCCCACCTGCTGCATACGGCGCTGAAGAATGTGCTCGGCCCCGCAGTCGCCCAGAAGGGTCAACTTGTCGACGCCGAGCGCGCCCGTTTCGACTTCAGCCACGGCGCCCCGCTCACCGAGGCCGAACTGTCCGCCATCGAGACCGAGGTCAATGCCGTCATCCGCCAGAACGTCCCGGCGGAAACCAAACTGATGGCGCCGCAGGAGGCGATCGAGGCCGGCGCCATCGCCCTGTTCGGCGAGAAATACGGCGACGAGGTCCGCGTCCTGACGCTGGGTCGCTCGCTGGTCAGCGACAACGCCCCCTATTCGGTCGAACTGTGCGGCGGCACCCACGTCGCCCGCACCGGCGACATCGCCCTGTTCAAGATCGTTCAGGAAACCGGCGTCGCCGCCGGCGTGCGCCGCATCGAGGCCCTGACCGGCGAGGCCGCGCGGCAGTATCTGCTGGCCCAGGCTGGCGTCGCCCGTTCGCTGGCCCAAAGCTTCAAGGTCCAGACCGCCGACGTCCCCGCCCGCGTCGACAGCCTGACCGCCTCGGTCAAGTCGCTGGAGAAACAGGTCGCCGAGCTGAAGAAACAGCTGGCCCTGGGCGGCGGCTCGGGCGCCGCGTCCGCGCCTGAGGAGATCAACGGCGTCAAGCTGATGGCCCGCGTGCTGGACGGCGTGGACGGCAAGGGTCTGCGCGGCGTCGCCGAGGACTTCAGAAAGCAGGTCGGAACCGGCGTCGTCGCCCTGATCGGCGTCACCGAGGGCAAGGCGGCGGTCACCGTCGCCGTGACCTCGGATCTGATCGACCGCGTCAACGCCGCCGACCTGGCTCGCGCCGCCGTCATCGCCATGGGCGGCCAAGGCGCCGGCGGCAAACCCGACTTCGCCCAGGGCGGCGCCCCCGACGGCTCCAAGGCCGAAGACGGCATGGCGGCGGTTCGTGCGGCGCTGGCGTAAAAATACGATGACCTTCTCCCGTTGGGAGAAGGTGGCCCAAAGGGCCGGATGAGGGTCGGCCGGCGGACCATGTCGCACCAGCCGACTCTCACCCTTTCGCGCAAGTACGATCGCTGCGCGCTCATGCGCTCAAGCCCTCTCCCAAAGGAAGAGGGTAATCCATCGCAATTTCGAACCTGACAGCCTTGCAACTCAGCGGCTTAGCCGGCCGCAGCGTCCGCTTCCTGAGCATGCCGCAGAGACGGCCTATACTCTGCGCTCACCACAGAGGAGGCCGCGCACCCAAGGCAAAGCGCACCAATTGCACCCACTTTTTGATCGGCGCCCGCCGTCCAATCAGACGAATTAGACACTTTAGACGGTGTTTTTGTCCCCGACCGTCTCAACCCATCGGGTCGGGCGTCAGATCGACCCCGGCCAGCTTCCAGGTAAACGGCGTCCGGCGTTCCAGGATCAGCACCAGCGCATCGTCCGGCCGATCGTCGCGCGTCAGGGTGACGGCGAAGGTGTTGAGCCCGCGATAGGCCCAGGACTGGCGGATCTTGTCCTTGTCCACGGCCGGCGTGTCGTCGGCCGGCACGGGCCGTTCCGGCTCGGGCGTCTCGCCTGAGCGGACCATGGCGGCGATGCCTTGCGGCGTGACGAAGTTGTCGACTGCGCCTTCGACCAGCGACGGGGCCAGCAGCATCCCCAGCGCCGCCAGGCCGGTGTCGCCCTTGGTCCGGTTGCGGATTTCCAGGGCCGCGCGCGCGTTCAGCTCGCTCTTCAGGCTGGTCCGGAACGCCGGGAAGTCCACCTGCCGCTCCAGCCCGGCCGCATCCCCGGTCCGCGCGGCCCGCACCAGCGCCTGGGCGGCGATGAAGGGCGAGACGAACAGGGCGACGACCACGCCGATGACGACGGCGATCAGGGCTGCGGTGATGATCTTGCGGCTCATGTCGTCTCCTTGGAACGCCAACGCAGGCCGGGCGGCGTCGGTTGCCGGGTTTATCGCGGGGTGACGGTGACGGCGGGCGCCGCCGGGGCCGTCCCGTCGGGCAGGCCGATGTGAACCAGCTTCCACTCGAACGGCCCGCGCCGCTCGAAGGTGAACAGGGTGCGCGACCCGCCCTGATCCGTCACCGCCATCCGCGCCCGATTGACGCTCCAGTAGGCGGGGCTGGGCCAGGGCTTGCGGCTGCGTTCCGAGGCCGGCGCCACGCCCGCCGACGTGCGCTGGCTGGCGCATCGGCCCTCGCCCTTCAGCAGGGCGTTGAGGGCGGCGGGCGTCAGATAGGCGTCGACGTCCGGCTGGCGCAGGATCGGGTTCTGCTCGATCTGACGCCGGAAGGCGCCGATGGGGTCTTCCAGGAAGGACGGCGCGGGCGCCATCGCCTCGGGCCGTCCCGCCAGCTGCGGCCGCAACGATTGGCGCACGGCGTTGAAGTCGATCAGCCGCGCCAGCCCCGCCACGTCGTTCGCCTCAGCCGCCGACCGAATGGCGAAGAAGGCCACTGCGGGCGCCGCGAAGAAGGACAGCACCGCCACGACCACCGCCGCCAGCACCAGGTTTCCGAACAGCCGCTTCACGAACGCATCCTCATTACCGCCGATCATGCACGCCCCGGCCCTTCGCACAACGAAAAGCCCCGCCGGAGCGATCCGACGGGGCTGGTATTCTTGCGTTCCTCCCCAGCGCAGCGGGGGAGGAACGTCGTCCTCAGCCCACGTCGGGCAGAGCGGTCTTCAGGTTCTCGGCCACCTTGTCGAGGAAGCCCTCGGTGGTCAGCCAGCCCTGCTGATCGCCGACCAGCAGCGCCAGGTCCTTGGTCATGAAGCCGGCCTCGACCGTGTCCACGACCACCTTCTCCAGGGTGTCGGCGAACTGGTCCAGGGCGGCGTTGCCGTCCAGCTTGGCGCGGTGTTTGAAGCCGCGCGTCCAGGCGAAGATCGAGGCGATCGAGTTGGTCGAGGTGGCCTCGCCCTTCTGATGCTGGCGATAGTGGCGGGTCACGGTGCCGTGGGCGGCTTCCGTCTCCAGCACCTTGCCGTCCGGCGTCATCAGGACCGAGGTCATGAGGCCCAGCGAGCCGAAGCCCTGCGCCACCACGTCGGACTGCACGTCGCCGTCGTAGTTCTTGCACGCCCAGACGAAGCCGCCCGACCACTTCATGGCGGCCGCGACCATGTCGTCGATCAGGCGGTGCTCATAGGTCAGGCCGCGCGCCTTGAACTCGGCGGCGTAGTGTTCGTCGAACACTTCCTGGAACAGGTCCTTGAAGCGGCCGTCATAGGCTTTCAGGATCGTGTTCTTGGTCGACAGATAGACCGGGTAGTTGCGCTGCAGGCCATAGGCGAAGCTGGCGTGGGCGAACTCGCGGATCGAGGCGTCCTGGTTGTACATGGCCATGGCCACGCCTGCGCCCGGGGCCTTGTAGACCTCGTGCTCGATCACTTCGCCGTCCTCGCCGACGAACTTGATCGTCAGGGTGCCGGGGCCGGGCATCAGGAAGTCGGTGGCCTTGTACTGGTCGCCGAAAGCGTGACGGCCGACGACGATCGGCTGGGTCCAGCCCGGAACCAGGCGCGGCACGTTCGAGCAGATGATCGGCTCGCGGAAGACCACGCCGCCCAGGATGTTGCGGATGGTGCCGTTCGGCGACTTCCACATCTTCTTCAGGCCGAACTCCTGCACGCGGGCTTCGTCCGGGGTGATGGTGGCGCACTTCACGCCGACGCCGTGCTTCTGGATCGCGTGGGCCGCGTCGATCGTCACCTGGTCGTCGGTGGCGTCGCGGTGCTCCATGCCCAGGTCGTAGTAGTCCAGCTCGAGATCCAGGAACGGGAAGACCAGCTTGTCCTTGATCATCTGCCAGATGATGCGGGTCATTTCGTCGCCGTCGATGTCGACGATGGGGTTTTCGACCTTGATCTTGGCCATGCGTGCGGTCCGCCTGTGACTGTGGGGAAGGGAATGTCGTGGCGGCGGTATAGCGAGGCCGCGCGCCCGCGCAAACCCCGCCGCCCGCCGTCGTCGCCCGGAATAACGCAGATCGTTCCTGAACCCTTTGGCCAGCCCGGACTTCTCTTGGGCCCAGCAACAGAGACGGACGGCAGGATGACGGAAGAAGAGCGCCAGCTGGTGGATCGTTGGATCGTCACCTTCTGCGAGGCGCCGCCCGTGATCGACGCGGAACTGATGCGCAGGCTGATCGCTGAACAGGAAGCGACACAGCAGGAGTCATCGTCATGTCAGAAAAGACGTTCAAGGCCGGCGACAAGGTGAAGTGGGACCACAGCCAGGGCACCACGACCGGCAAGGTGGTTAGGAAGGTCACTTCGGAAACCAAGATCAAGGGCCACAAGGTTGCGGCCTCCAAGGATAATCCCGAGTATATCGTCGAGAGCGCCAAGACCGGCGCACGCGCGGCGCACAAGCCGTCGGAGTTGAAGAAGGCATGACCCCGAACGGCCTGTGGCGCGGCGTCGCCCGATCAGCCCCAGGCCTGTCCGCCCTCGCCGTGTCGGCGCTGGTCGCCGCCGGATGCGGCGACAGGGATGCGGACAAGGCGCCTGCCGCGACCAAGGCCGCCAGTCCGGCTGCGCCCGCTGCGGCCGCTCCGGTGCTGCAGATCCGCCCTGAAACCAAGACCTTCCGCGACTGGAGCGCCACCTGCGGCAACGACGGGACCTGTTGGGCCTTCGGCTTCGCGCCAGAGTTCGCCGCCGGCTGGGTCCGCATCACCCTGGCGCCCGGTCCGGACGCCCAGCCGCAAATCCTCTTCGGCTATTGGCCCGACGGCGACGCCAAGGCTGCTGAGCCGCTCAGCCTGACGATCGACGGCCGCGCCTATCCGGCTGTGATCAGCAACGCTAGCAACGTCGAGACGCCGATAGGCGAGATCCGCGAAGGCGCTCGCGCCGCCCTGGACGCCCTGGCCCAGGGCAAGGTCATGATCATTCGCGGCGCCTCGACCCAGGAGGTCTCGCTGCACGGCGCCGCCGCCGCCCTGTTGTGGATCGATGAGAAGCAGGGACGTCTGGATACGCCAACCGCCCTGATCCGACGCGGCGACCGCCCGGCCGCCCTTGTGCCGATCGCGCCGTCGCTGCCGATCGTCACCCCCGCTCCGGCCGTCGATCAGGCCGGTTTCGGCGATCAAAACCAGCGCCTGCCCGCAGCGCTGCGCGCCCGCACCGAGGTTGGCGACTGCCTCAAGGAGTCGGCCATGCCGGCCGTCAGCGACATGGTCATGTCCGCCCGGCTGGACGCCCGCACCGAGCTGTGGGCCGTGCCCTGCGGATCGGGCGCCTATAATGTCACCCACAACTGGTATCTGACAGGACCGGGCGGTCGCGACCCTCGGCCCGCGATCCTCGCCGGATCGGAAGGGCCGGGTTCCGATCCCGTCATGCCGGACAACGCGACCGTCAACGGCGCCTATGATCCCAAGACCCGCACCCTGTCGGCCTTCGCCAAGGGGCGGGGCATCGGGGATTGCGGCGCGGCGCAGACCTGGGCCTGGACGGGACAGGGCTTCACCCTGACACAGGAAAGCGTGATGGGCCAATGCGCCGGCGTGCCGTCCGACCTTTGGCCTGTCACTTGGCGCACGCGGTGACCGATCCGGAGGTTCTGATCATCGGCGCGGGCCCGGCCGGCCTGACGGCGGCGACCTATCTGGGGCGCTTTCGTCGGCGGACCCTGGTGGTGGATGGCGGCGCGCCCCGCGCCTGCTGGATCCCGCTCAGCCACAACATGCCGGGCTTTCCGGCCGGCATCACCGGCGCGGGAATCCTGAAGCGGATGCGCGAACAGGCCGAGGAATATGGTGCGGTCGTCGAACCGGGTCGCATCCAGCGTCTGAGCCACGACGGCGACGGCTTCGTCGCTGAGATGGATGGCCGCACCATCCGCGCCCGCGCCGTCCTGTTGGCGACCGGGGTCGTCGATCACCATCCGGATCTGCCCGGCGTTGAAGCGGCGGTGCAAAAGGCGCTGGTCCGCATCTGTCCCATCTGCGACGGTTATGAGGCGACCGACAAGGCTGTCGCCATCATCGGCCAAAGCGACAAGGGCGCGCGCGAGGCCGCCTTCATGCGCACCTATTCCGACCGTGTGACCCTGATCCATATCGGCGCGCCCGACGCGCTCAGCCGGCGTGACGAACTGGAACGGCTGGGCGTCGAACTGATTCTGGCGCCGCTGGACGCGATCGACATCGAGAACGACCGGGTGACGGCCCTGAATTACGCCGGCCAGAGTCGCGCGTTCGACCTGGTCTATTCGGCGCTGGGCACATCGCCGAACGCCGAACTGGCCCGGGGGCTGGGCGCGCGTCTGGCCGACGACGGCCGGTTGGAGGTCGATCTGCATCAGGCCACCAGCGTGCCGGGCCTGTATGCCGCCGGAGACGTGGTGCGCGGCCTCAACCAGATCGCCGTCGCGACCGCCGAAGCCGCCGTCGCCGCCACCGACATCCACAATCGCCTGCGCCAGGCCGACGGCCTGACCGTCGCCGACTGAGCGCCGGAACTAGGCTTGGGTCGCGACCCAGCCGTCGACGATCCGTTCCAGCACCGACAGGGGCACGCCGCCGGCAGCGAGCGCCGTGTCGTGGAAGCCCTTGATGTCGAACTTGGGCCCGAGGGTCGTCTTGGCCTTTTCGCGCAGGCGAACCCATTCGTTGTGACCGACCTTGTAGGCGCAGGCCTGGCCCGGCCAGCCGCAATAGCGTTCGACCTCGGACGTCGCCGCGCCTTCTTGATCGCCATAGGCCTCCATCATGTAGCGAATGCCCTGTTCGCGGCTCCAGCCCTTGGAATGGATGCCGGTGTCGACCACCAGGCGCGCGGCGCGGAACATCAGCGATTGCAGGTAGCCGATCTGACCCACCGGATCGTTCTCATAGGCGCCCAGTTCGTCGGCCAGCTGTTCGGCATATAGCCCCCAGCCCTCGACGTAGGACGAGAAGCCCAGCAGGTTCATCAGCAGCGGCGCGGACTCGCTCTCTTGCTGCAGGCTGATCTGCAGATGGTGACCCGGCGTGGCCTCGTGATAGGTCAGGGTCGGCAGGGTCCAGGACGGCCATTCCGCCGTGTCCTTCAGATTGATCCAATAGATGCCGGGCCGCGTCCCATCCAGGCTGGGCGAGTTGTAATAGCCCATCGGCGCGCCGGCCTCGATCTCGGGCGGGACGCGCTTGATCTCGACCTTGGCCTTGGGCAGACGGCCGAAGGCGTTGGGCAGGCGGGCCTGCATGTCGGCCATTTGGGCGTTCAGCTTGGCGATCAGCTCGGCCTTGCCGGCGTCCGTGTTGGCGTAGACATATTTGGGATCGTCCCCCAAAGCCTTGATCCGCTCGGCGACCGAACCCTGCGTCAGGCCTTGCGCCTTCAGCAACACATCGGCGCGCGCCGTCAGGTCGGCCATCTGTTCAACGCCGGTGCGGTGGATCTCGTCCGCCGTCAGCCGGGTCGTGGTGATGTAGCGCAGGCTGTTGGCGTAATACTGCTCGCCCTGCGGCAGGCGGCGCACCGAGGCCTCGTGTACGGCGTTCGGTTGGGCGGCCTTCAGCACGGCGTTCTGGGCGGCCAGGGCCGGATAGACCCGCTCGGTCACAAGGCGTTCGACCTGGGCGCCCCAGTCGCCGGTCAGGCCCTTGGAGCGGGCCCGATCCACGACCGACTGGGTCAGGGGCGAGGTCGCCGCGGGGGTCGCCAGGACGCCGTCCTGCTGGCGGATCGCCTTGGCCAGGATGAAATCGGGCGGGATGACGCCCAGCGCATAGTCTTCCTTCAATCGATCCGTCTCGGCCAGCAGCACGTCGGCGAAGGCGTTGACGCGGGCGACATAGGCGTCGGCGTCGGCGGCCGTCTCGATGGTGTGTTGGTTGGCCAGGAAGTCAGGCGTGGACTGATAGGCGCCGCCCTGCTGGCTGACGCGGTACGGATTGGGCCAGCCGCCTTGGCCGTAGGGGATGTCGTAGGTGGCGATCACCCCGTCCAGATTCTGGGTCAGGCTGTCGTAGTAGTTGGCGTTGCGGGCATCGAGTTTAGAGCGGTCGATGCGGGACAGTTCGGCGCGTTGGCGACGCGTGAAGGCGCGCTGGTCGTCTTCCTCGGCGCGTGTCGGAACGGTCAGTTTGGACTTGGCGGCGGCGCGGTCGCCCTTGTCCAGCCCGAACATGGTGACGACCTCAGGGCTCTTGTCCAGCGTCTGCTCGAACGTGGCGTCCATGAAGGTTTTGAGTTGGGCGGCGGCGTCGCCCTGCGATGCCCCGGCCTGACGCGCGAAGGCGGGGCCGCCGACGGCGACGAGGCCGGCGCCCAAGGCGGCGGACTGAAGAAGACGACGACGATCGAACATGGAACGGCCCCTCGAAACTTGGATGCGGCAATGGAAACTGCATGGGCCGAAGCGGCAAGTGAAATCGCGGACAGCCGTTGCGCGGCCGCAAAGAAAAAGGCCCGGCGGATCGCTCCGCCGGGCCTCATCAGTCTTGGATGCGAGATCGCTTAGTCGCGACGACGACGTCCGCGATCGCCACCGCGATCCCCGCCGTCACGTTTCGGACGACCGCCGGTGTCTTCCGACAGGGGCTCTTCGCCGCGCTCGGCGCGCTCGGCGTTAATCTTGGCCGTCAGGTCTTCACCTGTGGCCTGATCGACGACCTTCATCGACAGCTTGGTCTTGCCGCGATCGTCGAAGCCCAGGAACTTGACCTTGACCTCTTGGCCTTCCGACAGGACGTCTGCCGGGTTGGCGACGCGTTCCAAAGCGATCTGGGACACGTGGACCAGGCCGTCCTTGGCGCCGAAGAAGTTCACGAAGGCGCCGAAATCGACGACCTTGACGACCTTGCCGGAGTAGATGGTTCCGACTTCCGGCTCCGAGGCGATGGACTGGATCCAGGCCTTGGCGGCGTCGATCTTCTCCTGGTCGTTGGCGGCGACCTTGATGGTGCCGTCATCGCCGATGTCGATCTTGGCGCCGGTCTTTTCGACGATCTCGCGGATGACCTTGCCGCCCGAACCGATGACTTCACGGATCTTGTCGACGGGGATCTTGACCGTTTCGATCTTGGGCGCGTGTTCACCCAGTTCGGCGCGCGGCGCATCCATGGCCTTGGACATCTCGTCCAGGATGTGCAGGCGACCGGCCGAAGCCTGCGTCAGGGCCTGCTTCATGATCTCCTTGGTGATGCCAGCGACCTTGATGTCCATCTGAAGGCTGGTGATGCCTTCCGACGTGCCGGCGACCTTGAAGTCCATGTCGCCCAAGTGGTCTTCGTCACCCAGGATGTCCGACAGGATGGCGAACTCGCCCGACGGCTCCAGGATCAGGCCCATGGCGATGCCCGAGACCGGACGGATCAGCGGCACGCCGGCGTCCATCAGGGCCAGCGACGAACCGCAGACCGTGGCCATCGAGGACGAGCCGTTCGACTCGGTGATCTCGGAGACCAGGCGGATGGTGTAGGGGAAGTCGTCCTTGGTCGGCAGCATCGGACGGATCGCGCGCCAGGCCAGCTTGCCGTGACCGATTTCGCGACGGCCGGGCGAACCCATGCGGCCCGCTTCACCCACCGAATAGGGGGGGAAGTTGTAGTGCAGCAGGAAGTTCTCTTTGTAGGTGCCCTGCAGGCTGTCGATGTACTGCTCGTCCTCGCCGGTGCCGAGGGTGGCGACGACCAGGGCCTGGGTTTCCCCACGCGTGAACAGGGCCGAACCGTGGGTGCGCGGCAGGACGCCGACTTCCGACACGATGGCGCGGACCTTGTCGAGGGCACGGCCGTCGACGCGGTGCGCGTTCTCGATGATGTCGCGACGCAGGACTTCGGCTTCGCACTCCTTGAAGGCGGCCGAGAACTTGGAACCGTCGACGCCGTCGGGGTTCTCGTCGGTCTTCACCAGCTTGGCGGCGGCGGCTTTCTTGGCCGCGTCGACGCCCGAACGGCGCTCGTATTTGCCGGCGTGGGTGTAGGCGCTCTTGATGTCTTCGCCGACCAGCGACTTGATCGAGGCGACGACGTCGGAGTGGTCTTCGGCCTGGAAGTCGAAGGGTTCCTTGGCGGCGTGTTCAGCCAGTTCGATGATGGCGTCGATCACCGGCTGCATGCCCGCATGCGCGAACATCAGGGCCTCGAGCATCTTTTCTTCCGACAGCTCCTTGGCTTCGGATTCGACCATCATCAGGGCGTCTTGCGTACCGGCGACCACCAGGTCGAGGTCCGAGGACGGGATCAGGTCGATGGCGGGGTTCAGCACCAGTTCGCCGTCGATCAGGCCGACGCGCGCGGCGCCGATGGGGCCCATGAAGGGCACGCCCGAGATGGTCAGGGCGGCCGAGGCGGCGACCATGCCCAGAACGTCGGGGTCGTTTTCCATGTCGTGCTGCAGCACGGTCACGACGACCTGGGTCTCGTTCTTGAAGCCCTTGACGAACAGCGGGCGGATCGGACGGTCGATCAGGCGGGAAACCAGGGTTTCCTTCTCGGACGGACGGCCTTCACGCTTGAAGTAGCCGCCCGGGATCTTGCCGGCGGCGAAGGTCTTTTCCTGATAGTTGACCGTCAGGGGGAAGAAATCCAGGCCGGGCTTGGGCGCGCGGCCATAGACGACGGTGGCCAGAACCACGGTCTCGCCGTAGGTCGCCAGCACGGCGCCGTCGGCCTGGCGGGCGATGCGGCCCGTTTCCAGGGTCAGCGGGCGGCCGGCCCAGTCGATCGTCTTGCGTTTGATGTCGAACATATTTCGTCTTTCGTATCCCGGACGGCGTATTCCGTGCGGGGTCCCATCATGGGGCGGATGCGTCGGCGTTCAGTCCTTCGATCCAGAGGCCGCCGCGCCATCGCGACGACCGGGAGAGGACCGTCATGGCCCTCGCAGCTGCGCCGGTAAGTCCTGCGGCGCACAGGTCGTGTCTAGTTGCACAACGAGGCGCGGACGTGACCGCCCGCGCCTCGAAAGCGTATTCTACACTGATCCGACGCCTTAGCGGCGCAGGCCCAGTTTGGAGATGAGCGCCTGGTAGCGACCGGCGTCGACCTTGTTCAGGTGGTCGAGCAGGCGGCGACGTTGCGACACCATCTTCAGAAGGCCACGACGCGAGTGGTTGTCCTTCTTGTGGGTCTTGAAGTGTTCGGTGAGGTTGGCGATGCGTTCCGACAGGATCGCGACCTGAACCTCGGCCGAGCCGGTGTCGCCGGCGGAGCGGGCGTTATCGGCGATGATCTCGTGCTTGCGTTCAGCAGTAACCGACATCGTAGTTCTCCCTTGGTGGCCTACCGCGCTTTCGCGCTACTTGAGGCCGGGTTGGAGTCTCCCAATCAGGCGATCAGGAAAGATTGAAAACGCGGTCGGGTTCTAGCCGGCCGGCCCGCAACTGACACAGAGCGACGAGGGTCTGGCCCTGAAAGGCTGAAACCGTGCGTGAACCGCCGGTAAGACGATCCTTGAGGGTTTCCACCTGACGGGGGAGCAGAACGATCGGGCGTCCCTGCCGAAGCGAGAAGGCGTCCTGTTCATTCACGGCCAGTTCCGGGATGTCGTCCAGAGCGGTCGCGACGGCAAGCAAGCCTTCCGAGGCGGCGCCCCTATGCACCATTTCCTCCAGAGAATCCAGAGTGACGGCGTTTTGCGTGGTGAACGGGCCAACCCGCTCGCGTCTCAGGGCGCTGACATGACCCTCGGCGCCCAGAACCGCAGCCAGATCGCGCGCCAGCGACCGCACATAGACGCCCTTGCCGGTGCGGATTGTGATTTCAACGTGGTCGGCGTCGGGCGCGTCGCTGACCTCGGCGGAATGAATGGTCACGCGGCGAGCCTGAAGCTCGAACTCCACCCCGTCGCGGGCCAGGTCATAGGCGCGGGCGCCGTCCACCTTGATTGCGGAAAAGCGCGGCGGCGTCTGGTCGATCTCGCCGACGAAGGCAGGCAGGGCGGCCCTCACCTGATCGACCGTGGGACGCACGTCGGAGCGGCCGATGATCTCGCCCTCGCGGTCCACGCTGTCGGTCGAGACGCCCCAGTTGATCGTGAAACGATAGACCTTCTGCGCCTCCATCATCATCGGCACGGTCTTGGTCGCCTCGCCCAATGCGATGGGCAGGATGCCGCTGGCCAGCGGGTCCAGCGTTCCAGCGTGACCGGCCTTCTGGGCGTTGAACAGGCGGCGGATACGGCTGACCGCCTCGGTCGATCCCATCTCGAACGGCTTGTCCAGGCAGACCCAGCCGTCGACGATGTCGCCCTTCTTCTTGCGGGCCATTATGCTTGGCCTACCGCGCTTCGCGCTACTTGAGACCGGAGGATCACTGATCGCCCTCGTCGTCGCGGCGCTCCAGGTCGGCGCGGACGCGGGGGTCGTCGAACAGGCGGTCGATGTGGCTGGCGGCGTCGAAGCTTTCGTCGTGGCGGAACTTCAGGTCGGGTGTGAACTTCATGTCCAGGCGACGGCCCAACTGACCACGGATGAATTTGGCGTGGACGTTCAGGGCCTTGATGATCTCGCTCTCATGGCCGTTGGTCGGCGCGGCCTCGACGCCGGCGCCCAGGGGCTCGACGAAACAGGTGGCGTGTTTCAGGTCCGGCGACAGGCGCACTTCGGTCACGGTGATGGACACCCCGGCCAGGGCCTCGTCGCGGATATCCTCCTCGCGCAGGATGTCGACCAGGGCGTGACGGATCAGCTCGCCGGCGCGCAGCTGGCGCTGGCTGGGTCCGGCGGGACCGGAGGCGTTGCGGGTGTGTTGCTTGTGGGCCATCGGCCTCTCCTCCTTGTTCGCCCGCTGGGGATCGGACCCGGCCGGATAGGCGAAAGTCGGGCGGTCTAGTCCCGCAGCGGGGGTCTGTCCAGTTTTCGCGCCCGTTCGGCGGCCCAAACCGAGCGCATCACCTCGCCCGAGGTGATGGCCGGAACCGGACGGATCGCCACGCCGCCGGCGTTCAGGACGCCGGCCGTCCAGTGATTGCACAGATGCAGGATGGAGAAGGTCTCGCGGCTGGCGAAGAAGCGCGCGTCGTCGCCGGGCCGCAGGGCTGCGGTGCGCGGCCGGCCGTTCGACAGATCGAGCGAGGCCTCGACCCGCGTGGCCAGACGCTCGAAGCGGGCGCGGCTCAGGGTTAGGGCGGCGCTGTCTTCGCCATAGGCCAGGCGCGGATCGTCGCGTCGAGGGGCCAGCATCAGCACCGATCGATTGCCGGGATGCAGGAAGGCGCGGGCGCCATCCGGCAGCCGATCCGAAATCGGGCGCTGATCGACGTAGAATTTCGCATCGCCCCAGCCGATCAAAATCCAGTCGCCGGGCGCCAAGGATTGGACTGCAAGCGCAAGAGGACCGCCGCGGCGTTCCAGCGCGGCGCGCGGCACGGCGATATCGGTGTGAAAGCCGTTGTCGAGCACCTGAATGACGACAGGGTCTGTCGCTGTCCCATCCGTCGCGCCCGGCCGGGTCCAGGTCAGAAGCGCCGTCGCCAGGCCGATCAGCGCCGCCAGCATCAGGGCTCTCATCATCGGCTGAGGTCCAGCACGGCGCACAGGCGGTCGTCAGCCAACAGGGCGCCCGGCGGCGGCCCTTGTCGCACCGGCATCAGGACGAAGCCGTCTCGCCGCACGGCCAGCGCCAGCCATCCGACGGGATGACCGGCGCACAGCCGCGTGTCTTCGTCAGCCGTGACGCGCCGCACCTCGATCTGGGCCATCGGCGGCACGGCCATGGCGTCGGTGAAACTTTTGGAAACGCTGGCTGGCTGATCGGCCTGAACCAGCCGATGCGGCGCCGAGGTCAGGCGGCCGCCCGTGGTCGTGCTCAGCGCGCCGCCGTCCACGTCCAGCACCATGTCGGACTTGGCCGCGACGTAGCGCCCGGACAGCACGACTTCCCCGACCTCGACCTGTCCGTACACGCGAGGTCTGGCGGAGGCGTCGCTCGGCGCGATCAGGCGGTTCAGAGCCGGTTCGACAACCAGGGCGCCCAGCATGAACAGAGCAAAGGCGCCCGCGCCGACCGCCGCGATCCATTTCAGCGATGGGACGCCGGATGGCGGGGCGGTCGCGCTCATGCGGCCAGTCTAGCGGAACAGGGGTTGAGGAATGGTCACCCGCCCCCGAAAGCCCTTAGTTGCGGCCGGGCCGGCGGGTCGGATCGCTGAGCTGGAACAGGCGCGCCGACAGGCCGGACGCCGGTTGCAGCGAGGTCAGCTGGGTCCGGGTGCGGGCGCCCTGCGGATCGGTGATGGTCCACTCTTGCAGACGCATCGGATTGCCGGCGAAGGCCAGCACGACCTGACCGTCGTTCGGGCGGTTGGAATCCCGCGCCGTGATGGCGAAGGCGCCCGAAGCCATCCGGGTCACGCGCTCGATGCGGACGCCCTGGTCCAGCCGCACATTGCGCGCCAGGAAGGTGGACAGCGGGGTGCGACCCAGCGGCACCTGCTGGAAGCTGTTCAGACGCGGGTCGTAGCGTTTGACGTTATAGCCGTCCGACACCACCAGCAGACCGGCGGGGTTGGTGTATTCGAACCGCATCTTGCCGGGACGCTGCAGGTAGAATCGGCCTTGGCGCGTCTGTCCGTTCGGGCCCGTTTCGGTGAAGGTCCCTTGCGCCGAGGTCAGGGCCTGAAGATAGCCCTGCGCCTGTTGAACCACGGCGCGATCCGCAGCCGACAGATTCGACTGGGCGTGGACGGCGTCGAAGGCCCCCAGCGCAATCAGGCCGGTCGTCAGGCCGGCGCCCAGCAGCAGGCTGCGGCGGTGCAGGTCGGAGGTGGCCATAGCCACGGTCTTGGCGCGCGAGGTCATGAAGTTCGTCTCCCGTTCGGGATGGTTGTCGATCCTGCCGTCTTGCCCGGTCGGCTTGGCGTCGGAATGACGCGAGCCTGACCATATTCCGGCGCTGCGATGAAGCCCTGTTCATCGAAATGCTGAAGCTTGGACGCGATAGCGGGTCAGACAACGGCTCCGAGCCGCAGCCGTTCCTCGATTTTCGTCACACCATCGGCGGCGGGCCGGCCAGGACGTCGCGCTTGCCCGCGTGGTTGGCGGGGCTGACCACGCCTTCCTGCTCCATTCGCTCGATCAGGGAAGCGGCGCGGTTGTAGCCGATCTGGAGACGGCGCTGGACGTAGCTGGTCGAGGCCTTGCGGTCGCGGGTGACCACGGCGACCGCGCGATCATACAGATCGTCGCCCGATCCGCCGCCGCCGCCTTCGTCATAGCCGTTATCGCCGTCGCCGTCCGGTTCGTCGGTGATCAGGTCCAGATAGTCGGGTTCGGCCTGGGCCTTCAGGTGTTTGCAGACGTCCTCGACTTCCTTGTCGTCGACGAACGGGCCGTGCAGGCGGGTGATGCGTCCGCCCCCGGCCATATAGAGCATGTCGCCCTGGCCCAGCAGCTGCTCGCCGCCCTGCTCGCCCAGGATGGTGCGGCTGTCGATCTTGGACGTGACCTGGAAGGAGATTCGGGTCGGGAAGTTGGCCTTGATGGTGCCGGTGATGACATCGACCGACGGGCGTTGCGTGGCCATGATCAGGTGAATGCCGGCGGCGCGGGCCATCTGGGCCAGACGCTGAACCGCGCCCTCGACGTCCTTGCCGGCGACCAGCATCAGGTCGGCCATTTCGTCCATGACCACGACCAGGAAGGGCAGGGGTTCGGGACGGATCTTCTCGGATTCGTAGACCGGGCGGCCCTGGTCGTCGAAGCCGGTCTGGACCGTGCGTTCGAAATGCTCGCCCTTGGCCTGGGCCTCGCGGGCGCGCTCGTTGTAGCTGGCGATGTTGCGCACCCCCAGCTTGGACATGCGGCGATAGCGATCCTCCATCTCGCGCACCGTCCATTTCAGGGCGATAACGGCCTTCTTGGGGTCGGTCACGACCGGCGCCAGCAGGTGCGGGATGCCGTCATAGACCGACAGCTCCAGCATCTTGGGGTCGATCATGATGAAGCGGCATTCGGCCGGGCTGTGGCGATACAGGATCGACAGGATCATGGCGTTGACCCCGACCGACTTGCCCGAGCCGGTGGTGCCCGCGATCAGCAGGTGAGGCATGCGAGCCAGGTCGGCGACATAGGGTTCGCCGCCGATGGTCTCGCCAAGCGCCAGGGGCAGCAGGTGACCCTTCTTGTCGTATTCGGCGCTGGCCAGAAGGTCGCGCAGATAGACGGTCTCGCGCTTGGCGTTGGGCAGTTCGATGCCTATGGCGTTGCGGCCCTGGACCACGGAAATACGACAGGCGCGGGCGGACATCGACCGGGCGATATCGTCGGCCAGGGCGACCACGCGGCCGTGCTTCACGCCCGGCGCAGGCACCAATTCGTACAGCGTCACGACAGGGCCGGGACGGATCTGGTCGATCACGCCGCGCACGCCGAATTCCTGCAGCACGCCTTCCAGCATCTTGGCGTTCTGTTTCAGGGAGTCCTCGTCCACCGAACCGACGCGCTGGGCGGGCTTGGTCAGGATGCCGAGCGGCGGCAGATCGAAATCGCCTTCCGGCCGCACGAAGTCGAAGGCCTGCTGGTCCACGTCGTCCTTGCGGGCCTTGGGCGCCTTGACCGCGGCGACGCGCGGCTCGACCGGGCGGGCGGCCGAGGGGCGGGGCGCGGGCTGGACGGCGTCGTCCTCCCACGGCGGCAGGTCGTCGTAGGCGGTCTGAGGCGGCTCTTCGGCGTAGGTCGGGGCCAGCGGCGCCTCTTCCGGTGGGGCGGCGCGGGGCGCTCGGGCCTTGGCGGGCGCCTTTTCGCGGGCGGCCTGGGGCTTCGGCTGGGGCGGCGCGGGTGCGCGCAGCGACTTGCCCCAATGCAGGGCGTCCAAGAAATCCATGGCGCGCAGGCCGATGGCGAAACCGACCAGCCACAGTCCGGCGATCAGGAAGACGAGGCCCACAATGACGCGGCCGCCGGGGATATGCAGGGCGCCGAGACCGCGCGCCGCCCGGCCTGTCACCGCATCGCCCCAAAGACCGCCCAGACCGGCGGCGAGCGGCCAGGCGGCGGGCGCGGCCAGGGCGGCGAGCGCGCCGGACAGCAGCAGCACCCCGCCGGTCGCGGCCAGGGCTTTCAACGGCGTGGGCTTGAGCCTTTGCTGGATCGCATCGCCGACCGCGCGCGCCAGGCCGAAGGCGACCAACAGCAGGGCGGCGGGCCAGGCTGCGAGACCCAGTGATTGCATGAACAGGTCGGCGAACAGGGCGCCGTTGGCCCCCAGCCAGTTGGTCGTCGGCAGGCTGGATGCGGCATTCAGACTGGCGTCCGCCGGATTCCACGACACCAGGGCGACCAGCAGCAGGGTCGCCAGCAGGGCCTGCAAGACGCCCCTGAACCGCACCACGAAGGGCGCGTCCCACAGGATGCGGGCGCTGATCCAGGCCTGACGGCCGATGACGAGGGCGGTGGACATGAAGGATCGAACCTTCCTGCGGCTGACGTTCAGCCGCCTTTGTCGCATCGTCAGGGTTAAGAGCGCATTTACCAGCTTGGCCTTGGACTGAGAGAGATCGGCATGACAGATTGCCCGATATGAAGCCTGGGATTGTCCTTACTGCCTCGGTCGCCGCTCTTGTCGGGTGCTCGCCGCCCGTAGATCGCGCCCCTCAACGCCAAGCGTTTCAGGTGAACGGCAGGACCTACGAATGGCAGCTTGCTCACGGCGCGGCCGGTAGCCTTTCCATCGTCCGAACGACCTCCGCAGGACAAGGCGTCCCGTATATCGTCATGACGTGTCGTGATCGACGGCGTGGGGCTGTGCAGTTGCGCGGCGACCTGGCGCGCGCGGGGCGGGTGAATATCACCGCTGGCAACACCACCTTTTCATCGGACACGGCTTTGCGAGATCCATCTAGCGGTATTGGATCGGCCACCATTGGTGAAGGCTACTTTGAGCCCAACTGGTTCCAGGCCTTGGCCAGAGCGGATGTTGTCACGGTTTCATCCGACGGCCGGACCTTCAAGGCGCCTGGGCCGGGGGCGGCCGCTGACCACTACAAGCGCTACTGTACGCGATTGGCTAAGGCGTCGCGACCCTGACAAATCGTCCTCTGGACCTTTGGCCGCGACGGCGCGACAAGCCTTCCATGGCTGACACCGAACGCTACGACATCGTCATCGCCGGCGCGGGGCTGACCGGGGCGGCCTTCGCCCTGGCGGCGGCGCAAGCGCAGTTGAAGGTCGTGATGGTCGATCCGCAGCCGTTCAGCGACCAGTTGGCGCCGACCTTCGACGGGCGTTCGACCGCCGTCGCCTTTTCGACCTTCCGCATGCTGGACGCGCTTGGCCTGGGCGAAACCCTGCGTCCCCACGCCTGCCGGATGGACCATATTCTGGTGACGGACGGGCGTCGGCCGGGCGCGGCCAGCCGATCGGCCTCGCCCGCCTTCCTGCGCTTCGACGCCGACGAGATCGGCGGCCGCACCGGCGGCGAGCCGCTGGGCTATATGGTCGAGAACCGTCGCATCCGTGCGGCTCTGGCCGAGGCGGTGACGCGCGCGGGCATCGCGGTGCGGGCGCCGGAGACCGTCGCCAGCGTCGCGACCGATGCGGGCAAGGCGACCGTGACCTTGGCCGACGGATCGACCCTGATCGCGCCCCTGGTCGTCGGCGCCGAGGGGCGAGGCTCGACCGTGCGCCGCGCGGCCGGGATCGAAACCGTCGGCTGGGGCTATGGCCAGAGCGGCGTGGTGGCGACGGTGCGGCTGGGTCGCGATCACGGCAATGTCGCGCACGAATATTTCCTGCCCAGCGGCCCCTTCGCCATCCTGCCCCTGACGGATCAGCGCGCCAGCCTGGTCTGGACCGAGACGACGCGACGGGGCGAGGCGCTGCGCGACGCCTCCAACGCCGCCTTCCACGCCCATCTGATGCGGCGGTTCGGGGAGTTTCTGGATGGCGCGACAGTCGAGGGTCCGCGCTTCGTCTATCCGCTGTCGCTCAGCCTGGCGGAAAAACTGGTCGCGCCGCGCATCGCCCTGATCGGGGATGCGGCGCACGGCGTGCACCCGGTCGCCGGCCAGGGTCTGAACATGGGGCTGAAGGATGCGGCCGCTCTGGCCGAGGTTCTGGCCGAGGCTGCGCGTCTGGGCGAGGATATCGGGTCGGAAACCGTCTTGGAGCGTTATGCGCGATGGCGCCGGTTCGATACGGCGGCCCTGGCGGCGGGCTTCGACGCCTTCGTACGCCTGTTCTCCAACGACATCGCGCCGGTGCGTCTGGCGCGCGACCTGGGCATGGCCGCGGTCAACCGCATCGGCCCTCTACGCCGCGCCTTCATGCAGGAGGCGGGCGGCGCGACAGGCGACTTGCCCCGGCTGTTGCGCGGCGAGGCCGTCGTCTAGTTCAACTGCATCCGCACGCGCTCGAAGGTCGTGAACCGCCGCGCCTCCTCGACGCCATCCAGACCCTGAGCCCGCGCCAGGGCCTGCAGCGAGCCGGCGAGCGCCCCCTGCTTCTCGAGCGCCGAGGCGACATCGAGCCACGGCCGGTGGTCCTCGGGGTCCAGCAGGGCGCGACGCAGGGCCGACCGCTCGGCGCCCTCATAATCCCGACCGCGAATGGCGCGGCTGAACAGCACATTCTGCAGCCGGATCAGCGACTGACGATCCGTCACCGGCGCCATCAGAAGATCCAGTCGATCCGCGACGTGCGGCATCAGACCGGCGCGAAGGGCGCGCCGGGTCAGTTCGCTGGGCAGGATCAGCCGCCCCTGGCTGAACGGATCCAGGGCGACGGGACCTTCCGGCGTTTCGACGCGAACCATGAAATGGCCTGGAAAATCGACGCCGGCCGCCGTGATGCCGGCCGCGCGCGCCGCGTGCAGATAGAAGACCGCCAGTACGGCGGACAGGCCGCGCCGCCGCTCGGCGACCGCGATGATGTCGGTGTTGTCGGGATGGTCGTAATGGATCAAGTCGCCGTTCAGCCGCAGGTCGGCGCACAGGGTTTCGGCCAAGGCCTCGTCAGGGCCTTCACCGCCGATCCGCTCCTTCAGCCGCTCGCAGGCGTTGCGGGCCAGGGCGCGCACAGGCTCGGGATCACGCAATGGATGGTCATGGATGGCGCAGGCGATCGCCGCCTCCAGCAAGGGAAAGGCGTCGTCTTCGGCCTGACCGGCGGCGGTCAGGACGGCCTCGGCCTCCTCGCGCGTCATGCGATCCCCTCGTCAGCGCCTCTCGACGCCGCGAAGATGACGTGGAACACGCCAGGGAGCCAGCGCCACCATATCAATTCTCAATTCCAGACGTTGCAGGCCCGGCCGATTGCGCCGGATCGCCTCGCCCGCTGCGACCAGTCGATCGTATTGGACCGGCTTCAGCGCCAGCAGGGCCCCCTCCATCGTCGCGCGGCGTTTGACCTCGACGACCGCCAGCACCGGACCGCGACAGGCCAGCAGATCGATCTCGCCGGCCCGGCTCTTCAGACGGAAGCCGAGAACGCGATAGCCGCGCAGGATCAGCCAGAAGGCTGCGATCCATTCTGCGGCATGACCGGATTTGAACGCCGTCCCGCCCGTCGCCTGACGCCACGCCGTCTTGGGGCGACGCACCGGCGCGGGACGAGACAGGCGTTTCACTTGCCCTTCAGCTCCAGCGCCCGGCGATACAGGGTCTTTCGGTTCAGACCCAAGGCCTTGGCCACCTCGGAGGCAGCGTCGCCGGTGGACAGGGTCCGGAGCGCGTCGATCAGAGCGGCGTCCGCGTCGGCTTCGGTCGCCGGGATCTCTTCGCCGGGGCCGACCACCACGACGATCTCGCCCTTGGGACTGTCCAGGCGCGGATCGACGGCCAAGTCGTTCAGCGTCCCGCGCACGCACTCTTCATAGAGTTTGGTCAGCTCGCGGGCGACGGCGGCGGGGCGCGGCCCCAGCACGGCGGCCATGTCGGACAAACTGTCCTTCAGACGCGGTCCGCTTTCGAAGAAGACCAGCGTCTGGCGCTGGCTCTTCAAGCCTTCCAGCGCGGCGGTGCGGCCGGCCGTCTTGGGCGGCAGGAAGCCGGCGAACAGCACCCGGTCGGCCGGCAGGCCGGCGATGCACAGGGCGGCCAACAGACTCGAGGCGCCGGGGATCGGATGGACGGGCAGGCCCTCAGCGATCACCGCGCGGGCGACGACGAAGCCGGGGTCGCTGACCAGGGGCGTGCCCGCATCCGAAACCAGGGCCACCACCTGACCCTCACGCACCCGTTCGATCGCCTGTTCGGCGGCGCGGCCGGACGCATGGTCGTCGCAGCGTTCCAGCCTGGCCTTCAGCCCATAGGCGCTCAGCAGTTTGGCGGTGACGCGCGTGTCCTCGGCCAGCACCAGGTCGGCGGCGGCCAGCACGTCCAGCGCCCTCAGCGTCATGTCGCGCAGATTCCCGATTGGGGTGGCGACCAGATAGAGGCCCGTATCCACCCGCCGGGGCAGCGGGGCGGCGGGAGGAAAGGGCGAGGGTTCGCTCAACGCTCGACCACGGCCGCGGGGGGACGCGGCGCCGAGGTCAGGCCCGAGCCCTGGAAGGCGGGACCGGCGTCATAGGCGGCGAAGGTGGCAGCGGTGATGATCTCGCTGACCGAGGCGCCCAAGCTGACGATCTGTACCGGCTTCTCCAGACCGACCAGCAGCGGACCGATCACGGTCGCGCCGCCCAGGGCCTGAACCAGTTTGGTCGAGATGGCGGCCGAATGGATGGCGGGCATGACCAGGACGTTGGCCGGCTTGGTCAGGCGGTTGAAGGCGTAGGCCGAATGCCCCTTGGGATCGAGCGCGACTTCCGGCGGCATTTCGCCTTCGTATTCGAAATCGACGCCCTTCTTGTCCAGGATGCGGATCGCCTCGCGCACCTTCTCGGCGCGGTCGCCGGGCGGGTTGCCGAAGGTGGAATAGGACAGGAAAGCCACGCGCGGATTGCGACCCAGCTTCCTGACCGTATCGGCCGCCTTGACGGCGATGTCGGCCAGCTCTTCGGCGTTCGGCAGTTCGTGGATGGTGGTGTCGGCGACGAACAGGGTGCGACCCTTGGCCAGCAGGATCGACAGTCCGATCAGGGTGTCGTCCACGTCCAGCACGCGCTGGACCTCTTTCAGCGCCATGTTGAAGTTGCGGGTCACGCCCGCGACCATGGCGTCGGCCCGGCCCTTGGCGACCAGGGTGGCGGCGAAGTAGTTGCGGTCCTGGTTGATCATCCGCTGGACGTCGCGACGCAGATAGCCCCGGCGCTGCAGCTTTTCGTACAGCCAGTCGGTGTCCTCGACATTGTGGCCGGAGACGCGGGCGTTGGTGATCTCGATGCCCAGTTCGTCGAAGTTCAGACCGGCCTCTGCGGCGTTCTGACGGATCAGATCCTCGCGGCCGACCAGCATCGGCGTGCCCAGATCAGCCTGTTTGAAGCCCCAGGCGGCGCGAATGACGGCGGGTTCTTCGCCCTCGGCGAAGACGACGCGCTTGTTCGGCCCGCCGCGCACGGCCGAGCTGATCTTCTGCATCAGGGCGGCGGACGGATCGACGCGCGAACGCAGCGCGTGACGATAGGCGTCCATGTCCTCGATCTGGACGCGGGCCACGCCGGTGTCCATCGCCGCCTGGGCGATGAAGGGCGGTATGTACCAGATCAGGCGCGGATCGAAGGGCGTCGGGATGATGTAGTCCGGCCCGAACTTCAGCTTGCGTCCGCGATAGGCGGCGGCGACCTCGTCCGGCACGTCTTCGCGCGCCAAGGCGGCCAGGGCCTGGGCGCAGGCGATCTTCATCTCGTGGTTCACGCGCCGTGCGCGCACGTCCAGCGCGCCGCGGAACAGATAGGGGAAGGCCAGGACGTTGTTGACCTGGTTCACATAGTCCGAGCGGCCCGTGGCGATGATGGCGTCTGAGCGCACCGACTTGACGTCCTCGGGCGTGATCTCGGGGTCGGGGTTGGCCATGGCGAAGATGATCGGATTGGGCGCCATCGACGCGACCATCTCCTTGGTGATCGCACCCTTGGCGGACAGGCCCAGCACCACGTCGGCGCCGACCATGGCCTCGGCCAGGGTCCGCAGGGGCGTGTCGGTCGCGTGGGCGGCCTTCCACTGGTCCATGCCGTGGTCGCGCCCCTTGTAGACGACGCCGTCGCGGTCGCAGATCACGGTGTTCTCGGCCTTGACGCCCGCGGCCTTCATCAGGGCGATGGAGGACAGGCCCGCCGCCCCGGCGCCGGCCAGCACGACCTTGATCTCGTCCAGCTTCTTGCCGGCGATATGAACAGCGTTGATCAGGCCGGCGGTCGAGATGATGGCGGTGCCGTGCTGGTCGTCATGGAAGACGGGGATGTCCAGCAGGTCCTGAAGCTCGCTTTCGATGACGAAGCATTCGGGGGACTTGATGTCCTCCAGATTGATGCCGCCCCAGGTGTCGCCGATGTTCTTGACGACGGTGATGAACTCGTCCGGATCGGTGGTCTTCACTTCGATGTCGAAGCTGTCGACGTCGGCGAACCGTTTGAACAGGACCGACTTGCCCTCCATCACCGGCTTGGAGGCCATGTGACCCAGGTTGCCCAGGCCCAGGATCGCGGTGCCGTTCGAGATGACGGCGACCAGGTTGCCCTTTGAGGTATAGTCGTAGGCCCTATCCGCATCGGCGGCGATGGCCAGGACCGGCACGGCCACGCCCGGCGAATAGGCCAGCGACAGGTCGCGCTGGGTCGCCATCGGCTTGGTCGGCGCCATGGAAATCTTGCCCGGCGTCGGGATGCGGTGGAAGTCCAGCGCTTCGTCGTCGGAGAAGGTTTGCTTTTCGGTCTGATCGGGCATCGGTCGTCCAGGGCGTCGGCGTGGCTGTAACCGTTCGTGTCCTAGAGGCTGGGACGGGCCGCGCCAACCCTTGACGCGGAGGAAGCCTGAGCAATCGGCCCGGAGCCTTACCTTCGCGTCAGCGTCAACGCCGTCAGATCGACAGCACGCCCGTCCGCTCGATCTCCACTGGCCCGGTCATCAGGACGTGATCGGTTTCCGCATCCCAGTCGATGACCAGTTCGCCGCCATCGACGACCACTGTCGCCTTGCGTTCGGTCAGGCCGCGCCGCGCAGTGGCGACCAGGGCGGCGCAGGCGCCGGTGCCGCAGGCCTTGGTCAGGCCAGCGCCCCGCTCCCAGACCCGCAGGCGGATATGGTCCCGGTCCAGCACGTTGGCGAAGCCGACATTGACCCCTTGCGGGAACAGCGGGTGATGCTCGACCAGCGAGCCGGATCCGGTGACGAAGCCGTCGTCCTGGCGGTCGGTGAAGAAGACCACATGCGGATTGCCCATGGAGACGGCGCCGGGCGTATGCAGGATCGGCGCGTCGATCGGCCCGACCTGAAGCTCGATCCCGCGCGTGTCCATCTCTTCGGCCAGCGGAACCTGGGTCCAGTCCAGGCGAGGCTTGCCCATGTCCACGGTCACGCGGTGGTCGCCGGCGCGGGTGGCGGTGGTCGGGCCGCCCGCCGTGTCGATCACCACGCGGTCGGAGGCGTTGGCCTGCATCAAAAGCCAGCCGACGCAGCGCAGGGCGTTGCCGCAGGTCTCGACCATCGATCCGTCGGCGTTCCACACCCGCATGAAGGCGTCGGCTGTGTCTGACGGTTCGATGGCGATCAGCTGGTCGAAGCCCTCGCCCGTCCGGCGGTCGCCCAGAGCACGAATCTGGTCCTCGCCGGGAGCGAACGGCTGTTCCAGCGCATTGACGACGACGAAGTCATTGCCGGCGCCGTTCATCTTGATGAAAGGACGGGTCATGCAGGCCATATAGGCCCAACCCAGCGTCGCGGAAACCAGCGTGTCCCAGACCGAAACCGACCCCAAGGACAACGGCCTGCGACTGCGCGCCCGACTGCGATATCTGTATCACGGCAGTCAGCCGGCGGCGGTGCGGTTCCGGTTGATGGTCATCGGCATCGACCTGGCGATCATCGGCTTTTTCCTTGCGGCGCCCATCCTGAAGAACATGGGCTGGGCCTTCTATGCGCTGGACTATTTCATCGCCGCCATTCTGGCTCTGGATCTGGCCGCGCGGGCCTATGCCTATGCGAACATCAAGGACTGGCTGAAGCGGCCGATCGTCTGGGTCGACCTGTTCGTGCTGGCGACCCTGCTGTTTCCGGCCTGGCTGTTCAACCTCGGCTTCCTGCGGATGTTGCGGCTGTGGACCCTGCTGAACTCGGACTTTTTCTGGCGCACCGTGGGGGCGCGGTTCGACGATACGCGGGTTGAAGGGATCGCCCGCGCCCTGGCCAATCTGATCACCTTCGTCTTCGTGGCGACCGGCTTCGTCTATGCGACCTTCAGGGGGCATGACGGCATCGCCGGCTATGTCGATGCGCTGTATTTCACGGTGGCCACCCTGACGACGACCGGGTTTGGCGACGTCACCCTGCCGGGGCCGTGGGGGCGGTTGTTGTCCATCGCCGTCATGCTTGTCGGCATCACCCTGTTCCTGCGCCTCGCCCAGGCCCTGATCCGACCGCACAAGGTGCACTTTCCGTGTGACCGCTGCGGCCTGCAGAATCACGACCCCGACGCCGTCCACTGCAAGGCGTGCGGCAAGCTGCTCTGCATTCCCGACGAGGGTTGAGACGGCGCGTCCCGCCGGTGTGACAAAACGGTAAGGTCGCACGGCTTGCCGCACGGGAAGGCGTCGTTAAGGTGCCGGCTTCGTTTTCGGGGACCTGTCCATGATCCGTGCTTCCGCCGTCGCGCTTGCGACGCTTCTCGCCTCCACCAGCCTGACCTCGGTATCCATGGCCCAGACCCCAGCCTCCTCACCCGCTCCCGCATCTGGCGGTTTCGCGACCAGCGACGCGACCGACCCCTATCTGTGGCTCGAAGAGGTTGAGGGCGAGCGGGCGATGGAGTGGGTCAAGGCCCACAACGAACGCACCTTCGCCGTCCTGCAAGGCGATCCGCGTTACGAGACCCTGCACCAGCAGGCGCTGGAGATCGTCCAGGCCCAGGACCGCATCCCGTCGCCCGGCTTCACCCACGACAGCCATATCGACAACTTCTGGCAGGACGCCCAGCATGTGCGCGGCCTGTGGCGCCGCACGACGCTGGACAGCTATCGCACCGCCACGCCGGAGTGGCAGACCATCCTCGACATCGACGCCCTCGCGGCGGCCGAGGGCCAGAACTGGGTCTACAAGGGCTCGACCTGCCTTCAGCCTGAAGAGCGCTACTGCCTGATCAGCCTGTCGAACGGCGGCAAGGACGCCGTGACCCTGCGCGAGTTCGACACGGTCGAGCGCAAGTTTGTCGACGGCGGCATCACCCTGCCGGAATCCAAGGGCGGCGCATCCTGGATCGACAAGGACACCCTGCTGATCTCGCGCGACTTCGGTCCCGGCACCCTGACCAACTCGGGCTATCCGATGGTGGTCAAGCGGATGAAGCGCGGCCAGACGCCCGACCAGGCCGAGACCCTGTTCACCGGCCAGCCGACCGACGTGTCGGTGTCCGGCTATACGCTGCGCGACGCCGACGGGGTGGTGAAGGCGACGTTGATCAACCGTTCGGTGGACTTCTATTCGTCCGAGACCTGGCGGCTGGGCGACGACGGCGCCCTTACCCAGCTTCAACTGCCGGCCAAGTCCGACATCACCGGACTGGTCCAGGGCCAGCTTCTGGTGTCGCTGAAACAGGACTGGACTGCGCCGTCGGGTCAGGATTTCAAGACCGGCGACCTGATCGCCTGGCCGCTCGAGGCCTGGCTGGCCAATCAGGCGACGCCGGCCCAACTGGTGCTGCGCCCGACCGAGCGTCAGGCCATCGAGGACGTCAACGTCACGCGCAACCGGCTGGTCGTCGCCCTGTACGACAATGTGCGCGGCTCGGTGCGGGTCTACACTCCCGGTCAGGGCGAGTGGGCCCACACGACGCTGGACCTGCCCCAGAACGTCTCGGTCGGCGTCGGCTCCGCCTCGGAGAAGGATGACAAGGTCTTCGTCAGCGTCACCGGCTATCTGAACCCGTCCAGCCTGTGGCTGGCCGATGCGGCGACCGGCGCGGTCGATCAGGTCAAGTCGATGCCGGCCAAGTTCGACGCCGCCGGCATGACGGTCGATCAGCACGAGGCCCGTTCGGCCGACGGGACCATGATCCCCTATTTCGTGGTGCATAAGGCGGACATGCCGCTGGACGGCTCCAAACCCACGCTTCTGTACGGCTACGGCGGGTTCGAGAGCTCGCTGCTGCCCGGCTATTCGGCGACGGTCGGCAAGCTGTGGCTGGAGCGGGGCGGCGTTTACGTCATCGCCAATACGCGTGGCGGCGGCGAGTTCGGACCTCGCTGGCACGAGGCGGCCCTGCAACAGAACCGCCAGCGCGCGCATGAGGATTTCCAGGCCGTGGCCCTGGACCTGATCGCCCGCGACATTACCAGCCAGCCCAAGCTGGGCATCATGGGCGGTTCGCAAGGCGGCCTGTTTATGGGCGCGATGCTGACCCAGCGACCGGACCTGATCAACGCCGCCGTCATCCAGGTGCCGCTGTTCGACATGCTGCGCTTCCACAAGCTGCTGGCCGGCGCCTCATGGATCGGCGAATACGGCAACCCCGACATGCCCGAGCAGCGCGCCTGGATCGAGCAGTATTCGCCGTATCAGAACCTGCGCGCGGGCCAGCCCTATCCCGAGGTCTTCATCCATACCTCGACCAAGGACGACCGCGTCCATCCGGGCCATGCCCGCAAGGCGGCGGCACGGCTTGAGGAGCTCGGCTATCCGGTGCTGTTCTACGAGAACGTCGACGGCGGCCACGCGGCGGGGGCGAACCTGCGCGAAACCGCGCGCCGTCTGGCGCTGGAATACACCTATCTGTCGCGCCGCCTGATGGACACGCCGGCGCAGGAATAGTCTCTGGTTCCGCTCATCCCCGCGAAAGCGGGGACCCAGTGCTTTCGCAAGGTTCGGCGACTGGGATCAGATTCAGTACGAACGGGCGACGCCGAACGCCCAAAGGTCTGGGTCCCCGCTTTCGCGGGGATGAGCGGAAAGTTTTGAAGCCATGCGTCACCTGATCCTGTCCGCCGCCATCCCGGCTCTTCTCATGGGCGCTTGCGCAACGGCACCGGTCGCGACCGGCGGCGACGCAATCATGGTCTCGACCAACGACAGCCCGCCGCCCCACTTCCCCCGCGACCTGACCCCGGCGGGCGTCGCGGCGGCGGACGATCATCTGGCGCTGGAGCAGGTGGACGGGGCCGAGGCGATGGCCTTTGTCGCCGAAGAGAACCGCAAGTCGCTCGCCGTCCTGACCGGCGATCCGCGCTACGAGACCTTCCGCGCCGAGGCCCAGGCGATCCTGACGGCCACCGACCGCATCCCTAGCCCATCCTTCCTGGGCGACGGGATCGGCAACTTCTGGCAGGACGCGACAAATCCCAAGGGCGTCTGGCGGCGCACGACGCTGGACAGCTACCGGACCGCAACGCCGCAGTGGGAGACGCTGCTGGACATCGACGCCCTGTCCAAGGCCGAGGGCAAGGACTGGGTGTTCAAGGGCGCCGATTGCCTGGCGCCGGACGACACCCGCTGCCTGATCAATCTGTCCGACGGCGGAAAGGATGCGGTGGTCGTGCGCGAGTTCGACCTGACCACCAAACGGTTTGTCGATGCGGGGTTCAGTCTGCCCGAGGGCAAGCACCGCATCGAATGGCTGGACCGCGAGACCCTGCTGGTCGCCACCGACTTCGGCGCCGGAACCATGACCGAGTCCGGCTATCCCTTCATCGTCAAGACGCTGAAGCGCGGCCAGACCCTGGCCCAGGCGACCGAGGTCTATCGCGGCGAACAGGGCGACGGCGGCTACGGCGTCAGCCCCGCCGTCTATCGCGACAAGGACGGCAAGGTGACCGCCGTCATCATCACCCGCCCGCTGGACACCTTCCGGTCCGAGACATGGCAGTTGGCGGACGACGGCAAGACGACCCAGCTTAGGCTGCCCGCCCGCGTCTCGGTCTATGGCGTCCTGAACGACGCCCTGATCTTCGCGCCGGAAGAGAACTGGAGCCTGACCGGCGGGACGGCGTTCAAGGGCGGCGACCTGCTGTCGATGCCGTTGGAGGTGCTGCAGGCGCGGGCCGACGGCGAGACGGTTGTCAGCAACGCCGCGCCGCTGATCTTCTCGCCTGACGCGCGTCAGGCTGTAGGCGATGTTCGCGTTCTGTCGGATCGCGTGGTCGTTTCCTACACGGACAATGTGCGTGGACGTGCTGGCGTCTTCCGTTCGAACGGCGAGCGCGGCTGGAGCCGTCAGGACATCACGGTCCCCGACAACCTCGCCGTCGGGCTGGGCGACTCGTCCAAAGCACGCGGCGAAGTGTTCGTCTCGACCCAGGGCTTCCTGGCCCCTCCGACCCTCAGCCTGGCCGATGCGGGCGCCGCGACCCTGACCCCACTGAAGTCGGCGCCCGCCAAGTTCGACGCGTCGCGCGACGTGACCGAACAGTTCGAAGCGACCTCGACCGACGGGACCAAGATCCCCTATTTCGTCACCCGTCCGCGCGATATGAAGCTGGACGGCTCGAACCCCACGATCATGCTGGGTTACGGCGGTTTCCAGGTCAGTCTGAATCCGGCCTACAAGCCCGAGATGGGCAAGCTGTGGCTGGAGCGGGGCGGCGTCTTCGTGCAGGCCAACATCCGCGGCGGCGGCGAGTTCGGCCCCGACTGGCACCAGGCGGCCTTGGACGGCGATCGTCAGAAGGCCTTTGACGACTTCGCCGCCGTGGCGCGCGATCTGGAACAACGCGGGATCACCAGCCCGCGTCGGCTGGGCATCTATGGTCGCTCGAACGGCGGGGTCCTGACCTCGGTGTCGATCACCCAGCACCCTGAACTGTTCAACGCGGCTGTGATCGAGAGCCCGTTGGTGGACATGCTACGCTATCACGAACTGCCGGCCGGCGCGTCGTGGATCGGCGAATACGGCGACCCGCGCATCCCGGAAGAAGCTGCGTGGATCGCGAAATACTCCGCCTATCAGCAGCTCCGTCCGGGCCAGCCCTATCCGCGCGTCTATCTGACCACCAACACGCGCGACGACCGGGTCCACCCCGGCCATGCGCGCAAGTTCGCCGCGCGCCTGGGCGATATGGGGTATGACCACCTTTATTATGAGGACACGGCGGGCGGCCACTCCAACGACGCCGACCCGGTCGCCAACGCCCGTCGCTGGGCCCGCCACTATGTCTATCTGTCACAACAGCTGATGGATTGAATGAAGCGGAGAGAGCCTCACGCGAATATGAGGCGCTCCCTTTCAGCCCAAGAGCTAAGAACGACGGAATGAACACCAAGGGTTGGATCATCGCGGGCGCGGTCATGGCGGGCGCCCTCATGTCCGTCACCTCGGCGGCCCAGCCGGCGGCGGGGCGTACGCCGCTTGCGCCGCGCCATGCGACGACCAACGGCCCGCCGGTGGTCGTCGAACTGTTCACCGCCCAGGGCTGCGGCGGCTGTATCGAGGCCAATGCGGCGGTGGAGAAGGCGGCGGCCCAGCCGGGTGTCATCGCTTTGACTTACGGCGTCAATTACTGGGATTATCTGGGCTGGACCGACACCTTCGCCCGGCCGGAGTTCGTTCAGCGCCAGCGCGCCTATCGCGCCGCCCTGCGCCAGCGCGGCGTCTCGACGCCGCAGGTCGTGATCGACGGCCGACGTCAGGTGTCGGGCGCCCGCAGCGTCGAGCTCGAAACCGCCATCGGTCAGGAGGCGGTGCGTCAGGCCTGGCCGCCGGAGATCGAGTTCCGCGAGAACGGAGCCGGCGTCGGCGTCGGTTCCGGCCGCGCGCCGGTCGGCGGCGCCGACGTGGTGGCGGTGACCTATACGCCCGGCCCTCAGGTGGTCGAGGTCCGCCAGGGCGAGAACCGCGGCCAGGCCGTGCGGCACATGAACGTCGTGCGCGGTGTGACGCGCCTGGGCGAATGGCGCGGCCGCCCGATGCTCTACGCCCTGCCGTCCGCCCGCCCCGGCGAGGCCGTGGCGGTGCTGGTGCAAGGCAAGACCGACAAACGCATCTTGGGCGCCGCCGTCAGAGACTAGGCCCCGGCCTTCTTCGCAAAGCCCCACGCCGCGTCGCTGAGCGGGCCGACCTGGGCCGCCATCGTTCTGGCGTGGGCGCTGGCGGCGGTTCCGTCGCGGACGCGGCCGGCGATGCCCTGGCAGATCGCGGCCAGGCGGAACAGGTTGTACGCGTAGAGCCAGTCGAGGTTGGCGGGCCGCATGCCTGTCGCGGCGGCGTAGCGTTCGACGGTCTCCTCCACGGACGGGATGCCCAGGGCCTCCAGATCAGCCCCGGCGAGGCCGTTGCGCAGCGAAGCCGGAATAGCCCAGGCGATCAGCAGATAGGAGAAGTCGGCCATCGGATCGCCCAGGGTCGATAGCTCCCAATCCAGCACGGCGCGAACCTCTGCTCGATCCGGCGCCAAGATCATGTTGTCGAGACGAAAGTCGCCGTGGACGATGCGGCTGGGGCCTTCAGCCGGGAGGCTGTCGGGCAGGAAGGCGATCAGCCGGTCCATTGCCGGAACCGGCTCGGTCTCCGACGCATGATACTGCTTGGTCCAGCGGCCAACTTGACGCGCGAAATAGTTTCCGGCCTTGCCGTAGTCCCCCAGGCCGATGGCGGCCGGATCGAAGGCGTGCAGCCGGGCCAGCGTGTCCGTCTGGGCTTCATATACGGCGCGCCGCTCCACGGGCGTCAGGCCGGGCAGTTTCAAATCCCAGAAGATCCGACCCTCGACCTTGTCCATCACATAGAAGATCGAGCCGATGACGGTTTCGTCCAGGCATAGGGCATGAGGCTTGGCGACGGGGAAGCCTTGCGCGGCCAGAGCCGAGATGACCTGAAACTCGCGGTCGACGGCGTGTGCGCTGGGCAGCAGGACGCCGGGCGGTTTGCGACGCAGCACATAGGCGGCAGTGGGCGTCACCAGTTCATAGGTCGGGTTCGACTGGCCGCCCTTGAACTGTCGCACCGTCAGCGGGCCGGCGTATCCCGAGACGTGGGCGCGCATCCAGGCGTCCAGCGCCGCCTCGTCTAGGCGATAGCGCGGATCGACCTCGCGCGTGCCGGAGAAGGCGCTTTGGGCGTCCAGCGGGGCGGCGTCGGTCATGCGGCGGTCCTCGTCGTTTCCTTGAGCCGTCCGGATCTCACGCCCGGTCCGGCGCGGCGATGATGGCGGCCTTCACCGCGCGACGCCAGCCAGAAAGCAGACGCTCGCGCTCGTCCGCCTTCATGCGCGGTTTCCAGCAGGCGTGCGCCTCGGCCGGGCGCGCCTCCAAGTCCGGCAAAAGGCCGACGCCCAGGGCCGCCAGGCGCGCGGCGCCCAGGGCCGTCATCTCCTGGAAGGCCGGACGCTCCACCTCGACCTCGCAGATGTCGGCGACGAACTGCATGGCGAAACTGTTGGCGGTGACGCCGCCGTCCACCTTCAGCGTCTTCAGAGGCGGCGCGCCGTCGGCGGCCAGGGCGTCGAGTAGGTCGCGCGTCTGATAGGCCAGGGCCTCCAGCGCGGCGCGTACGAAGTGGGCCGGACCGGAATCCCGTGTCAGCCCCACGATGGTCCCCCTCGCTTCTGGTTCCCACCATGGTGCGCCCAGACCCGTGAAGCCCGGGACCATATAGACCCCGCCGTTGTCCTTGAGGGTCTGCGCCATCGCCTCCGACTGACGCGACTCCGAGATCAGCCCGACCCCGTCCCTCAGCCACTGGATCGCCGAGCCGGCCGAGAAGATCGACCCCTCCAGCGCATAGGCGGACTGGCCATCGGCCTGATAGCCGAGCGTGCCCAACAGACGCCGTGTCGAAGCCACCGGCTCCGCGCCCACATTGGCGACCAGAAAAGCGCCGGTGCCATAGGTGATCTTGGCGTCCCCGGCCTTCAGCGCCCCGTGCCCCACCAGGGCCGCCTGCTGGTCTCCGGCCGATCCGGCAATGGGCAGAGGCTGGCCGAACAGCGCAGGATCGCTCTCGCCGATCACACCTGCGCAAGGGACGATGTCGGGTAGGGCCTCTCGCGGCACATCGAACACATCGCACAGGTCGTCACGCCATTTGATCGTCCTCAGATCCATCAGAGACGTGCGTGATGCATTGGTCGCATCGGTGGCGTGGACCCGGCCGCCAGTGAGCTTCCAGATCAACCAGGCGTCGATCGTGCCCAGCTTGACCTCGCCCTTCGCCGCCCGCTCGCGCGATCCGGGCACAGCGTCCAGGAGCCAAGCGAACTTGGTTGCCGAGAAATAGGGATCGAGGATCAGGCCGGTGGCGGTCTGGACTCTCGGCTCGTTGCCTTGGGCGGTCAGGCGGGCGGTGACGTCGGCGGTGCGGCGATCCTGCCAGACGATGGCGCGATGCAGCGGCTCGCCGGTCGCTGCATCCCAGATTACGGCCGTTTCCCGCTGATTGGTGATGCCGATGGCGTTAAAGCGGGTGACGCCGCCGGCCTTGCGCACCACCTCTCGACAGGTCTGGAGCGTCGCGGTCCAGATTTCACCGGCGTCATGTTCGACCCAGCCGGACTTCGGGAAATGCTGGGCCAGCTCGATCTGGCTGACCGCGACGGGCCTAAGATCCCCTTTTTCTTCGCCTACCGCGCTTCGCGCTGCTTGAGGCGCGACCTCGAAGGCGATGGCGCGGGTCGAGGTCGTGCCTTGGTCGATGGCGAGGATCAGGCTCATGGTTCTCTCCCGGCTGCGTCTTGGGCTAAGGGGAGCATATGACGACGCACCTGCCCAGCTATGAAGGCGTCCTCGACGCCGCCCGCCAGATTGAGGGAGTCGCCGTCCGCACGCCCCTGCTCGAAAGCCCGGCTCTGAACGCGGCGGTCGGCGGGCGGGTTCTTATGAAGGCGGAAAGCCTGCAGCGCGCCGGAGCCTTCAAATTTCGTGGCGCCTACAACCGCATCAGCCGACTGACCGACGAGGAGACGGCGCGCGGCGTGGTCGCCTTCTCGTCCGGGAACCATGCGCAGGGCGTCGCCGCTGCCGCCGCCATGGTCGGGACGCCGGCAATCATCGTCATGCCGTCGGATTCGCCCAGGGTGAAGGTCGAGGGCGTGATCGGCTTCGGTGGCGAGGTGCGCTTCTACGACCGCTGGACTGAAAGCCGCGAGGCGATCGGCGCGGCCATCGCCGCCGAGCGCGGCTCGATCCTAGTTCCGCCGTTTGATGATCCCTTCATTATCGAGGGCCAGGGGACGACGGCGCTGGAAATGCTGGATCAGGCGGATGCCCCCTTCGACCAGTTGCTGTGCGGGGCGTCCGGCGGCGGGCTGATGGCCGGGATCAACCTGGTGATGGTCGAGCGCAGTCCGGCGACGAAGGTGTTCGTGGTCGAGCCGGAAGCCTTCGACGACACCGCGCGATCGCTGGCGGCCGGGGAGCGGGTCGGTCATCCACAGGGCGCGCCCTCGATCTGCGATGCCCTGATGTCGCCGATGCCGGGTGTGCTGACCTGGCCGATCAATCGACGGCTGGCGGGGGCGATCACCGTCTCGGACGCCGAGGTCGCGGAAGCGATGCGGTTCGCGTTCCGCCATCTCAAGATCGTCCTCGAAGCAGGCGGCGCGGTGTCGCTCGCGGCCCTGCTTGCCGGAAAGATCGAGACGAAAGGACGGACGACGGCCATCGTCCTTTCGGGCGGCAACGTCGATCCGACACTGTATGCCGAAATCATCGAGGAGCGCTTTAGCAGCTGAGGATCTTTTCTTCGTGACAAGGGTCGGCCAACCTCACATCAAATGAACTGAGGAAACGCACAATGACCCAGGTTAGTGAACTTCAAGCATTGATCGGTCAGGAGGTTGGGGTGTCGAAATGGTTCGACGTCACTCAGGCCCGTATCGACTCCTTCGCCGATTGCACCGAAGATCACCAGTTCATCCATGTCGATCCGAAAGCGGCCAGGGCCACGCCATTCGGCGGGACAATCGCGCACGGCTTTCTGACCCTGAGCCTCGCTTCAGCCATGAGCTATGACGCCGTGGCGCCGCTGGATGGCGTCGTGATGGGCGTGAACTACGGTTTCGACAAGCTGCGGTTCCTGGCGCCGGTGCCGGCGGGATCACGCATTCGCGGTCGCTTCAAGCTTTTATCGGCCGACGACAAGGGCGACGGACGCTGGTTGCTGAAGCACGAACTGACGGTCGAGATCGACGGGGCCGACAAGCCGGCGCTGATAGGAGAGTGGCTCGGGATGCAGATGGTCGATCCAAAGATCGAGCCGTGACACTCGCATAGGTTAGAGTGTCTCGCTGCGGGAGATTGTGACGCATCAACGGCTAGAGATTAACTATTCTGTGCCTGGACGCCAAATTCATCTGTATCATCAAGGCCACGGTATCGCCTTTGCTGATCGATGCCGTCACGTTTCCGCCTCGACCTTATACAGCAAGGCTGGTAAGACCCGCGTAGGCGGTAGACCCGCCCCCTACTATAACAGAGGCGGAGGGATACCCCCCTATGCGTATGAAGACTTTCGTGCTGGCCTCCAGCGCAGCGGCCGCCCTGGCCCTGTCGGCTGGTGCTGCGTCGGCAGAACCCAATGGTTGGTACGGCGCCATCGACGCCGGCTACCACATGATCGACGATA
>NZ_JARVRL010000007.1:0-72412 GCF_030209705.1 Brevundimonas sp. MEB006b
CCGTTGCCGGAGCCGCCATTGCCGCCCCCGTTGCCAGGATTGCCGGGGTTGCCAGAGTTACCGCCGTTGCCGCCGCCGTTGCCGGAACCGCCATTGCCAGGGTTGCCGGGGTTGCCAGGGTTACCGCCGTTGCCGCCGCCGTTGCCGGAGCCGCCATCGCCGCCCCCGTTGCCAGGATTGCCGGGGTTGCCAGCGTTACCGCCGTTGCCGGGGTTGCCCGAACTGCCGTTGCCAGCGCCGCCGTTGGCGACCCCGCCGCCCGGACTGCCCGGATTGCCGTTGCCTGTTCCAACCGACCCATTGGCGCCCGAACCGGTCGCTACAGGCGGGGCCGATCCGTTGCCGCCTTGGGCAGAGCTTGCTCCGCTACCGGTGGATGTCGCCGCAGAATTCCCAGAGGAGGTGCTTGCCGTCTGG
Source organism: Brevundimonas sp. MEB006b (assembly GCF_030209705.1). Classification (NCBI taxonomy): domain Bacteria; kingdom Pseudomonadati; phylum Pseudomonadota; class Alphaproteobacteria; order Caulobacterales; family Caulobacteraceae; genus Brevundimonas; species Brevundimonas sp. MEB006b. Next base: position 418 of record NZ_JARVRL010000007.1, read on the forward strand.
GCCGATGTTGTCGCCGTAACGGCTATAGGACTGCTGGATGTCGCGGTCGTCCCGCTCGTGGCCGCTGGCGCCGTCGCAGGCGGGTTCTGGACCAGACCATCGGTCAAGGCCTCGTAGTCCAGGTTCGGCGCCGCAACGGGAGCCGCTTCCGTCGGAACCGCAGCGGCCGGCGTGGAAACCTCGACGCTGGTCGGTTGCTGGCGCGGAACCAGGGCTGTGGCGCCCGCCGCCACGTCGCTGACGGCGTTGCCGTTATTGGCGCGGACTTCGACCAGACCTTCTGCGACATGCACGCGGTCGCCCATGGGATCGACGGTGACCGTAAATGTCGTCCCCTTCACCACGGCGGCAAGCAGGGGCGTTTCCACGCGGAAGTGCGGTTGCCGCTGCCGATCGACCTGGAAAAGGGCCGAGCCGAGGTCCTGCAAAACCCGTGTCATGCCGCCGACTTCGGGCGCCAGTGTGGTGCGACTGTTCGGCCCTACCACGACCCTCTGCTGACCGTTCGTGATCATCGCGCGGCCGTTTCCGCCTGTCGTGACGCTGGTTCCCGTCGGTAATACCTGCCCAACCGAGCCGTTGGCAGCGGGCCGCGCCGGTATGGCCACGCGAACAACGCCCGCGACTTCCCTGATGCGCCATTCATCCGCCAGAGCCTGGGTCGGGTAGCGCACGAAGAAGAAGAGGACCGCGAAGAATATTGCGTATCGATTGGCCAACACAGGCTCCACACATTCTGTTTGATGTTCTGGATATCAGGACGTGCCTGCCAAGCCCTTAACTGGCGATATTAACACGATTTTTAACCCAAACGCCGTAAGTGGCCTCCTGTGTCTGGAGAACAGCGTGCGTCATATTTTTTCGACTTCATGGTTAAGAACAATCACTGTCCTTTGGGGGATGGCGGCGGTGCTGACCATGGCTGTCGCGGGACCGGTTCGCGCGGACGCTGAGCCGGCCTCGACGCCGGACGCCGGATGCGCCGGATGTCTGATCCTGACCAGCATGCTGATCCAGGGGGTGAGCGCCTATCCGCTCGCCGATCTCGCCGACACCTATGACCAGCAGTTGGCGCGGCGCGTCTCGGTGGATGATCTGGTGCAGTCGGCCAATGCGATCACAGCCCGTTATCGCAACGACGGATATTTTCTGACCCGCGCCGTCGTCGCCGAGACCGACCCCGCCATCGGCGCCGCCCGCATCGTCGTGTTCGAGGGCTATATCTCGGAACTGAAACTGACCGGCGATGGCGCACGCGCCGTCGAACCGATCCTGAAGCCTTTGGTGAACCAGCGCCCCCTGACCGTCGGCGAACTGGATCGCCGCCTCTCCCTGGCGTCCGACGTGCCCGGGGTCAAACTGACCAGCCGCATTGAGCCGATCATCGGCGACCCGGCGCAACACCGCCTGGTGGTCGAGACGGAAATGACCTCGGGCAGCGCCGGCGTGTATGCCGACAATCGCGGTTCCGAAACCCAGGGTCCGTGGCAAGTCTACCTGTCCGGCGCCCGCAACTCGACATTCATAGCCGGCGACCAGATCACATTGGGCGTGCTGACGGTGCCGGATCGTCCTGACGAACTCACCTATATCGATGCGTCCTACTCTGTCGTCGCGCCCGGAGGCGGCCGCATCCGCTTTGGCGTATCGGGCTATGAGACGGATGCGCCGCTTCAGAACGCATCGGGCTGGGTCGGGGGGAGCAGCCGCATGGCCTCGGTCACGCTCTCGCATCCTTTGGTCCGTTCGCGCGACAAGAACCTCTGGCTCAATGCGGGACTGGATGTCCGTCGCGTCGAGCAAAACTACGTCGCCACGGGTCGCGCCGACGAGACCCTGACCGTGGCACGGGTATCTATGGCGGGACAGCGGCGTTACAGTCCCGGCTGGATGGCCGGCTCGGTTCAGCTGTCAAAAGGGATCGACGCCTTTGGCGCCACGACCGAGCGTTCGCCGCTGAATACGCGCTACGACGCGACGGGCGAGTTCTTCAAGGTCAACGCCCAGGTCAGCGCCTATCGCGATCTCAGCAAGTATGTCGGCGTCTATGTCGAGGCCTCAGGCCAATGGTCGGACGACGCCTTGCTCAGCTCCGAAGAGTTCTTCGTCGGCGGCCCGACCTACGGCCGGGCGTATGACTATGGCGAAGCCAGCGGCGACAAGGCCGTCGCCGGGATGATTGAGGCGCGGGTCGGATATGATCCCAAGGGCGACCTTATCACCTTCGCTCAGGCTTTCGCCTTCTTCGACACCGCCAAGGTGTGGAACAAGACGCCTGGTCGCGACTGGTCCGAACAGCTGACGTCTGCCGGCGTCGGTTCACGCATCACCTTCGACCGCAAGGCCACCCTGCGCATCGAGTTCGCCAAACCCCTGTCCCGTGCGCCCTACAACCAACCTGACAAAGGCTGGCGCACCTTCGTGTCGTTGTCGAAACAGTTCTAGGCGCGCACAGAAGCCCTCGCGATGCGCTGCAGCGGATCGCGAGGCGGCCCGCCTAAAATTGGCGTCACGTTTGCAGTCGTATTGTTTGGAAGAAGTGGCGCACCCGGAGCGATTCGAACGCCCGACCCTCAGATTCGTAGTCTGATGCTCTATCCAGCTGAGCTACGGGTGCGGCTGCCTTGCGGCGAGGGCGGGTCTTTAGCCGGTGGATCGGGCGGACGCAAGCGGGGGAATGCAGTTTCTGCGTCTGAAGCGGTTGGCGTGGCGGCTGCGACGGCTTAGGCCTGTGGGACGCTCCCCTGCTTTCGGATATTCCATGCGTTTCTTCCGTCGCCAGATCGCCGCTGTGCTGGTTCCCGTCCTCCTGGCGGGATGCCAGACCGCGACAGACATCCACGGCGCGCCCTCGCCGATGACAGCGTCGCCGCCGGCCGTGTCGGCCCCATCACCTGCTGCATCGCCCGCTCGGGGGCCGTTCGTGGCGGCGGCGAATCCGCTGGCGGTCGAGGCGGGGATGACCGTGCTCCGGCGCGGCGGATCGGCCGTGGATGCGGCGGTGGCGATCCAGGCGGTTCTGGGTCTGGTGGAGCCGCAGTCGTCGGGCCTGGGGGGCGGAGCCTTTCTGATGAGCTATGACGCCGAGACCGGGACCGTCACGGCCTATGACGGGCGCGAGACGGCGCCGGCCTCAGCGACGCCCGAACTGTTCTATGAGGACGGCAAACCCCTGCCCTTCATCGACGCAGTGCTGTCGGGCCGCTCGACCGGGGCGCCGGGGGCGGTGGCCATGCTGGCGATGGCGCAGAAGGATCATGGAAAGTTGGCCTGGCGCGATCTGTTCGGGGACGCCGAACGGCTGGCGCGCGACGGGTTCACCGTCAGCCCGCGTCTGGCCGGCATGATCAATGGACGCTATCCCCAAGCGCGGACGCGTTGGGCCAGCGCCTATTTCACCAAGCCGGACGGCATGCGGTATCAGGCGGGCGATACGTTAAAGAACCCCGCCTACGCCGACACCGTCGCGCGACTGGCGCAGCAGGGGCCGGGCGTCGTCTATGGCGGGCCGATCGGGCGCGACATCGCGGCGGCGGTTCGCGAAGGACCGCGTCCCGGCGGTCTGACCGAGGCGGACATCGCCGGCTATCGACCACTTCGCCGCGACGCCCTTTGCCGGCCCTATCAGGCCTATGTGATCTGCGTGCCGCCGCCGCCGTCCAGCGGGGTGGCGTTGCTGCAGTTCCTGGCCATGGCCGAGGCGACGCCCGATCTGGACAAGGGGGCCAGGAGCCCTGAGGCCTGGGTCGCGTTCGGGCGGTTGCAGCGGCTGATGTATGGCGACCGGGACCGATACATCGGCGACAACGACTTCGTCGGCGTGCCGATCGCCGGGCTTCTGGATCGCGACTATGTCGCGTCGCGCGCGGCCCTGGCCCCGCAGGTGAACGGCCCGGTCGAGGCCGGCGCCCCGACGGGATCGCCGCCGCGCGGGGTCGATCAGACGGCCGAGCCGGGCGGCACCTCGCACATGGTCGTGGTGGACGCCTGGGGGAATGCGGTCAGCATGACCACGACGGTCGAGAGCATCTTCGGCAATGGCCGGATGGTCGACGGCTTCTTCCTGAACAACCAGCTGACGGATTTCTCCTTCACGCCGCAGGAGGACGGACATCCGGCCGCCAATGCCGTGGCGGCGGGCAAGCGGCCGCGCTCGTCGATGACGCCGGTGCTGATCCTGGATCGTCAGGGGCGACTGGTCGGCGCAATCGGCTCGCCAGGCGGATCCAGCATCCTGGCCTATGTCGCAAAGGCCCTGGTCGGCACGATGGACTGGGGCCTGTCGATGCAGCAGGCGATCGCCCTGCCCAATCTGGTGGTGCGGGGCGAGATGGTCGGGGCCGACACCGACATGATCGCGCCGGATATCCGCGACGCCCTGGCGGCGGCGGGCATGGCCCTGAGGCCCAACGCCACCGAGACCTCGGGCCTGCATGGCGCGATCTGGCGCGACGGGCGCTGGGACGGAGGCGCCGACCCGCGTCGCGAGGGCGTGGCGCTCTCGGAGATTCGTTAAAGGCTCAGCGGCCGGGACGGATCGACAGCTGGAAGGCCAGCAGGCCTTCGCTGACGTCGGTGTCCAGACCGTTCATGCCGCGCAGACCCTTGCCGGCGTCGATCTCGCGATAGACGACGCCAAACGACGTCTGCATGTCGCCCTTGCGATAGGCCACGCCGATCGAGGCGTCGCCCAGGAAGCTGCCCTTGTCCTGGGTATAGCCGGAGCGCGCGTAGTCGCCGTCGCGGGTGCGGGCGAAGTTGTAGCCGACGGCTCTGCCGGATCCGGCGGCATACAGATACCAGCGCGGCCGCTCGCCGAACCGCTCGCGGCCGTTGGGGGCCAGACGATCCAGACCCTCGCCGATCTTGAGCGTGACGCCAGCCTCGGCCGAACGGCCTTCGCTGCCGACGCCCAGGCCCGCGTGGGGCGTCAGGCTGACCTCCAGGCCCGAGGCGGTATGACCGCGTGCGCCTCGGAAACCGCGCACATAGCGCAGGTCATAGGCGTCGGGGTCCAGTTCGGCCCGATCGACGGGCGTGACTGGCAGGGGCGAGCCGTCGGCACGGCGCAGACGACCGGCGGTCTCGAGCGTCACCCGGTCGGTGAAGTCGGTGCGATCAATCCAGACGTCGTTGCGCGTGCTGGCGGACAGGCCGGATCGGTCGTCGGAACGGAAGGCGGTCGGGATTTCGATCTGGGCGCCGAACCGGGCGTCAGGTGCTACGCGGAAACTCGTCTGTTCAGTCAGGCGCGCCTCGACATCAGGCGAGGCGTCGAAGGCGTTGGGGGCCCAGGTCTGTGCGCAGGCGGCGCTCGCGCCGGCCATAGCCAACACGCCCCCAAAGCCGACAATGCAGGCCTTTAATCGCATCCGGTCTCCCCACCGATCCGCTGGACACACACTGCAACCCTCAGGCGCAAGAGTCCAACGGCTTTTGGTCATGGTTTCGTCGCTTTTGAACGAGGACGACCAGCAGCGGTTCCCAAACGAAAAAGGGCCCCGCTGTCGCGGAGCCCTTCGGGTCGTTTGGTGCAGATGGCCTTATTGGCAGGCCAGGCACTCGTCGTAGTCGGTCTTGGGTAGGGAGAAGAGATCCGGCTGATTGGGATCGATCACCTCTTCCGCCTTGTCCTCGGCGCCTGCGAAGGCGGCGCGCTGCACCGACTTAGAGCGTAGATAGTAGAGCGATTTCACGCCGCGTTCCCAGGCGGACCAGTGCAGCATGTGCAAGTCCCATTTGTTCACGTCGCCGGGGATGAACAGGTTCAGCGACTGGGCCTGGCAGATTTCCGGCGCGCGGTCGGCGGCCAGTTCGATCACCCAGCGCTGGTCCAGTTCGAAGGCGGTCTTGAACACGCCCTTCTCGTCCTCGTTCAGGGCGTCGAGGTGCTGAACCGAACCTTCGTTCTCCAGGATGGAGCTCCACACCGCCTCGGTGTTGATGCCCTTTTCGTCGAGCAGGCGCTCCAGATAGGGGTTCTTGACCGCGAACGAGCCCGACAGGGTCTTGTGGGTGTAGATGTTGGCCGGGATCGGCTCGATGCCGGCGGACGTGCCGCCGCAGATGATCGAGATCGAGGCGGTCGGGGCGATGGCCAGCTTGTGGCTGAACCGCTCCATCACGCCGCGTTCCTCAGCGTCCAGGCACGGGCCCTTCTCTTCGGCCAGCAGGCGGCTAGCCTTGTCGGCCTCGCGACGCAGATGCTTGAACAGACGCATGTTCCACGACTTGGCCATGGCGCTTTCGAAGGCCACGCCCTGCCCCTGCAGGAAGGAGTGGAAGCCCATCAGGCCCAGACCCACCGAACGCTCGCGCTTGGCCGAATAGACGGCGGCGGCCATGGCGGACGGGGCGCGGCGGATGAAGTCCTCCAGCACATTGTCCAGGAACCGCATCAAATCCTCGACGAAGCGCGGCTCCTCGCGCCATTCCAAGAAGGTCTCGGCGTTGACCGACGACAGGCAGCAGACGGCGGTCCGGTCCACGCCGAGGTGGTCGCGGCCGGTGTGCAGCATGATCTCGGCGCACAGGTTCGACTGTTTGACCTTCAGGCCCAGGTCGCGCTGGTGCGGCGCCATCTGGCGGTTCACCGTGTCCGAGAAGATCAGATAGGGCTCGCCGGTCTGCATGCGGATGTCGAGCAGCTTGGTCCACAGCGAACGGGCGTCGACGGTCTTCATGACCGCGCCGTCCTTGGGCGACTTCAGATCGAAGGTTCCGCCGACCTTGACGGCCTCCATGAATTCGTCGGTGACGTTGATGCCGTGGTGCAGGTTCAGGGACTTGCGATTGAAGTCGCCCGACGGTTTGCGGATCTCCAGGAACTCTTCAATTTCCGGGTGGTGGATGTCCAGATAGACGGCGGCCGAACCGCGGCGCAGCGAACCCTGGCTGATCGCCAGCGTCAGGCTGTCCATCACGCGGATGAAGGGGATGATGCCCGAGGTCTTGCCCGCGCCCTTCACCTTTTCGCCGATGGAGCGTACGCCGCCCCAATAGGTGCCGATGCCGCCGCCGTTCGAGGCCAGGGCCACGTTCTCGTTCCAGACGTTCTGGATGCCGTCCAGGCTGTCGCCCACCGCGTTCAGGAAGCAGGAGATGGGCAGGCCGCGATCCGCGCCGCCATTCGACAGGACCGGGGTCGCCGGCATGAACCACAGGCGGCTCATATAGTCATACAGGCGCTGGGCGTGTTCGGCGTCGTCCGAGAAGGCGGTCGAGACCCGCGCGAACATGTCCTGATAGCTTTCGCCCGGCAGCAGATAGCGATCTTCCAGCGTCTTCTTGCCGAAGTCGGTCAGCAGATCGTCGCGCGAGCGGTCAACCTGGACCGATTTGACCACGGTCAGGTGGGGGCGCTCCGGCGTCGGCGTCGCCGCAACGCCTTGGAATTCCGTCGTCTTCAATGCCTCGCCGCCAGCCATGGTCATCTGCGTCCTGAACAAAAAATCGTTTGAGCCGCCCGCGCCGCGACCACATCATCTTGTGGCCTCTGCGCTCCCCGAGCCCACATATAGGGCGCATATGCCTAATGACCCGTCAACGGGTTGACGCCGACCATTGTGGGCGAATCGGTTGGACAAGTCCCAGCCGTCTGGGGAAAAGCCCGCGTGCAAGCCAGCACGTCCGTTTTGCGCGCCTGCGACAGCGTGATCACGAACGCGTGATCGGAACGACTGCCCAGCTTGGCCGTTGGCTCGCCCATGACGCTTTCTGACTTACGCGCCTTTTTGATACGCGCCCTGACGGTCGCCCGCACGGAGATCGCCGCGCTTCTGGCCCTGCTGGTCGTCGCCGGCGGCGTTCTGACCTTCGCCGGGCTTGCCGATGAGATGACTGAGGGCGAGGGCCAGGCCTTCGATCTTCATGTCCTGGCGCTGATGCGGCCCTATGCCGACGATCCCCGCCGGCCGTGGGGGCCGTGGTGGCTAAAGGAGGCGGCGGCGGACATCACCTCGCTGGGCGGCATCTCTGTGCTAAGTCTGTTCGCCCTGATCGTGATCGTCTTCCTGCTGAGCCAGCGGAAATGGCTGTCGTCCCTGCTGCTGGTCATTGGCCTGGCCGGCGGCGTCGCGCTGTCGGAAGGCCTGAAGGCGGTGTTCGAACGCGCCCGCCCCCCTGCCGCCGCTCAGGCGGTGGAGACGATCAACGCCAGCTTCCCCTCCGGCCACGCCCTCTTGTCCACCGTCTTCTATCTCAGCGTCGCCGTCATGCTGACCCGCGCCTTCCCGCGCGAGCGGTTCAAGGTCTTCGTGCTGGGCGTCGGCATTCTGCTGGCCCTGCTGGTCGGGCTGACGCGCATCTATCTGGGCGCCCACTGGGCCACCGACGTCTTCGCCGGCTGGGCGGTCGGCGCGGCCTGGGCCATGGCCCTGTGGCTGGTCGCCTATGGGGTGGCGCGCTGGCAGAAGCGTCACCGCGCGGCGCTGCAGGACGAAGCCTCCCCGATCGAAGCCGCGCCCGACCCGACCAAAGTCTAGGCCCGCGATCAGCCTCGCGGCAGGCTAGTTTGGCGACATGACGGAGACGCACGCCATGGACCACGCCGCCCTCTACGCCGAACGCCTGAAGACCCCCGGCCAGGCCGCCGCCCTGATCGTCTCGGGCGCCAAGGTCGCCATGGGGCTCGGCGTGTCCCAGCCGCCCGCCCTGCTCAAAGCCTTGGCCGAACGGGCCGAGCGCGGCGAGGTCGAGGATGTGAACCTCTACTATCTGCTCTCGACCGCCATCGCGGGGGACACGGTGCTGCGCTATGAGCTGATGGACCGAATCCGCCCCTGGAGCCTGTTCCACAGCGCCATCGAACGCCGGCTGGAACAGCGCGCGCACGAGGAGGGCCGCCCCAACCCCGTGCAGTTCATCCCCACAGGCTTTCAGCAGTCGCCCCGCCTGTTGTGCGACGAGGTCAAGGTGGACACGCTGATCTGCACCGTCTCGCCGATGGATGCGGAGGGCTTCTTCTCGTTCGGGACCAACACCGACTACGCCAAGCCGGTGTCGCAGACGGCCCGGACGGTGATCGTCGAGGTCAATCCGCACATGCCGCGCGTGTTCGGCGACTGCACCATCCATGTGTCCCAGGTCGCCGGCATCCTCGAACATGCCGCGCCCCTGCTGGTCGTGCCGCGCGCCGAGCCTCAGCCGGCGGACCTGGCCATCGGCCGCATCATCGCCGGCCTGGTCGAGGACGGGGCGACGCTTCAGATGGGGATCGGCGCCCTGCCCAACGCCGTGTGCGACGCCCTGATGGACCACCGCGATCTGGGCGTTCACACCGAGATGCTGACGCCCGGCCTGGTCGAGCTGATGCAGGCCGGCGTGGCCAACCACGCCCGCAAGACCCTGCATCCGGGCGTGGGCGTCTTCGCCTTCTCGATGGGCGACCTCAACACCTATGAATTCCTGGACGGCAATCGCGGCATGGTGGCCCATCCGGTCTCCTATGTGAACGACCCGGCCGTGATCGCGCGCAATGCGAAGATGATCTCGGTCAACGCGACGCTTCAGATCGACCTGACCGGCGCCTGCTGCTCGGAGTTTCTGAACGGGCGCCAGTTCACGGCCGCCGGGGGCCAGCTTGACTTCGTGCGCGGCGCCTATGGATCGGAGGGCGGCAAGTCGATCATCGCCTGTCATTCCACGGCGGCGAAGGGGACTGCCTCTCGCATCGTCGCCCGTCTGGACGGGCCGGTCACCACGCCACGCAACGACACCCACATCGTCGCCACCGAACACGGTTGGACCAATCTGAAGGGCAAGTCATCCAGCGAACGCGCCCGCGCCCTGATCGCCCTGGCCGCGCCCGAGTTTCGCGACGGCCTGACGGCGGCGGCGCGCGAGCAGGGTCTGATCTGACACCGCTCTTGATCTCGGGCCGTCTGTCGGGGCTTCTGGCGTCATGAAGACCGTCCGCCTTCTGGCCCTGCTGTCCCTGCTCGTCGCCGCGCCTGTCAGCGCGAGGGCGGCGCAAGGCGCCTATGCCACCGATGGCGACTGCGGCGGCCGCCCGATGACCACCGTGCGCATGGCGCCCGGCTATTGCCTGGGACTGGTCTGGCAGGGCGCGGGGGCCGAGGGACCGCGAATGCCGCGCGGCCTGCTGGCGCTATCGAACGGCGACTGGTTGGTGACGGATCTCGGCAACTGGTATCCGGGCAATGGCGCGATCTGGCGGCTGTCGTTCGGCCCCGACGGTGCGCCGCGCTGGAGACGACTGGCCCAGGGGCTGAACATGCCGCACACGGCGGCGCGCGGGCCGGACGGGCGCATCTATGTGTCCGAGATGAACCGCATCCTGATGCTGGACCCCGACGCGGCCGATCCGGCGGCGACGGTGCGCACCGTGATCGGAGACTTGCCCGATAACCGGCTGCACGCCAATCGCCACCCGCTGTCCAGCTTCGTCTTCGACGCGAACGGCGACCTGCTGGTCAATGTCGGCGCGCCCAGCGACCGCTGTGTGGATGCGCGGGGCAGAGCGCGCGCCAATGCGGCGGGGGCCTGCATCGACAGCGCGACGACAGCCCAGGTGCGGCGCCACGCCTATCTGGGAAACGGCCGCTGGGCCGAGGACAGCACCGTCTTCGCCTCGGGCCTGCGCAACTCCATCGCCCTCGTGCGGCACCCGTCGGGCACGATCCTGCAAGGCGAGAACTCGGTCGACCTGACCACGCCCGACCATCCCTATGACGAGATCAATGTCCTGCGTCAGGGCGGCCATTACGGCTGGCCCTATTGCGTCGATCTGGCGACGCCGCTGCCGGGCTGGAGCGCGGCGCAGGCGCGATGCAGCCAGCGCGACCGCCCGGTCGCCCTGCTGCCGCCCCACGCCGCGCCGCTGGACCTGATCTATTACGATGGGGCGATGTTCCCCGGACTGCGCGGCCGGCTGCTGATGAGCTGGCACGGCTATCGTCGCGCGGGCGGCCGGATCGTGGCGGCGGAGACGGACGGCGAGGGCCGCCCCCTGACCGATATCGGCGGCCGCTACGCCATCTATCCGCGCGACGCCCTGTCCTATCCCGCCGGCGCGCCCAGCCTACGCGGCAAGGTGCTGACGCCGGGCTGGGACACGGTCGCAGGCCGTCAGCCGCGCGGCGCGCCGGTCGTGCTGGCCGTCGCCGCCGACGGATCGATCTGGGTCACGGACGACCGAAACCGGGCGATCCTCAGGATCGCCCGGTCGGACAAGACGCCCTAGCTCTTGCGCGCGTCGCGCTTAGCCAGGACGCGCAGGCGCAGGGCGTTCAGCTTGATGAAGCCGGCCGCGTCCTTATGGTCATAGGCCTGGACGCCTTCTTCGAAGGTCACCAGGTCCTGATCGTACAGGCTGTTGGGGCTTTCGCGGCCGATGACCGAGACATTGCCCTTGTACAGCTTGACCTTGACCGTGCCGGAGACGTTTTCCTGGCTCTTGTCGATGGCGGCCTGCAGCATCTCGCGCTCGGGCGAGAACCAGAAGCCGTTATAGATCAGCTCGGCGTATTTCGGCATCAGCTGGTCCTTCAGGTGCATGGAGCCGCCGTCCAGGGTGATGCTTTCGATGCCGCGGTGCGCCGCGATCAGGATGGTCCCGCCTGGGGTCTCATAGACGCCGCGCGACTTCATGCCGACGAAACGGTTCTCGACCAGGTCCAGGCGACCGATGCCGTTGTCGTGGCCATACTGGTTCAGGGCGGTCAGGATCGTGGCGGGCGACATGGCCTCGCCGTTGATCGAGACGGCGTCGCCCTTTTCGAAACCGATCTCGATGATGGTCGCCACGTCCGGCGCGTCCTCAGGCGCGATCGTGCGCTGGTGGACGAACTCGGGCGCCTCGACCGCCGGGTCTTCCAGAACCTTGCCCTCGGACGAGGAGTGCAGAAGGTTGGCGTCGACGCTGAAGGGCGCCTCGCCGCGCTTGTCCTTGGCGATGGGGATCTGGTTCTTTTCGGCGAAGTCCAGCAGGGCCTCGCGGCTGCGGAACTCCCACTCGCGCCACGGCGCGATGACGCGGATGTCGGGCTCAAGCGCATAGTAGCCCAGCTCGAACCGGACCTGATCGTTGCCCTTGCCGGTCGCGCCGTGACAAACGGCGTCGGCGCCGACCTGACGCGCGATCTCGATCTGGCGCTTGGAGATCAGGGGCCGGGCGATGGAGGTGCCCAGCAGGTAGTCGCCCTCATACTGGGCGTTGGCGCGGAACATGGGGAAGACGAAGTCGCGCACGAACTCTTCGCGCAGGTCGTCGATGAAGATGTTCTCGGGCTTGATGCCCAGCTTCAGCGCCTTCTCGCGCGCCGGGCCCAACTCTTCGCCCTGGCCCAGGTCGGCGGTGAAGGTCACCACCTCGGCGTTATATTCGGTCTGGAGCCACTTCAGGATGATCGAGGTGTCCAGCCCGCCCGAATAGGCGAGGACGACTTTCTTGACGGGCTTGTCGGCGAGGGCGGACATGGCGGCTCTTTCAGCAAGGGGCGGTCAGTCGGGGAGTTGACGCGCGCATAAGACCGGGGGTCCGGCGATGCAACCTTTTCCGGGTCGCGCGGGGGAGAACATGAACCTTTCGTCATGTTTCATTCCGTCGCGTTGCCAGACCGCAGACCGGCGTTATGGTCCCCTCCAACTGCAATCCCGAGGATATCGCATGCGCCGCACTGGCTCTCTCGTCGCCGCCGCCGCCCTTCTGGCGGTTTCAACGCCTGTCTGGGCCTCCGTGGCCGCCGCACCCGCTGCCCAGGCCGCCGGTCAGGCCGCCGCGCCCGCCGTCCAGGCCGCGCCGGTGTCGCAGCTGATCAACGAAGTCGACATCCCCTACACCAAGTTCACCCTCGACAACGGACTGACCGTCCTGGTCCACGAGGATCACAAGGCCCCCGTCGTCGCCGTCTCCGTCTGGTACAATGTCGGCTCCAAGGACGAGCCGGCCGGTTCGACCGGCTTCGCCCACCTGTTTGAACACCTGATGTTTGGCGGGTCGGAGAACGCGCCGGGCTCCTATCTGGGTCGGATGCGCAATCTGGGACCGTCGAACCTGAACGGCACGACCTGGTTCGACCGCACCAACTATTTCGAGACCGTCCCGACGCCGGCGCTGGAACAGGCGCTGTTCCTGGAAAGCGACCGGATGGGCTATCTGCTCGGCGCAGTCGATCAGAAGGTGCTCGATCTGCAGCGCGGCGTGGTCCAGAACGAGAAGCGCCAAGGCGACAACCAGCCCTACGGCCTGTTCCAGTACGCCCAGCTGGAAGGCCTGTTCCCGGAAGGTCACCCCTACCGCCACTCGACTATCGGCTCGATGGCCGATCTGGACGCCGCCAGCCTGGAGACGGTGCGCAACTGGTTCCGCGAGAACTACGGCCCGAACAACGCCATCGTCGTGCTGTCGGGCGACATCAACGAGGCCGAGGCCCGGCCGTTGATGGAGAAATATTTCGGCGCCATCCCGCGCGGTCCGGTCAACGCGCCGGCTCAGGCCGACGTCCCCACCCTGGCCGCTCCAGTCAAGGAAGTGATGCACGATCGCGTCGCCAACACCCGCCTGACGCGCAGCTGGGCGGTGCCCGGCCTGCTGAGCGACGACGCCGTGCCCCTGTCGGTCGGAGCCGCGGTGCTGGGCGGACTCGCATCGTCGCGCCTGGATAACATCCTGGTCCGTGATGAACAGACTGCGGTCAACGTGAGCGCCTCCAACTCCGACTTCCACCGCGTCGGAATGTTCACGATCACGGCGGATGTGAAGCCCGGCGAGAACGCCGATGCGGTCGGCCGCCGCCTGGACGAAATCGTCGCGGACTTCATCCGTACCGGCCCGACCGAGGAGGAGGTCGCCCGCGTCGCGACCCGTTACGTGTCGGGACGCATCCAGAGCCTGGAACAGGTCAACGGCAAGGCCAACGTGCTCGCCGAAGGCCAGCTTTATGCGGGCGATCCGGACCATTACAAGAAGGAGCTGTCCCAGTACGCCTCGGTCACCCCGGCCCAGGTCCGCGACGCCATGCAGCGCTGGCTGACGCGTCCCGTGCTGGACATCACCATCGCGCCCGGCGAGCGCGAGGCTTATGAGGAAGCCGCAGCTGCGCCGGCGGGGGCCGCCCAAGCCGCTCCGGCAGCCGAGATCCAGCGCGTGTCGCGTCCGCCCATGCCCGAGATCGGCCAGGTGCCGGATCTGGACTTCCCTGCCGTGCAGCGCGCCACCCTGTCGAACGGCATCCAGGTCGTCTACGCCAATGTTGATACTGTTCCGGTGACCCGCGTGGGCATCGACTTCGACGCCGGCTTCGCCGCTGACCGTCCCGATCGTCTGGGAACCCAGGCGATGATGATCGACTTGCTGGACGAAGGCACCACGACCCGGAACGCCAACCAGCTGGCCGAGGAGGAGGAGCGTCTGGGCGCGTCTGTCAACGTCTCGGCCTCGATGGACCGCACGTCCGCCGACCTTTCGACGGTGACCGCCAACCTGGCGCCGTCGTTGACGCTGCTGGCCGACGTGGTCCGCAACCCGGCCTTCGCCCCGTCCGAGGTCGAGCGCCTCCGCGCCGCGCGCCTGTCGGGCCTGGCCAGCGAGAAGACCAACCCCGGCGCCATCGCCGCCCGCGCCCTGCCGCCGCTGATCTACGGCGCGAACAGCCCCTATGGCCGCTCCTTCACCGGAACCGGCGACGAGGCGACGATCGGCGCCCTGACGCGCGAGGAGCTCGAGGCCGCCCACGACACCTGGATCCGGCCCGACAACGCCACGATCTTCGTCGTCTCCGACCTGCCGCTCAGCCAGGTGACGCCGCAGCTGGAAGCCGCCTTCGGCGACTGGCGCGCACCGTCGATGCCCAAGGGGACCAAGGACTTCTCGGCCCCGATCCCGGCGCCGACCAATCGCATCGTCCTGATCGACCGTCCGCAGTCGCCCCAGTCGCTGATCTACGGCGGCGCGGTCCTGCCGGCGTCGGGCACCGACGACCTCCTCGCGCTGAACGCGGCCAATGTGACCCTGGGTTCGGACTTCCTGTCGCGGATCAACTCGGACCTGCGCGAGACCAAGGGCTGGTCCTATGGGGTGCGCGGCAACGTCAACACCCTGCAGCACCGCGTCCCCTACATCGTCAACGCCCCGGTGCAGGCGAACCGGACCGGCGAATCGATCGCCGCCCTGATCGCCCAGTACGACCGCTTCCTGAAGAGCGAGGGCGTGCAGCCGAACGAGCTGGAACGGACGATCAACGGCAACACCCGTTCGCTGGCCGGCGGGTTCGAAACCTCGGGCCAGATCCTGGGCGCCCTTCGTTCGAACGCCCTCTACAACCGGCCGGACGACTATCAGGCGACCCTGGCCAGCCGCACCCGAGCCCTGACGGCGGAACAGATGGACCAGGCCGCCCGCCAAGTCATCAAGCCCGACCAGTTCGTCTGGGTCGTGGTCGGTGACGCCTCGGTGGTCAAGCCGCAACTGGACGCCCTAGGCATCCCCGTGGAGGTCCGCGCGGCGGCCCCCGCCGCCCAATAGGGCGAGGACAGACCAGAACGACGGAGGCCCGGAGAGCGATCTCCGGGCCTTTTTCGTTTGCGACATTTTTCCTTCGTCATCCTCCGGCGACCCCCGCGAAAGCGGGGCGAGACCGGGGGACCCAGCGGCGCCGAAAGCGATGTATCGTCAGCGCGGTTCTTGAAATTGCATTCGCGACAGGTTCGCGCTCACGCGCGCCGCTGGGTCCCCCGGTCTGCGCCGCGATGCGGCTTGCCGGAGGATGACGAAAGGAATGTCAGTCCAGCGTCGCGCCCGTCGTGCGCATGATCTCGGCGCGCAGTTCGGGCAGACCGAGACCCTTTTCCGACGAGGTCAGGGCCACCACCGGGAAGGCGGCGGGGCGTTTGGAGATCGCCTTCAGGGTCGCGGCCTGCACGGCCTCGCCCTCGCCCTTCTTCAGCTTGTCGGCCTTGGTCAGGACGATCTGATAGCTGACGGCGGCCAGGTCCAGCGCATCCAGCGCCTCCGTATCCACCGACTTCAGCCCGTGGCGGCTGTCGATCAGCAGATAGACCCGCTTCAGCGTCACCCGGCCGCGCAGATAGTCGCGGCCCAGATCCTGGAACTTCTTGACCGTGGTCTTGGACGCCTTGGCCCAGCCGTAGCCGGGCAGATCGACCAGACGCATCCGGCCGTCCAGATCGAAGAAGTTGACCTCGCGCGTGCGGCCCGGCTCGTTCGAGGCGCGGGCCAGCTTGTGCATGCCCACCAGCCCGTTGATCAGGCTGGACTTGCCCACGTTCGAACGCCCGGCGAAGGCGATCTCGGGCAGGTCGGGGTCGGGCAACTGCTCGATCTTGGCCGCGCCCATGATGAAGGTCGCAGGCCGCGCGAACAGGACGCGCGCCGCCTCGATGTCCTCGGGCGTGAACTCGGTCTCGTCGATCACGCCGGTGACTTCTTGAACCGGGCGAAGAAGGTATCGATCGGGTTCTCGGCCTTGTAGCGGTGCATGATCACATACTGCTGCAGGATGGTCAGGATGTTGGACCAGGCCCAGTAGATCAGCAGGCCCGCCGCGAACGGCGCCATGATGAAGGTGAACAGCAGCGGCATGAACTGGAAGATCTGGCGCTGGACCGGATCGGCCGCCGGCGGGTTCATCGCCGTCTGCAGCCACATCGTCAGACCATAAGCGATCGCCAGCAGACCCAGGTGCAGCGGGCCGGCCAACAGGCCGCCGATCAGCGGCGCCATCGCCGGATCCCACGGGATCAGGCCGAACAGGTTCCAGATCGACGACGGATCGCGCGCCGACAGGTCATGGATGAAGCCCAGGAACGGCTGGTGACGCATTTCGATGGTCACGGTCAGCACCTTGTACAGGGCGTAGAAGACCGGAATCTGAAGCACCAGCGGAAGGCATCCGGCGACCGGATTGATCTTCTCGCGCTGATATAGGGCCATCGTCTCCTGCTGCTGCTTCTGCGGGTCGTCTTTGAACTTCTTCTTGATCTCCTCCATCTTGGGCTGGAGGTTCCGCATCTTGGACATCGAGGCGTAGGCGTTGTTGGCCAGCGGGAACATGACCAGCTTGACGATGACGGTCAGGGCCAGAATGGCGACGCCGAAGCTGCCGACCAGGCCATAGACGTTCTCCAGGATCCAGAAGATCGGACGCGTCAGGAACCAGAACATGCCCCAGTCGATCGCATAGACGAAGCGCGGCAGGTTCAGGCTCTGCTCATAGGATTTCAGCACCTCGGCGCGCTTGACCCCGGCGAACAGGCGTTGGGTCTCGGTCGCGGTCGCGCCGGGCTGGATGGTGCGGGTGGTGCCCAGGACATTGGCTTCCAGCTGCTGGGCGCCGTTCAGGTCGCGGACGCGGAATTCGGTTTCGACCGCCTCGTTCTGCTGAGGCAGCAGGGCCGCTAGCCAGTATTTGTCGGTGATGCCCAGCCAGCCGCCGGTCGAGGCGTTCTCGATCCGCGGCTCCTTCAGCCAGTCCTTGTATTTCTTCTGTTCGGTCCGGTAGTCGCCCGGCTTGCCGAAAGTGCCGATCGCGCCCTCGTGGACGATGTGCGACGAGCCGGCTGCGGGCGGCACGCCCTGGCGCTGGACGCTGCCGTAGGGGGCGATGGTGATCGCCTGAGTGCCCAGGTTCTGGACCGTGTCCTGCACCGAGAAGACGTATTTGTCGTCGACCGAGATCACGCGGGTGAAGCGCAGGCCTTGGCCGTTGTCCCACGTCAGGGTGACCGGCGTCGTCGGCGTCAGGGTCGACCCATTGGTCAGGCGCCAGACGGTATTGGGTCCGGGCACGCCGCCGGCGACATTGGGGCCGGTCCAGCCGAACTGGGCGAAATAGGCGTTCTGCATTCCCTGCGGGCGGAACAGCTCCACCGGCTGGGGTTTGTCCTGAACCTCGCGGTAGTCGGTCAGGAACAGGTCGTCGATCCGGCCGCCCTGAAGTGACAGCGACCCCTTCAGCGTGCCGGACTGAATCGGCACCCGCGCGGCGGTGCTCAGCGCCTGGCTGCGGTCGGTGACGAAGGTCGGGCCCTGCGGGCTCAGCGCCGTGCGCGCGGCGTTGTCAGCGGTCTGCGACTGCTCGGCCTGGGCCTGCTGTTGCACGGCGCGACGCTCGGCCTGCGGACGCAGCACGGCGAAATAGTAGATCCCCATGATCAGGACCGAGCACACGATGAAGATGATCGTGTTGCGCGTGTTTTCGTTTTTCATGGATTCTGGCGGTCCTGGCCGGAGGGGGCGCGGGCGGGCGAGGGCTTGTGGGCCCCCCGATCATGTCGCGGTGTCGCCAGCCTTGTAAGCGTCGATTTCACGTCGTCAAGCAGACGGTCCCACGCACGCTCGGTCGTGCCCATGCGGGCGATGAAGACATAGTCGCTTCCGGGCACGCCATGCTGAGCCAGCATGGCCCGTGCAGCCTCGCGCAGACGGCGTTTGGCGCGGTTGCGCTGAACCGCCCCGCCGATCTTCTTGGTGGCCGTGAAGCCCAGGCCGATGTGCGGCGAACCGTCGCCGCGCTCCAGCCGCTGGATCACTACGGCGCCGCGCGCCTCGGAAACGCC
Organism: Brevundimonas sp. MEB006b; assembly: GCF_030209705.1. Lineage (NCBI taxonomy): Bacteria > Pseudomonadati > Pseudomonadota > Alphaproteobacteria > Caulobacterales > Caulobacteraceae > Brevundimonas > Brevundimonas sp. MEB006b. Next base: position 18,955 of record NZ_JARVRL010000007.1, read on the forward strand.
TTTGGCGGCCGCCAGGAACTGGGGCCGCCGCAACAGACGCTTGATCTGTAAAAGGTCGCTCATGCGTCCAAAAGATCCGGACGCGTAAGCCGCTTACGCCGTCAGGCGCTTGCGACCCTTGGCGCGACGGCGCGCAACAATCTTCTGGCCGTTCTTGGTGGCCATCCGGCTGCGGAAGCCGTGACGGCGCTTGCGCACGAGTCGCGACGGCTGATAGGTCCGCTTCACGGTCGGCTCCTGACGTTAAAAGGTTGGGCGACGGGGCAAGAGGCGTCCGCCGCAGGAAGGGCGGGCGTATAAGTCGCATGTCCGCGTGAGTCAACGCTCGGACGGCATTTCGGGACGATGAAACGGATGGCGAAACGAACGGCGAAGGAATGGGCCCTGCGGCTGGCGCCCTTGGCGGCCATCGCCGGCCTGGTGATCGCCTTCTTCGCCCTGGGCTGGAACCGCTATCTGTCGATGGATCTGATCCGCGAGCACGGGCTGAACCTTCAGGCCTATGCGCAACAGAACTGGTGGATCGCGCTGGTCGCCTTCATCGCCGTCTACGCCGTGGCGACCGCCTCGACCATTCCAGGGCCCGTTTTCCTGACCCTGCTGGGCGGGATGATGTTCGGCCCCTATGTCGGGGCCCTGGCGCAGTCGACGGGGGCCACCATCGGTTCGGTCGTCATCTATTATGTCTATCGCACCTCGATCGGTTCGTGGCTGCGCGCCAAGTTCGAGGCCGACGCCGGCTTTATGGATCGGCTGGCCAAGGGCATCGACCGCAACGCCTTCACCACCCTGTTCACCCTGCGCGTGATCCCCAGCGTGCCCTTCGTCCTGGTCAATGCGACGGCGGGGATGATGGCGGTGCCGCTGAGACCCTACATCATCGCCACCTTCATCGGACTGCTGCCGTCCACCTTCATCTACACCTGGATCGGATCGCAGCTCGGCGACCTGCTGCGCGCGGGCGTGCGGCCGGACCTGCCGATGCTGCTGCAACAGTTCTTCTGGCCGTTGATGGGCGTGGTTTTCCTGTCGCTGCTGCTGCCCATCGGCATCAAGCTGTTCCAGATGATCCGTGCACGGCGGATCGGAGCGACAGCGGCATGAGCGCCCTGTTCGACCGGATCGCGGCGCGGCTGAACCTGACGCCGGACCAGGCCAATCTCTGGCGCGAGCGCCTGACCCCGCGCGCGCCCGACGGCCTGTCGGCGCGGCTGCTGCTGCTGACCGTCGCCTTCACCCTGGCGGTCGAGGCTCTGATCCTGGGCCCGAACCTGGCGGCCTTCCATGAGCGCTGGCTGCGCGACCGGCTCCAGGCCGCCGAACTGGCCTCGGTCGGGGTCGAAGCCCTGCCCTATAGCGCGGTCGAGGACGACACGGCCGCCGAGTTGATGCGGATCGGCGGGGTTCAGGCGGTCGCCCTGACAGAGCAAGGCGTGCGCCGCCTGCTGCTTCAGGCCCCCAACCTGCCCCGCGCGCCCGAACTGATCGACCTCAGGCGTCAGGACAGCTGGTCGCGCCTGACGGACCCGTGGCGCACCCTGTTCGGACATCCGGACCGCTCGCTGAGGGTTCAGGCCAAGCCGCGCTATCGCTCGGGCGACTTCATCGAGATCGTCACCCCTGCTCAACCGCTGAAGCTGGAACTGCGTGCCTTCCTGCTGAACAGCCTGCTGGTGTCCCTGCTGGTGTCGGTGACGGCGGGCGCGCTGCTGTATGGCGGTCTGGCCCTGCTGGTGCTGCGGCCGCTTCGTCGCGTCACCCGCTCGATGGAGCGTTTCGCCGCCGATCCCGAGAGCGAGGCCGAGGCGCCGTCCGATCGCCACGACGAGATCGGCCGCGTCGAGCGCGAACTCAGCCGGATGCAGGAGGAGGTGCGCCATTCCCTGCGCTCTCGCGCGCGTCTAGTCGCGCTGGGCGAGGCGGTGGCCAAGATCAACCACGACCTGCGCAACATGCTGACCTCGGCCCAGATGGCGTCCGAGCGGCTGGCGACCTCCGCCGACCCGCAGGTGGCCAAGGCTCTGCCCCGGCTGGAGCGCGCGCTCAGCCGCGCCGCCGGCCTGTCCCGCAATGTGTTGGAGTACGGAAAGAGCGAGGAGCCTGCCCCCCAGAAGACCCGCGTCGTACTGACCAAGGCTCTGACCCTGGCGGCCGAGGACGCCGGACTGGACCCCGACGGCGTGCGCCTGGTCAAACAGCTGCCGCCCCGGTTCGCCGTCGAGGCCGACCCGGATCAGCTGTATCGCATCCTGGTCAATCTGATGCGCAACGCCCGCCAGGCTATCGAGGCCGATCCCACGCGTCCGCCCGAGCGGCGCGGCAAGGGCGCCATCACCGTCAGCGCCTTTGGTCAGGACGGCTTCTGCGTCGTGCGCATCGCCGACGACGGCCCCGGCATTCCGCCGCGTCTTGCCGAACGCCTGTTCGAACCCTTCGTCAGCTCAAAGAGCTCGGACGGCTCGGGCCTGGGCCTGACCATCTCGCGCGAACTGGCCGCCCTTCACGGCGGTGACCTGCGTCTGGTCGAAACCGACGGAACAGGCGCAGCCTTCGAACTGCGCCTGCCCGGATAGGCGATCAGGCCGCCTTCAGGGTCGCCATGTCGATGACGTAGCGGTAGCGCGCCTCGCCGTTCTCGATCTTCACATAGGCGTCGTTGATCTCGGCGATGTCGATCATTTCGACCTCGGGGGCCACGCCGTTGGCGGCGCAGAAGTCCAGCACGTCCTGGGTTTCCTGAAGATTGCCGATCAAGGAGCCGCCGACCGTCTGGCGTTTGAAAGCCAGTTTGGAGTTATCGACCCCGTCCACGACATCGAGATTGCCCACGACGATGAAGGCCGCATCGCGCTTCATCAGGTCCAGCAGGGCGCCGATCTCGTGCTTCTCGGGCACGGTGGACAGGATGAAGTCGAACGTCCCCGCTAGGGGCGCCAGGGCCGTCTTGTCCGTCTCGATATGGGCCGCGTCGGCCCCCAACCGCTTGGCGTCCTCGATCTTTTCGGGCGTCGAAGTCAGGACGGTCACTTCCGCCCCCAGAGCCTTGGCCAGCTTGGCCGCCATATGGCCCAGACCGCCAAAGCCCAGGACGGCGACCTTGTCCCCCGCCTTGACGCCCCAGTGTTTCAGCGGCGACCAGGTGGTCACGCCGGCGCACAGGATGGGCGCGGCCGCCTTGGGGTCCAGGCCTTCGGGGATGCGCAACACGAAATCCTCGGGCACGACCACCACGTCGGAGTAGCCGCCGTAGGTATTGTCCCGGCCGTACATGTTGGCGCCGTCTTCGGTCTCGGTCGCAGGCGTCATGGGACCGTTATAGGTCGCCAACCAGCTGTTTGGACCCTCGCAGTAGTTTTGATCGCCGGCGCTGCAGGCCTCGCATTGGCGGCAGCTGTCGATCATGCAGCCGACGCCGACCAGATCGCCTTCCTTGAAGCGCGAGGTCTCGGCGCCCGCCTGTTTGACCCGCCCGACGATCTCGTGGCCCGGCACGCACGGATAGACCGTGTTGGCCCATTCGTTTTTGACCTGGTGGATGTCGGAGTGGCAGACGCCGGCGTAAAGAACCTCGATCACCAGCTCGTTGGGCTTGGGATCGTCGCGCTCGAACGTCATGGGCTCGAGCTTCGACCGGGCGGTCTTTGCGCCGTAACCGATTGATTGGAACATGAAAGTCTCCGGGGGCAAGGGGATGTTGCCGCAATCCCCCGCGCTCGAAGACGTTCCAGCGTCGCCCTATTCCAGACCGTCGTCGGACACGACGAAGGGCCGGTTCTCCGCCTTGGCCTCGGCCGCCAGCTCCTCCTGGACCAGATGCCAGCGCCGCAGCCGCTCATAGTCGATGGCGTGCTCGGGCGAGGCGTCCAGCCAGTGACGGAAGTCCTCGACCTGAAGCCTGGCGTCTGCGGCGGTCGTATCGGGCAGGGCCGGCACGTTCGGCAACTGGCGTGCGACCTCCGCGGGAATAGGGAAGTCGCCGGACGCGGTGCTCAGGATCATCGGTCTTCTCGGATAGGCTGCGGTCGGGAGAGGACGACAATGACGCGAAGCCAAGCCTTTCGCCACCTTTTCATCGCTGCGGCGTTGTGCAGCAGGATCACAATGGCCAAGCTGCGGGTAACGCCACGGCCTCGGGAGAGACAGTCATGATCGTTCGCACCGCCGCCGCCGCTACCCTGCTGGTCGCCGCCCTGACCGCACCCGTCACCGCCCAGACGACGACGGCGCCGGCGACCGCCGACCCCTATCGCGATCAGCGCGCCCTGCCCGACCCGGCCGATCTCGCCAGCCGCGACGCCCTGCTGAAGGCGCGGGGCGAGGCCTATCATCGCGCAAGCGACGCCCAGCAGACCGAAGAGGAACTGCGCACCACCCGCGCTCTGAACGACGAGATCGCCGCCCAGAACGCCCTGGCCGACAAGACCGACGCCGCTAACCGGCTGGACTACGACGCCGCCCTGGCCCGTCACCAGATCGAGGTCAGTCAGGCCGAGGAACAGGCGCGCGCCGCCGCCGAGACCGCCCGCTTGGCCCAGGAGAAATACGACCGCGACTACGCCGCCTGGCAGGAACAGGTGCGACTGTGCCGCACGGGCTTCCGCCCCGCCTGCACCGCCCGACCGGCGTGGGTCGCGCCGGCGCAATAAGGCGCCATCAGTCCGCCCTGGTTTTCGCCTCGGCGATCAGCGCGTCGTCGATTTCGCGGGCGCGCACAGCGGCCGGGCGTGTCGTGATCCGTTCGGCATAAGCCGTGAAGGCCGGCCGTTCAGGCAGGCTCTTGAACATCAGCCCCCAGGCGATCTGACTGCCGACATAGACATCGGCGGCGCTGAACCGCTTGCCAAGGATCCACGGACTGCGATCCAGCGCATGTTCCAGCCCGTCGATCACCTGATCGAACGAGCCGTAGCCGACCATGGCCGACTTCTCGGGCGGCGGCAGTTGACCCAGCGACTTGGCGGTCACCGCCGCCTCGACCGGTCCGGCGGCGAAGAACATCCAGCGATAATAAAGGCCGCGCAGCGGATCGTCCGTCGCCGGCGCCAAGCCGGCGTCAGGAAAGGCGTCGGCCAAATAGGCGCAGATGGCGGCGCATTCGGTGACCACGATCCCGCGATGGGCGACGGCCGGCACCTTTCCCATCGGATTGATCGCCAGATAGTCCGGCGACTTCATCGCCGCATAGTCGACCACGACGGTGCGATAGGGCTGGCCCACCTCCTCCAGCATCCAGCGGACGATGCGTCCGCGCGACATGGGGTTGGTGTAGAAGACGATCTCTTCGCTCATGGGGTGCTCTCCCTTTCGAGAGAGCCTACGCCCGAAATGGGAGATGTGTCAGCCCGCGGCCAGGCTCATGTCGCGCCGCGCCACCATGCGATCGAACGCGCCCCAGACGCCCTCGACACCGCGCCAGCCCGGAGCAATATGATCGCGACTACGCCCCTTGGCAGGAACAGGCGCGGCTATGCCGGTCGGGCCTCCGTAAGGCCTCATCGCGCGACCGGCCTGGATCCGGCCAGCGCAATAAACCGTGCCGGCTGAAACCATAGAGGGATCGGGCGGTTGTCTCTATCGAACCCCAAGCGAAAGAGACCCTCCATGGCCGATGCCACCGCCAATATCGCCGCAACCAAACGCTTCGGCGAGATCGTCAACACGGGCGCTCTGGACGCCTTTCCCGAGGTCGTGGCGGAGGCTTGCGTCGACAACGATCCCGCACCGGGTCAGGGACCGGGGCCCGAAGGCTTCAAGGCCTTCTTCACCGAGATGCGGACCGCCTTCCCCGACCTGAAGGTCAAACCTCAGACCATGCTCAGCGAAGGCGATCAGGTGGCCTTCGCCTACACCCTGACCGGCACGCACAAGGGCGACTTCCAGGGCGTAGCCGCTACGGGCAAGTCCATCGAGGTTCGCGGGATGCAGATCGGCCGGTTCGAGGAGGGCAAGATGGTCGAACGTTGGGGCAGCTCCGACGAGCTGGGCATCCTCAAACAGATCGGCGCGGCCCCCGTCTGAGGCCGCGCCCCTGGTCGCGGGTTCAGCCCGCGACCAAGCTCATGTCGCGGCGCGCCATCATGCGGTCGAACTCGGTCCAGACGCCGTCGGCGCCGTGCCAGTTTCCTTGCGTCGCCGCCTTGGAATATTCGGTGGCGCGGGCCTCGAAGAAGTTGGCGTGTTCGACGCCGCTGAGCAGCGACTGCAGCCAGGGCAGCGGGTTTTCCGTCACCCCATAGACTTCCGGCAGCTTCAACTGACGCAGGCGCCAGTCGGCGATGAAGCGGATGTATTGTTTGATGTCGTCCGGTGTCATGCCCTGGACCGAGCCCATCTCGAAGGCCAGGTCGATGAACTTGTCCTCCATGTTCACCACCGTCTTGCAGCAGTCGACGATGTCGTCCGCGACCGACTTGGTGACGGCGCCCGTCTCCTTGTTGAAGGCGTGGTACAGCTTGATGATGCCTTCGCAGTGCAGGCTCTCGTCGCGCACCGACCAGGACACGATCTGGCCCATGCCCTTCATCTTGTTCTGGCGCGGGAAGTTCATCAGCATGGCGAAGGACGCGAACAGCTGAACGCCTTCCGAGAAGCCGCCGAACATGGCCAGGGTCCGGCAGATGTCGGCGTCGGAATCCACGCCGAACTGGCCCATGTAGTCGTGCTTGTCCCGCATGGCCTCGTATTCCATGAAGGCGCCGAACTCGCTCTCGGGCATGCCGATGGTCTCGAGCAGCAGGGCGTAGGCCGCGATATGGATCGTCTCCATATTGCCGAAGGCGGCCAGCATCATCTTCACCTCGGTCGGTTTGAACACCCGACCGTAGCGTTCCATGTAGTTGTCCTGAACCTCGATGTCCGCCTGGGTGAAGAAGCGGAAGATCTGGGTCAGCAGGTTGCGTTCGCCGTCGTTCAGGGTCGAGGCCCAGTCCTTCACGTCCTCGCCCAGCGGCACCTCCTCGGGCATCCAGTGGACCTGCTGCTGCTTCTTCCACATGTCGAACGCCCACGGATAGCGGAACGGCTTGTAGGCGGCCGACGGGGTCAGAAGACCGGCGCGCTCGGGGAGGATGATCGGAGTGATGGCGTTCATCGAACTGGACCTGAGGGCGATTCTGAAGACGCGTTCACCATGCGATTTGAAGACGTCGGCGCCAAGTCAAAATAGGTCTATGTTGCGATCACAATTTATCGCGACCGCTAGATGTTGTGTCCGTGCCGCACATTCCTGGGGACGGGCCTGGGGATGAAGCCGCGCCCGACGGCTCAGGCGGCTTGGGCGTGCAGTCGCGACGCAGCGGCGCTCAGCGTCTCGTCGATGGCGGCATAAAGCTTGGCCTGGGTCACCGGTTTGGCCAGATGACCGTCCATGCCGGCGGACAGGCACCGTGCGGCGTCTTCGGGCATGGCCTCGGCGGTAACCGCCAGGATCGGCGTCCGGCTGGCGGGATCGGCCAGGGCGCGGATCGCGCGAGTGGCGGCTAAGCCATCCATCACCGGCATGCGCACATCCATCAGGATCAGGTCGAAAGCTTCGGCCGAGGCGGCGTTCACCGCCTCGCGCCCGTCGCAGGCCTCGGCGGTGTCGCAGTCGGCGGCCTGCAGCATGATGCGCAGCAGATCGCGATTGGCAGGGTGGTCGTCGACGATCAGAACCTTCATGCGACGGCTGTCCAGCGGCGCGCCGCTCTCCGTCTCCACCGGAATCACGACCGGCGCCTCGATCTCCACGGTGAAGGTCGAGCCCTGCCACTGCACACTTTCAACGGCGATCGTTCCGTTCAGCCGCTCGGCGTGGCTCTTGGCCAGGGCCAGGCCAACGCCCGCCCCCTCATGCGCGCGGCTGGTGGAGGCGTCCGCCTGTTCGAACAGGCGGAACACGCCCGCCAGGGTCTCGGCGTCCATGCCGCAGCCGGTGTCCGACACGGCGATCCGCAGCCGGTCATCGGTCCGATCGACCATGACGCCCACGCCCCCGTGCGAGGTGAATTTCGAGGCGTTCAGAGTCAGATGATGCAGAATCTGGCGAAGCCGCCGCATGTCGGTCAGCACCCAGCCGTCGGCCTCCGGCGCAATGTGCAGATCGAACGTCAGGTCGCGGATCTCAGCCCACTCGCGCGCCGGCGCCACGGCTTCCTGGATCAAGGCGCGCAGATCGGCGGGCTTCAGCACGACCTCGTCGCCTCCGCGCGAAATCTCCAGCAAGTCCTCGACCAGACGCAGCATGGATTCGCCGCACTGGCGCACCGCATTGACCTGGCGATGGCCCTCGGCGTCCAGACTGGTGGAGCGCGACAACAGGTCGGCATAGCCGGTCACCCCCGTCAGGGGCGTGCGCATCTCATGGCTCATCAAGGCCAGGAAGCGCGACTTCGCCTCGTCGGCGCGCTTGGCCCGCGCCAGGGCGTCCAGCGCCGCCGCCGTCCGCGCCCGCAGACGCGCCGTCAGCCGTCGACGCTCGGTCGACAGGGTGGTGATGGGCAAGACAGACCCGACGACGCACAGCAGGAACAGATGAAACACGTTCATCTGGCGCATCACCTCAGGCAAGGCGGCGAGAACCGGATCGGGCGGCAGGCGGGTCAGCACGACCGGCCCATGGCCGCCCAGCGTGGCGGCGCCGCCGATGGCCGCGACTAGCACCACCGCGCAGGCGGTGCTCGGCGGACCGAGCCGGAAGGCCAGAAGAATCAGCGGCGGAAGCACCGCGAACATCACCGGCGCCGACGACTGGGCAAACACCCACAGCGTGACGCCGCCGACCAGAACCAGCAGGGCGGCCGCCTCCGTCATCGTGGCCTGGGCGTCGTCCCTGAAACGATGGTTGCGCGCCAGCAGCAACAGGGACGGCGTGACGATCATCATCGCCAGCAGCTCCATGTCGAACAGGTGGTGCATCCGGAACACCAGCGTGCCCGGCACCTTCCAACTCATCAGCACCGCGACCGCGCCCGCCAGCAGGGTGCTGATCAAGACCGCCGGCACGGCGGCGAAGACGGCGAAACGGAACAGACGCCAGGGCCGGCGCATATCCAGCGCGGCCCCGCAAAAACGGCGCGCCAGCACGGCGGCGACGCAAACCTGGGTCAGGTTCAGGGCGACATTGGTGAACATCATCACGCCGGGGTCACCGCGCACGATGTTGCTGGCGAGGTTGATCGCGGCGCAGGCGAGCATGACGCCGATGGCCTGGCGACGATGAAGCTGAAGGACGGCGGCCAGAAGCACCGCATTGGCCGGCCACAGAACCGTGGCGCCGAAGGCATGCATGCTCCACTGGGCGACCGACAGGCACAGGGCGAACAAGGCCACATAGGCGTAGGGCGACGGCCCAGCCGCGCGGCCGGCCTCGTGACGGAAAAACCGCCAGCGCCCGCCTTCTGCGTTCACCCACTTCAGTCCCATGACGTAACGATGACACGCAGGGGTTAAGGATCCCGTAGCGGCCCACCTAAGTAGGATTGCGGAACCGCCGTTCAGCGTCGCCGTTTACTCGCCCTTGCCAGCGAAGGGCCCCAGCCAATGTCAGACGTGATCGCCGAACCGACCTTCGAGCCGCCGGCGGACGCCCTGGCCTTCTATGAAGAGAGCCTGCGCCTGCTCAAGGAAAGCGGCATTCCCTTCCTGTTGTCGGGCACCTATGCGGTCACGGCCTATACCGGCATCCGGCGTCCGACCAAGGATCTGGACGTCTTCTGCAAGCCCGGCGACTACCCCCGCATCCTGGCCTTCTTCCAGAAGCACGGCTACCGCACCGACGTCGAGGACGAGCGCTGGATCGCCAAGGTCTGGAAGGACGAGAAACACTTCTTCGACGTCATCTTCGCCATGTCCAACGGCACCATCGCCGTGTCCGACAGCTGGTTCAGCGAGGACCGGATCACCGTCTATGGCCATCAGGTCCAGATCACCCCGCCCACGGCGCTGATCCTGTCCAAGGTCTTCATTCAGGACCGCTACCGCTATGACGGGGCCGATGTGAACCACGTCATCCTGAAGCAGTCGGACGCCATCGACTGGAAGAGCCTGCTGGACCAGATGGACCTGTATTGGGAGGTGCTGGCGGCGCATCTGCTGAACTTCCGCTTCGCCTATCCGACCGAGCGCGACCGGATTCCGCGCTGGCTGATGGAAGAACTGGTCCAGCGACTGACGGCCCAGATCGATCTGCCGGCGCCGCGCGTGAAGGTCTGTCGCGGCCGGCTGTTCAGCCCGCGCGACTATCTCGCCGACGTCGCCGAATGGGGCTTTGGCGATGTCGTCGGCAAGGGGCTGGAGGAACGCCACGACCCCGTCAACTTGGGCCACTGAAAGGTAAGCCGCCATGACCGACGCCGTCCCCGATCCCCAGACGACCCACCCCGGCCTGGAGCCCGCCCCCGCCAAGGCGCTGCGCGTCGCCGCCGTCGGCGACCTTCATGTCGGCGAGACCACCGAGCATCGCTATCGCGACCTGTTCGAGCGGGTGTCGGACGACGCCGATGTCCTTTGCCTGTGCGGCGACCTGACCAATTACGGCAAGACGCCCGAGGTCGAGCGGCTGCTTGAGGATCTCAAGCTCTGCAAGATTCCGATGGTCGGCGTGCTGGGCAATCACGAGCACGAGTGCGGCCAGCCCGAGGTCGTCACCAAGATGCTGACCGACGCCGGGGTCAAGATGCTGACCGGCGAGGCCTATGAGATCGAGGGCGTCGGCTTTGCGGGCGGCAAGGGGTTCGTCGGCGGCTTCGGCCGCTATATGCTTTCCTCGTTCGGCGAGGCCTCGATCAAGCGTTTCGTGCAGGAGGCGGTCGAGGACGCCAATCTCATCGAGAACTCGATCCGCATGCTGCGCACCGAACGCTCCGTCGTGCTGCTGCACTATGCGCCCGTGGTCGAGACGGTGATGGGCGAGCCGCCCGAAATCCACGCCTTCCTGGGTTCGTCGCGTCTGGCCGAGACCATCGACCGCTATGACAATGTTCGCCTGGTCGTGCACGGTCACGCCCATCGCGGCGGGCCGGAGGGACGCACCACCAGGGGCACGCCTGTCTATAATGTCGCCCTGCCGGTGCTGAAGACCCTGGGCGACAAGCCTTATCGGGTCTTTGAAATCTGATCGGACTGTAGGAGGGTGCGGCCGGGGCTGGGATGCAGCCTCGTTCGGGGCCGCAAGGCGGCCCGTCGTGGAGTTTCCGATGCGCCTTTTGTCTTCCGTCGCGGCCGTCGCCGTCCTGGCCCTGACCACCCCCGCCTTCGCCGCCGGTCAGGCCGCCGCCCCTGCGCCTGCGCCGCAGGCCGCTCCGGCGCCTGAACCGGCCGAAGAGGCGGACAGTCCCGAGGAAGCCGCCTTCGAGGCCAAGGCGGAAGCCTTCGGCCAGGTGATGGAAACGATGGCCAGTGAGATGCAGGCCGCCGCAGCCCAGGCCGACAAGACCAAGGCCAAGGCGGACCTGGACGCCATCCAAGCCAAATATCAGCCCCAGGTCGACGCCTTCGCCGAAGATGTCCAGACGTTCGCCGTCAGCAGCGGCCAGGCGACGCCCGAACAACTCGCGCCTGCGATCCAGCAGATCAAGGGCATCCCTGCCGATGTCCGAGGCAAGATCGACGCCGCCGCTGCGCCCGCCGCCGCAGCCTCGGCCGAACCGCAGTAAGCCGAGCCTTACCGCGATTTCACTTGAGACGGGGCGGCGGAGGGCGGAGTTTGCGCGGGTCATTCAACGGGAGCCGTCCCATGATCCGCCTGCTCAGCCTGACCGCCGCCCTGGCGCTCGCGCCCCTCTCCTCAGCCCTGGCGCAGACCCCCGCGCCTGCGCCCACGCCGGCTCCGGCTTCCGCTGAAGCCGCCGAAGCCCGCATGGAAGCCGCCGCCGAGGCCTTCGAAGCGCGCATGGAGACCTTTGGCGAACGCGCCGAGGCGATTTCCGAAGACGAGAGCCTGAGCGAGGCCGAACGCGGTCGTCGCATCGCCGCCCTGTGGTCGGACTATGCGCCCGATGTCGCCGCCTTCACCGCCGAGACCACGAAACACGCCACCGAAATGGCGGCCCAGGCGCTCAAGGATATCGATGTCGACGCCATCGTCGCCGACGCCCTGAACGACCCCGAGGTCAAACAGGCGATGGAAGAGGGGATGCAGAAGGGCGTCGTCACCGCAGAAGGCATCGCCCGCAACAGCGCCTGGACCAATCCGACGCCCGAGCAGATGGAGACCTACAGCCTGGTCGCCCAATACGCCCTGGACCAGGCCGCCGACGCCGTCGTCGAGGACGAAGCGGCCGCCGAGGTTCCCGAGGCGCCCGAGGCCCCGGAAGCCCCCGAACCGCCGGCGCCGCCCGCGCGCCCGGCCACCTAACATCCGCGTCTCCTCCCCATGAAATGGGGAGGGGGACCGCGCTGCGGTGGAGGGGCTCTTTGATCCCTACGGACGCCGATGAATGGATGAAGAACCCCTCTGTCACGGCGCAAGATGCGCCGCGCCACCTCCCCGCGACGCGGGCAGGAGACAGAGCGCCTTGACCGCGCCCGACTAAGCAGCGACATCGCGCCGCATGCCCGCCCTGCCCGTCGATCCGCACCTCTATTCGACCTTCCTCGGCGTCATGGCGGTGATGGCGATCACGCCCGGCCCCGCCAATCTGTTCGCCGTCGCCACCGGCGTTGAAAAGGGCCGCGCCTCGGCCCTGATCGGCGTCTTGGGCATGAACGCCGCGACCCTGGTGTGGTTCGGCGCGGCGGCCCTGGGTCTGGGCGCCCTGGTCAAGGCCTTCCCCGCCGCCTTCAAGGTCATCGCCGTGCTGGGCGCCCTCTACGTCTCCTGGCTGGGGATCAAGGCGCTGCGCGGCGCCTTCGCCACCGCCGCCGATCCCGACGAGGTCGTCGTCAAGAAAGGCCGCAGCGCCCTGATCGACGGGTTCGCCGTCCAGATCGCAAACCCCAAGGCTATCCTCTTCTTCACCGCCGTCCTGCCGCCCTTCATCGACGTGAACCGGCCGGTCGCGCCGCAGATGGCGATGTTCGCCGTGGCGGCCATCGGCATGGATATGGTGTCGATGAGCACCTATGCCCTGTCCGGCGCCGCCTTGTCGCAACGCATGCAGCAACCACGCTTTCGAAAGGGCTTCGGCGTCTTCGTCGGCCTGCTGCTGATGGTCGCCGCCGTACTGATCGTAATGAGGCTCTAGACGCCGCGACGCTTCGTCATACAGTGGTCGGGAACGCCTTCGTTCATGCTCCGTTCAGCCGTCAGAGCGCCCGAATGGGCGATCAAGGAGTTTGATGTCATGAAAACCCTCCCCCTGAAGACCCTGGCGGTGACCGTCGCCGCCGGTCTGGCTCTGGCGGCCTGCGCCACCGCCACCCCGTATCAACCCGCAGGCTTCAACGGCCAGCGTGGCGGCTATGCCGAGCAGCGCCTGGAGAACAATCGTTTCCGGGTCAGCTTCTCGGGCAATTCGCTGACGTCGCGCGAACAGGTCGAACAGTCGCTGCTGCTGCGTTCGGCCGAACTGACGGTCGAGAGCGGCTACGACTGGTTCTCCACCGTCAACCGCGCCACCGACCGCGACACCCGCTTCGTCGGCACGCCCGATCCGTTCTATTCGGGCTATAACCGCTTCTACAGCCCCTACTGGGGTCCGTCGTGGCGCTACTATCGCAGCGGCTTCTGGAGCCCGTGGGACCGTTACGGCCCGTGGGGCGTCAACGACTTCGACGTCCGCCAGGTCGACCGCTTCGAGGCCAATGCCGAAATCGTCCTGGGTCGTGGCCCCAAACCCGCCAACGACCCCAACGCCTTCGACGCCCGCGAGGTGATTCAGAACCTGGGTCCGCAGGTCACCCGCCCGGCGGCCTGATGCTGAAAGCCCCTCTCCACGGCGTGGAGAGGGGCTTTTTCTTTCATCCCACCCGCGGCGACTTCAGCCGGCGCTTGTTGGAGTGGGTCGCCGGCGCCGTGCCGAGATCTTCCGGCACCTCGCCCTTGAAATAGTAGCGCTGCCAAGCCTCCTTGGCCGCATCCGGATCGCCGCCGGCCAGACGCTGGTTGAAGTCGGTGCGGGCGCGGTTCCAGGCCTCGAACTGACCCTTCATCACCGGGTTGGATTCCAGCGTGCGGATGATCGGCTGGAACTGTTCGACCTTCTTGTGCTCGATCAGATTGATGAAGCAGAAGGGTTCGCCCTTCTCAAACGTGATCCGTCCCGGCCGGGTGAATATCCAGTTCATCGTGAAGGGGAAGGGCAGCCAGTCCGTCTCGATCAGCCCGACCAACGGTTGGATGCCGTCCTTCACATGGTTGGGCGACCCAGAGCACATCATCCCCCAGCCGGGCGGCGTGCGGAACAGATATTGCGGATGCATGGTCAGCACCCCGCGCGAGAAGTGCGAGGTGACGAAATGGGCCAGATCGTGCTGGGGCCGATCCGGCGTGATGACGATGTCTTCCTGGCGCGGCCCGCCGTTCCACTCGGCCGAGAAGCCGAACGGGCACAGGATCTCCCATCCCGTCGTGTTGGCCATGTTCAGCGGCAGGCAGCGATAGGGGTGGCGGCTGATGAAGGCGTCCATCCAGTTGCGCGACTGGCGGCCGGGCACCAGGTCCGGCGGCCGGGCCGTCATCGGATAGCATTCCAGTTCCAGCGGGCGCGTGTTGACGGTATCGACCATGACCATTTCCTAACGCCCGAAACCCGACGGCTCAACCATGACTGACGCACCCGCTTTCGACCGCGAGACCCTGACCGTCTGGCTGAAGGCGAACGGCGTGGATCACGCGACCCACGACCACCCGGCCGTCTTTCGGGTCGAGGAAGGGCTGGACCTCAAGGCCGACCTGCCCGGCGCCCACACCAAGAACCTGTTCCTCAAGGACCACAAAGGCCGGCTGTGGCTGATCTCGGCGCGTCAGGACACGGTGATCGACCTGAAGCGCGCCGCCGCCGTCATGGGGTCGGGCCGCTTGTCGTTCGGCAACGAGACGCTGATGTGGGAAACGCTGGGCGTCCGCCCCGGCTCGGTCACGGCGCTGGGCCTGATCAACGACATCGACCGCCGCGTGACCTTCGTGCTGGACCAGCGCCTGTGGGGGGCCGACATCGTCAACTTCCACCCCCTGACCAATACGGCGACCACCGCGCTGGATCAGACGGCGTTCCGGCGAGTGCTGGCGCTGCTGGGGCGGGAGCCGGTCGTGGTGGATTTCGAAGCGATGGTCTGACTAAGAGACCGCTTTTCAATCTGAATTTGGACTTCCTAATTCAGTCTCGTCGCAGAACTTATGGCTTGGGGTTCGATCCTTTTCCGCCTTCGATCGACAGGCGTCATGTCCATAAAATCGAAGCGAGCGGTTCGTCCCGATTTCGTGGAAAGCACTGCCTTAAGTGTCATCGGGTCTACTGTGATAAAAACCCCTTCGTGCGTCATCTGTCGCAGCACATCCAAACGCGCCGGATCACGCAGATCACATTGCGCTTGCGGCGACTTGCCAAAAGGATCTAGCGCGTCGCTGATCAAAACACTGCGGCTCTGATCGAGGCGTCCCCAGTCTTCACAACCGATGGACAGTCTATACGTCGAGGCTTTCATGGTATCCGAGTTCAAATCCGGCAGCCTCATCTCTACACGAGACCCGATTGCTGGCGCGCCATCGACCTCAACAGCATACCAGTAACCGATCAAAGAAGGACGACGGTCATCGGATTGGCACCCCGTGAGCCAGAGCACTCCGAGCAGACCTAAGCCTAGTCTGCTCGCCGCAATCCGACTGATTTTGGCCACGACGCCCTCAAGGTTTTGCCTGCGGAAAACAATAGCATCCCGATATCCACTTTCTATCCTCACAGACACTACCAACGCTCGCTTGACGATCTGCGCCGCCGCCCCATCTCGAGGATCACGGTCGAAATGACGACGCACAGCGGAGAATTCAGACGAATTAGACGAATTAGACGGTGTTTTTCATGACCACTGTCTGAAATCCCGGCGCGACCTTTTCCCGGCTTGATGCCGACGCATCCCGACGCCATCTGAACCGTTGAACCTGACCGATCTCTGCGCGGACCTCGCCCATGACCCTGCTCGACCCGACCCTGACCCCCGACGCCGCCGGCGACCTGATCAAGGAAGGCACGGACGCCTCCTTCATGACCGACGTGATCGAGGCGTCAAAACATCAGCCGGTCATCGTCGACTTCTGGGCCACCTGGTGCGGGCCGTGCCGGACCCTAGGTCCGGCGCTGGAGAAGGCCGTGCGCGCCGCCAAGGGGGCGGTGAAGATGGTCAAGATCGATGTGGACGCCAACCCGGCCTATGCGGGCCAGCTGCGGGTGCAGTCGATCCCGACCGTCTACGCCTTCGTCAACGGCCAGCCGGTCGATGGCTTCCAAGGCGCCATTCCCGACAGTCAGATCAAGGCCTTCATCGACAAGCTGACCGGCGGTCAGGGCGGCTCGACCGAGACGGCGCAGCTGCTGGAGCTGGGCGAGGAATCGCTGGGCCTGAACGACTTCGGCGGCGCGGCCCAGGCCTTCGCCCACGTCCTGTCGATCGAGCCTGAGAACGAGAAGGCCATCGCCGGCATGGCGCGGGTCTATCTGGCGGGCGGCGACCCGGAACAGGCGGCCCAGACCATCGCCATGGCGCCGCAGGATTCCAAGGAGCCGACGGTCCAGAGCGTGCGCGCCCAACTGGCCCTGGCGTCCAAGGCGCCCACCGGCGATTTGGCCGGCGCCTCGGCCGGACTTGAGGCCAAGGTCGCCGCCGATCCGAACGATCATCAGGCGCGCTTTGATTTGGCCGAGGCCCAGAGCGCGGCCGGCGACTTCAAGGGCGCGGTCGACAATCTGCTGGCCATCATCCAGGCCGACCGTGAGTGGAACGATCAGGCGGCCCGCAAACAGCTGCTGGTCATCTTCGAGGCGGCGGGCCTGACCTCGGACGTGTCCAAGGATGGCCGTCGCCGCCTGTCGTCCATTCTGTTTTCGTAAGCGCGAAACCACCGGCCTCAAGTCGCCCGAAAGGCGATAGGCCAAGGAGAAGTGATGCCTCAAGGCTATGTCCGCGCCCTCGACCTGCCCCAGGTGATCCCGGTGTTCCCGCTGGGCGGCACCATCCTGCTGCCGCGCGGACAGCTGCCGCTGAATATCTTCGAGCCGCGCTATCTGAACATGGTGGACGACGCCATGGCCGGGGACCGGATCATCGGCTTGGTCCAGCCCAAGGGCGGCACGCCGGCCCTGCCCGGCCTGTCGCCGGTCGGCTGCGCAGGTCGGATCACCAGTTTCGCCGAGACTTCCGACGGGCGCTATCTGATCACCCTGACCGGCGTGTCGCGTTTCCGCATCGCCGCCGAGATGCCGTCCAAGACCCCCTACCGCCAGGTTCGCGCGGCGTTCGAGGCCTATGAGGACGATCTCGTCTCCCCGCCTGAGGAGCCGGACTTCGACAGGGACGCCTTCCTCGACGCCCTGCGCGCCTATATGGCTCACCGGCTGCTGGACATCGATTGGGAGACGGCCGAGACCGCGCCGATGGAGGCCCTGGTCAACAGCCTGTCGATGGCCCTGCCGTTCGAACCCGCCGAGAAGCAGGCTCTGCTGGAGGCCATGGGCCTGATGCCCCGCGCCGAGGCTCTGACAGCCCTGATGCGCATCGACGCCGCCGACGGCGGTGACGATGCTGCGCCGTCCATGCAATAAGCGGCTACGCTTTCAGGAACCCGCCATGAGTGACGCCTTCAATACGCCCGTGTCCGTCGATCCCCGCCTGTTGGAGGTGCTGGTCTGCCCCGTCACGCGGGGCAAACTGACCTACGACCGCGACGCCAACGAGTTGATCTCGGCGGGCGCCAAGCTGGCCTATCCGATCCGCGAGGGCGTTCCGATCATGCTGGCCGAAGAAGCGCGTCAGATCGACTGAGCCGCCGCACCGACACCGAACATCCACTGGCCCGGAGCGCCGCGCGCTCAACGGCCTCAAGTAGCGCGACGCGCGATAGGCCCAAGAACAATGACCCTCAGAGTCGCCATCCAGATGGACCCGATCGAGGCCGTCGACATCGCCGGGGACACCACCTTCCTGATGGCCGAAACGGCTCAGGCGCGCGGTCACAAACAGTGGGTCTATGACTTCCGCACCCTGGCGCTGGAAGAGGGCCGCCTCTTCTGCCGCGCCCGCCCGATCACCGTGCGGCGCGAGGTCGGCAACCATGTCGACTTCGGCGACTGGGAAAAGCTGGATCTGGCCAAGGACGTGGACGTGATCCTGATGCGCCAGGATCCGCCGTTCGATATGGCCTATGTGACCGCCACCTATCTGCTGGAGACGGTGCATCCCCGGACCCTGGTGGTCAACGACCCGGCCCAGGTGCGTTCGGCCCCCGAAAAGCTGATGGTCACCGCCTTCCCCGGCCTGCAGCCGCCGACCCTGATCTCGGCCGACCCTGTCGCCCTGGACGCCTTCCACAAGAAGCATGGCGATGTGGTGCTGAAGCCCCTGCACGGCAATGGCGGCTCCGGCGTCATCAAGCTGCGCGCCGATGATCCGAACCTGGACGCCCTGATCGAGATCCATGCCGCGGGCAGCCGCGATCCTCTGGTGATCCAGAAGTTCATTCCCGCCGTCTCCAAAGGCGACAAGCGCATCCTGCTGATCGATGGAAAACCCGTCGGCGCCATCAACCGTGTCCCGGCGGCGGGCGCGGTGCGCTCGAACCTGCATGTCGGCGGCACGGCCATGCCGGTCGAGCTGACGCCGCGCGACCTGGAAATCTGCGCCGCCATCGGCCCGACGCTGAGGGAACGCGGCCTGATCTTCGTCGGCATCGACGTGATCGGCGACTATCTGACCGAGATCAACGTCACCTCCCCCACCGGCGCCCAGCAGTTGAAGGCCTTCACCGGCATCGACGCCACGGCTCTGATGTGGGACGCCATCGAGGCCAAACGCGCCGCACAGGTTGCGTAATCGCTACTTGAATTAGATTTCAGTTCATGGTTCGTTCTCGCGCTCAGGTGGGAGGACAACATGGTCGCGCGGGTTGTCACGGTCGCCTTTGACGGGGTCGAGGCCCGGCGCGTGGACGTCGAGGTCCAGTTGATCGGCAATGACGGGCCGACCATCTTCAACATCGTGGGCCTGCCGGACAAGGCGGTGGCCGAAAGCAAGGAGCGGGTGCGCGGGGCCTTCGCCGGCATCGGTCTGGCCCTGCCCGCCAAGCGGATCATCGCCAACCTGGCGCCGGCCGACCTGCCCAAGGAAGGCAGCCATTTCGACCTGCCCATCGCCCTGGCCCTGATGGCGGCCATGGGGGTGATCGCGCCCGATGCGCTCGACGGCTGGGCCGCCATCGGCGAGCTGGGGCTGGACGGCCAGATCGCGCGGGTCGGCGGCGCCCTGCCCGCCGCCGTCGCCGCAGACGCCATGGGCCTGGGTCTGATCTGCCCCGAAGCGACGGGATCGGAGGCGGCCTGGGCCGGCGGCGCCCGCATCCTCGCGCCGCGCTCGCTGATCAGCCTGGTCAACCATTTCAAGGGAACCCAGGTTCTGCGCGCGCCCGAGCCCGGACCGCTGGCGGAGGGCAAGGCCGTGCCCGACCTGCGCGAGGTCAAGGGTCAGGAAAGTGCCAAGCGCGCGCTGGAGATCGCGGCGGCCGGCGGCCACAACCTGCTCTTCATCGGCCCGCCAGGGTCGGGAAAGTCGATGATGGCGCAGCGCCTGCCGGGCCTTTTGCCGCCTCTTACCTCGCAAGAGTTGCTGGAGACCTCGATGGTCTGGTCGGTCGCCGGCCTGATCGAACGCGGCGCCCTGACCCGCGATCGCCCGTTCCGCAGCCCGCACCATTCCGCCTCAATGGCGGCCCTGACCGGCGGGGGTCTTCGCGCCAAGCCCGGCGAGGCCTCGCTGGCGCACAACGGCGTGCTGTTTCTGGACGAACTGCCGGAATACAGCGCCCAGGCCTTGGACTCGCTGCGGACGCCGCTGGAGACGGGCGAGATCGTCGTCGCCCGCGCCAACGCCCACATTCGCTATCCCGCGCGGTTCCAGTTGGTGGCGGCGATGAACCCGTGCCGCTGCGGCATGGGCGGGGCCGGACGCGGGGCGTGCGGCAAGGCGCCGCGCTGCCAGCGCGACTATCAGAACCGCGTCTCGGGTCCGATGTTCGACCGCATCGACCTGACGGTCGAGACGCCGCCCGTCACCGCCGCCGACATGGCCCTGCCCCCGCCCGCCGAGGGCACGGCCGAGGCGCGGGCGCGCGTGGCGACCGCTCGCGCCATGCAGGAGGACCGGGTGCGCGAGGCCGGGCTGGACGCCGCCCAAGGCCTGAACGCCCGCGCCTCCGGCGGCACGCTGGATCGGTTCGCCACGCCGGACGAGGCGGGCCGGATGCTGCTGATGCGGGCGGGCGAGGCCGGCGGCCTGACCGCGCGCGGCTGGACCCGCACCCTACGCCTGGCGCGCACCATCGCCGACCTGGATGGCAGCACCGGCGTTCTGCGTCGCCACATCGCCGAGGCCCTGATCTACCGCCGCACCACCATCGGCGCCGAAGCCGACTTCGACCGCCGCGTGGCGCAGCGCCATGACGGCTTCGGCCTGCGCGAGGGCGATGACGAGCAGACGCCCTTCCTTCACGCGTGAGGTGCCCGTGTCATGGTGGAGACATCCTTAACCGTCGACCTTTAGGCTCTGTCCTGTTGGGGAGACGGCCATGACGCGACGGACGGCGACGAAGCGGATCGAGGAGCGGACGAGCGCGCCTATCGACCCCGCTCAGCAGTTCCTGCGGCTGATGAGTCACGAGATGCGCACACCGCTGAACGGCGTCATCGGCATGATCAACCTGTTGCAGCGGACCCGGCTGGACGGCGCCCAGCGCGCCTATGCCGAGAACGCGCGCCAGTCGGCCGAACATCTGCTGGGTCTGGTCAACGACCTGCTGGACTACGCCCGGCTGGAAGCCGGGGCGCTGGAGTTCGATCTGGCGCCCGTCGACCTGGAAGGTCTGGTGCGCGGCGTCGCCGAGTTGCTGAGCCCGCGCGCCCACGACAAGGGGTTGGAGATCGTCTGGTCGGTCGCCGCCGACGCGCCCGACGTGCTGGCGGACGAAGGCCGGCTGCGTCAGGTGCTTTTCAACCTGGCGGGCAACGCCGTGAAGTTCACCGAAACCGGCGGCGTGCGCATTTCGGTCGAGCGCGTCGGCGGCAGCGCGGCGCGCCCGCGCCTTGCCTTCCTGGTCGACGACACCGGCCCCGGCGTCGCGCCCGAGGCGCGTACACGGATCTTCGAGGAATTCGGCCACGCCGACAGTTCCGACGCGGTCCGCCAGGATGGCGCGGGTCTGGGTCTGGCCGTCGTGCGTAAGCTGGCCGCCGCCATGGACGGCTCGGTGAAGGTCGAAAGCCGGCCCGACGGCGCCGCAACCGGCGGGGGCGCCCGCTTCCGCTTCGAGGCCGCCTTCGCCGCCGTCGCGGTGGCGCGCGACAAGCCGTTGCGAGGCCAAACGGTCGCGGTGCGCGCCGTCGATCCCTTCGTCCTGTCAGCGGCTCGCGCCCAGATCGAGGCCTCGGGCGGCGTCGTGGCGGATACGGCCCCGGTGACCCTGGTCGATCACGCCGACGCCCCGGCGGGCGCGCTGGCGGCCCTGCCTTCGAGCGGTCGCGGCATCGTCCTGTTGAAACCTGCCGAGCGCGATCTGATCGCTCGCTATCGGGCCGTTGGCTTCCACGGCTATCTGATCAAGCCCTTGCGTCGCGCTTCCCTGGCCGAGCGCGTCCTGGCCGCCATAGGCGCCGAGGCGCCGGACAAGGCCAGCGCCCACTGCGCCGCCCCGATCGAAGACGACCGCGTCGCCCCGGTTCAGTTCGCCGGAATCCGCGTCCTGCTGGCCGAGGACAATCCCGTCGGCGCGCTTTTGGCCCGAACCCTGTTGCGCCGCGAGGGGTGCACCGTCGAGACGGCCGCCACCGGCGACGAAGCCGTCGCGGCGCTGAAACGCGCGCGATACGACGTAGTCTTCATGGACATGCGGATGCCCGGCATGGACGGCCCCGCCGCCGCCCGCGCCATCCGCGCGGCGGGCGACACGACGCCGATCCTGGCCCTGACCGCCAACGCCTTCGCCGAGGACCGCCGGGCCTGTCTGGAAGCCGGCATGGACGACCATATCGTCAAGCCGCTGGACGCCGAGGCCCTGCGCGCCGCGCTCGCCCGCTGGACGAAGCGCGACATCCGCGCCAAGGTCGGCTGAGTTACAGGCGCCCGCGTTTCCGGCCGCCGCGCCGGAGCCGTGCATGACCGACCAAGCCCACCCCCCCGCCAACGGCAAGCCCGCCGGCCGTTTCGGCGGCCTCGCCGTCTATGGCGAGCGGCGCGTCTTCATCATGCTGTTGCTGGGCTTTTCGGCGGGCCTGCCGAACCTGCTGATCTTCGACACCTTGTCCGCCTGGCTGCGCGAGAGCGGCCAGACGCTCGAAGTGATCGGCTTCTTCGCCCTGGCCACCCTGTCCTATTCGCTGAAGTTCGTTTGGGCGCCGCTGATCGACCGGACGTCCGTGCCCGGACTGACGCGGCTGTTGGGTCATCGCCGCGCCTGGATGCTGGTGACGCAGGCCGTAATCGTGTTCGGCCTGTGGTCGATCTCGACGCTGAACCCGGCCAACGCCCTGATCGCGGTGGCTGGATTCGCCGCCCTGGTCGGCTTCTTCGGGGCGACGCAGGACATCGTCATCGACGCCTGGAGGATCGAGGCCGCCGACGACAGCCGGCACGGCGCCATGGCCGCCGCTTATCAGATGGGCTACCGGGTCGCCATGATCGTCGCCGGCGCCGTGCCGCTGGTCCTGGCTGATCTCTATAACTGGAACCTGTCCTACGCCGTGATGGCCGCTCTGATGGGCTTCGGCATCGCCGGCGTTCTGTTCGCCCCGCGGGAAAAGGCTCATTCCATCCGCGCCATCCCGGTCGGTGACGTGCCGTCTCGCCCTGGCTTCGAGGTGATCGAATGGATCGTGCGCCTGGCCGTTATCGGTGTGGCGGCGATGGTGCTGGGGTCGGGCCTGACCGGCCAGTCGGGCCCGCTGAATGCGCTGTTTGGATTGTTCGGCCTCGGCGTGGACGGCAAGGCGGCTGTGGCCGCAGCCCTCTCGGCCAAGCCCGAGGGCGTCTATCTGCAGGTCGGTCTGGTCTTCCTTGGCCTGGCGGTGATGGTGCTGGCGTGTTGGCCCGTGCCCGGGGTCAAAACTCGGCCCGGAGCCTATCTGGCAGGGTCGTTCGGCGAACCCGTAGTGGATTTTTACAAGCGGTTCGCGGGGGTCGCCACGCTGATCCTGGCGCTGATCTGCGTCTATCGCCTGGCGGATTTCGTGCTGAACATCATGAACCCCTTCTATCTGGATCTTGGGTTCTCGAAGACCGAACTGGCCGAGGTGCGAAAGGTGTTTGGCGTGGTCATGACCACCCTGGGCGTCTTCGTCGGCGGCTGGTCGGTGGCCAAGCTGGGCCTGATCCGCACCATGGTGATCGGCGCCTTCATGAGCCCGGTGTCGAACCTGGTCTTCGCTTGGCTGGCGACCCAGGGCCCCAGCGTGCCGGCTCTGACCGTCGCCATCGGGGTGGACAATGTCGCCACAGGCTACGCCGGCACAGCCCTGATCGCCTATATGTCCAGCCTGACGTCGATTGGTTTCACCGCGACGCAATACGCCCTGTTCAGTTCGCTCTATGCGCTCCCGGGCAAGCTTATCGCATCGCAGTCTGGCCGGATCGTCGAGGCGTCGGCGCGGGCTGCGGAGGGGACAGGACCGTTCGCCGGTCTGCGGCCGCTGTTCGCGCGATTGCCCGAAGGGTCCTTGGCGGCGGGAGCGGCGACGAGCGGCGTGACGCCGGCGGCGCTGGGCGCGGGGTACGTCGTCTTCTTCCTCTATTCGACGATCATCGGCATTTTCGCCATCGTTCTGGCCTTCATCGTGGCCAGCAAGCAGACCGCCTTGCAGGCGCGCCAGAAGGCCGCGATGGAAGAGGAAGCTGCGATCGCGGCGACCGAAGGCCAGCCGTCCTGAGGCTTCAGCGCTTCAGGAAACCGCCGATCATGTCGCCCAGGCCACCCGGCAGTTTGCCAAGCAGGTCGTCGGCGCCGTCGATCTGACCGCCGGGGGTCAAGCGGTCGATGGCTTCGGGCAGAAGACCGGCCAGGGTCTCGCCAGCCTGTTCGGGGGTCACGCCCATCTTGGCGGCGATGTCGGCGATGGGGCCGTGGCCCAGGACGGCCGTGATCTGCTCAGGCGAGATATTGGCGTTCGGCCCCGTGCCGACCCAGGAGCCGATCACATCGCCCAAACCCGCCTGACCGAACTTTTCCGCCAGGCCGCCGACGCCGCCCTGCCCCTTGAGCAGGTCGCTCAGACCGCCTGCGGCGTCGTCGCCGAGACCCTTCACCACATTGTCCAGAAAGCCCATCGCCGTCTCCCGAATGATGGCGCACCGTAACACCGTCATGCGACGGATACGAGAAAGGCCCGCCGGGATCCGGCGGGCCTTTCCAACATCGGCTTTCGAAAAGCCTTAGTTCTTGGCGTCGTTGGCGCCTTGCGTGACAGCCGAACCGGCGGCCGAGACGTCGCGGCCGGCGCCGGCGATCGTGTTGCAGGCCGACACGGCCAGAGCGGCGGCGACGATGGACAGGGTGATGATCTTGCGCATGGTGTGAACCCTTGTTGGTATGGTCAAGTTTCGTCGAAACGCCGACCCTGAACTTGGGTTGCATCAAGCGACGCCGTATCGAAAATTTTGCTTTCGATGTGTCGGATCGCCGCAACGGCGGTGGCATTGATCGCTTGCGCCGCGCGCACGCGGCCCCGAAGGTGCGCCCCTGTTTCACGAGGGGTTGTTCATGCGTCGTCTTCTGATCTCGTCCGCCGCCATGATGGCGGTACTGTCCGCCGCGCCCGCGCTGGCGCAAACCTCCGTCCCCGCACAGACAGCCGCGGCCGAAAGCGAGGACGCGCGGCTGAACGCCTTCTTTGAGCAGGCCTTCCAGGCGCGGATCGCGCTGAGCCCGCAGCAGATGACGTCGCTGGGCATCAAGACCGACTACGACAAGCTGGACGACGTGTCGGACGCCGCCGCCGACCGGGCCCTGGCGCTTCAGGAGGCGCAGCTGGCGCAGATGAAGGCCCAGTTCGATCCGCAGAAGCTGGGGCCGCAGGCGGCGCTGTCGTGGCGGATGTTCGAATATGGCGTCCAGCAGGCTCGGCTATCGAACCAGTGGCGCGACTGGGGCTTTCAGTTCGCCGCCAACGGCAATCCGACGACCAGCCTGCCGGTCTTTCTGATCAACAATCACCGGGTCTCCAGCGTGGCAGACGCTGAGGCCTATGTCGCGCGGATCAAGGCCGCCGAGGCACAGATGGATCAGGTGGCCGACGAACTGCGTCAGCGCGCGGCGGCGGGCGTCGTCTCGCCACGCTTCGTCTTCGCCCCGTCCATCGCCAACACCCGCAACGTCATCACTGGCGCGCCGTTCGACGATGGCGCGGACAATCCTGTCTGGGCCGACCTCAACAAAAAGGTTGCGGCGCTGGAGACGGATCAGGCGACGAAGGACCGGCTGTTGTCGGAAGGCCGCGCGGCGCTGACCGGACCCTACAAGGCCGGGTTCGAGACCGTGCTGACGGCCCTGGCCGAGGTGCAGCCCAAAGCCGATAGCGATGCGGGCGTGTGGCGCCTGCCGCAGGGCGAGGCCTATTACAACGCCCGGCTCCAGCTCTCGACCACCACCGACCTGACCGCCGACCAGATCCATCAGATCGGTCTGGCCGAGGTCGCCCGCATCCAGGCCGAGATGGAGACCATCAAGACCCAGGTCGGCTTCACCGGCTCGCTGCAGGCGTTCTTCACCTTCCTGAAGACGGATCCTCGGTTCCAGTATCCGAACACGCCCGAGGGCAAGGAGCAGTATCTGACCGACGCGCGCGGCTTCATCGCCCAGGTGATGGCGGCGGCGCCGCAGTGGTTCTCGACCCTGCCCAAGGCGGCGCTGGAGGTGCGGGCGGTGGAGCCGTTCCGCGAGGCGACGGCCTCGATCGCCTTCTACAACTCGCCCGCGCCGGACGGCTCGCGGCCGGGCATCTACTACGTCAATCTGTCGGACATGACCCAGGTGCTGAAGCCCCAGATCGAGGGCATCAGCTATCACGAGGGCGCGCCGGGCCACCATTTCCAGATCGCCTATGCGCAGGAGATCGAGGGCCTGCCGCGCTTCCGCCGGTTCGGCGGCTACGGCGCCTATGCGGAAGGGTGGGGGCTGTACGCCGAGCAGTTGGGCAAGGAGATGGGCTTCTATCAGGACCCCTATTCCGATTTCGGCCGGCTCTCGACCGAGCTGTGGCGCGCGGTGCGTCTGGTGACCGACACCGGCCTGCACGCCAAGCGCTGGAGCCGCGAACAGGCGATGGACTATTTCCGCCAGAACTCCCTGCTGTCAGAGCGCGACATCGAAAAGGAGGTCGAGCGCTACATCACCAACCCCGGCCAAGCGACCAGCTACAAGATCGGCGAGCTGAAGATCGAGGAACTGCGCGACCGGGCCAGGACGGCGTTGGGCGACCGGTTCGACATCAACGACTTCCACGCGGTCGTACTGGGCTCTGGCTCGGTGCCGTTGGACGTGCTGGAGGATCAGGTGGACAGCTGGATCGCGGCAGGCGGCGGGGCGCCGCTGGTGTAAGCACGCCCTTCTCCCTCCCCGCGCCGGGGAGGGATGTCGCGAAACGACAGGGTGGGGGGGCGGCCCGGCAGAGACGCACTTGCTGATTTCGGAAGGTATTGCCGAAAGCATCGCCTCGCCGCCCCCACCCGGCTTCGCTGCGCTCAGCCACCCTCCCCGGAGCGGGGAGGGAGAGGTCTGGAGTCGGATTTTTCCGACTTTGTGTGTAAGAGCCGCCGCCATGCCCTTTACCGCAACCGTCCTGACCATGTTTCCCGAGGCTTTTCCGGGCCCGCTTGGGGTGTCGCTGATCGGCACGGCCTGGCGCGAGAAGGGCTTGTGGAGCCTGGAAACGGTTGACATTCGCGCCTTTTCCACAGATACGCGCGGCTTCCTGGACGACACCCCTGCGGGTGGCGGCCCGGGAGCTGTGCTGAAGGCGGACGTGGTGGCCCGGGCGGTGGATAGCCTGCCGGGACCGAAACGGCCGCTTTTGTACATGAGCGCCAGGGGTCGACCCCTGACCCAGGCGCGCGTCAAGGAATGGTCGAAAGCCGACGGGATCGTCGTGCTGTGCGGTCGTTTCGAGGGGGTGGATCAGCGGGTGCTGGACGCACGCGGGTTCGAGGAGGTCTCGGTCGGAGACGCGGTTCTCGCCGGCGGCGAGGCGGCGGCGATGGTCGCGATCGAGGCGTGCGTAAGACTGATCCCCGGCGTGCTCGGCTCAGGCGACAGCCTGTCGTCCGAAAGCTTCGAGGATGGGCTCTTGGAACACCCGCAGTACACGCGACCGCGGACGTTCGAGGGGCTTGAGATACCCGAGGTGCTGCTGTCGGGCGATCACAAGAAGATCGCGGGATGGCGCGAGGCGCAGCGGGCGACGACTACGCGGGAGCGGCGGCCGGACCTCTGGCAGGCACATCTCGCCAACTCACAGCTAAAGGGCGCAAAGCCCGAGGAGAAATGACATGAACATCGTTCAACAGCTGGACGCCGAAGAAAAAGCCCGCGTCCTGGGCGAACGCAAAATCCCGGAATTCCAGCCCGGCGACACCCTGCGCGTCAACGTGAAGATCAAGGAAGGCGAGCGCGAGCGCGTTCAGGCCTTCGAAGGCGTCTGCATCGCCCGTGACGGCGGCGGCATCAGCGAAACCTTCACGGTCCGCAAGATCTCGTTCGGCGAAGGCGTCGAGCGCCGCTTCCCCATCCTGTCGCCGAACATCGAGTCGATCGAAGTGAAGCGCCGCGGCGTCGTGCGTCGCGCCAAGCTCTATTATCTGCGCGATCGTCGCGGCAAGTCGGCCCGTATCGCTGAGCGCCAGACGGTCCGCCCCGCCAAGGGCGTCGTCGTTCCGGAAACCGGTTCGGCCGCCAAGACCGAAGAAGCCTAGTTTCAGGCTAGACGATCAAATGACGAAGGCCCCGGTGGAAACACCGGGGCCTTTTTCTATTCCGTCAGTCCGGGATTACTGCGGGAACAAGGGGTTGGCCGCGTCGCGCTGGCCTTCCAGGCTGTGTTTCAGGGCTTCCATCTGCTCATGCTCGGTCTTCACCGCAGCGTAGGCGCGCCGGATCGTCTCGCGTGTGGTGGCGGAAATGCCCGTGTCTTCCAGCGCCTTTTCATATTTGTTGGCGATGAACCCCTCGCCCGAGTTGATCGAGCCGACGACGGAATCGTCGTTACGCAGCAGGGCGTGTTTCACATCCAGAAACGCGCGGTGCGCCTTGGCCAGAATCGATCCATCGGACTCCGGATCGCCGCCCAGACCGCGCACGGCGGCCGACAGGTCGTCGACGACCTGCTGGCGTTCGCTGCTGCGGCGCTCGAACAGGGTGCGGTAGTGCGGGTCTTGCGTCTGTTCGGCGGCTTCACGATAGCCGTCGGCGCTGTCCAGCGTCGTTTCGATCAGGCCGTTCAGAACCTTGATGTCGTGGGCGTTGGGGTTGCTCATCTCGTCCATTCCTTCCGCTGTTGCGGTCAAACGGCGAAATGGTCCGGCGCGGCGAAGGTTGCCGCCTGCGACATCAAAGTTTGGTGCGGAGCGACCAAAGCTCGGGGAAGCAGCGCTTGGTCAGCGTCGAGGCCAGATAGGCCGCGCCTTCGGTTCCGCCCGTGCCGCGACGCCGACCGATGATGCGTTCGACCGTGACGACATGCTTGTGCCGCCAGGTCAGCAGGGCGTCGTCCAGATCGACCAGCTTCTCGGCCAGCTGATATAGGACCCACCACCGTTCCGTGTCGCGATAGACCTCCAGCCAGGCCGCCTCGACGGCTTCGGACGGCGCATAGGGCTTGGTCACGTCGCGGTTCAGCACCTCGGCGGGCACCGGCAGACCGGCCTTTGCCAGTTGGGCCAGGGCGTCATCGTAGAGGCTGGGCGCAGCGATGGCGGCCTGAAGCGCGGCCAGAGCGTCGGGGCGGTCTTCGTGGAACTTCAGGAAGCTGACGTCCTTCAGGCCCAGCATGGCCTCGAAACGTCTGAACTGGTCGCTCTGGAAGCCGGACGATGAGCCCAACGCCCCTCGGAACCGCAGATAGTCCGACGGCGTCATCGTCGACAGAATGTCCCAGCTATGGGTCATCACCGCCTGGATACGGCTGACGCGCGCAAGGCTCTTGTAGGCCGGGACCAGGTCGCCGGCGCGCACCATCGATTGGGCCAGGGCCGTCTCATGCAGGATTTGCTTGAGCCACAGTTCCTTGGTCTGATGGATGACGACGAACAGCATTTCGTCGTGCTGGTCCGAGAGCGGATGCTGGGTCGAAAGCAGGTCGTCCAACGCCAGATAGCCGGCGTAGGTGATGTCGCTGGATTGGGTCATGCCCGCCTATCGCCCGCGATGGCGAGCGGTGCAAGCTTAGTGCTGGCCTTGCGCCGAGACGTTGGCGGCGATCTGACGGCCGGCGTCGAAGGCGTCGCGGGCGCCTTTGTAGATGAAGCCGTAGGTCGGATAGACCGTCGTGCCC
The DNA here is from genome assembly GCF_030209705.1 of Brevundimonas sp. MEB006b. NCBI lineage: Bacteria > Pseudomonadati > Pseudomonadota > Alphaproteobacteria > Caulobacterales > Caulobacteraceae > Brevundimonas > Brevundimonas sp. MEB006b. The sequence continues at coordinate 48,606 of NZ_JARVRL010000007.1, forward strand.
AGATCGTTGATCGGATTGTACCAGACCTTGACCTGCGACCAGTCGTTGGAGGGCGAGACGTCGACGACGGTGACGTTCTCTTCGACCTTACCACGGCTGCCGCCCCAGTTGGCGTGGGTCACGCGCACGACGCGGTCGGTCAGGATGTCGGAGACGACGGCGACGTGGCCCCGGCTCATGCGGCCCTCGGGGCGGAAGACCAGAACCGAGCCGGTTTCCGGGGCCTTGCCGGTGCGGAAGTTGGCGGCGGCCTGACGCCACCAAGTCCAGGCGTCGCCGAAGATGTTGATGCCGGAGAACATGCGCGCGAAGGTCACGCACTGCCAGTAGGGCTCGTCAGCCTTTGCGGTGGAGGGAACGGCGCCCAGCGCAAAAAAACCGAGGGTCGCCGCAACCGCGGCGGCTTTGAGCCGTTTTGACATGCTTGGGGTATCCCGACCCGCCTTTGGAAGCGCCCTTTAGGCCACGGGATCACGCCCTGTCGCAAGTTGTTTCGGCATATCGCCGTGCTTCATATTTCCTTCTGAAACCTTGTTGTGACGCTTGGCGCGCTTGTCGGCCATGTCTCTCAGAGCCTTACGCGCCGGGCGTTCGACGAGATGATAGGAGACGGCCGCGACAACCGGCAGAAGGGCTAGGATCGCCAACCACACGAAAATTTGAAGCTGCTTGTCCGGCGCGTCGAAGAGTTTGGCGGCCAGACCGACCGCCAGAAGCTTCCACGGCACGCAGACCATATAGACCGAATAGCTGATCTCGCCGAGGTAAACGGCGGGCTCGGAGGCCAGCCATCCGGCGCGCGCGTTGGGCAGCGAGGCCAGCGACAGGATCAGGGCGCCGGCCAGCAGAACCGTGGCGCCGTCCCAGAGCCCGAGCGCGGCGCTGAGCACCATCAGGCCGAACGAGACGGCGGCGCACAGCCACGGCGCCTTCAACGGCGCGCGGCGATAAACGAGATAGAGGGCGCAGCCCAAGGCGAAGCACGGCACGATCCTCAGCGCGCCCCAGCGGATCGTCGCCTCGGTCAAGGCGAACCCGGCCAGTTGCTCGAACGCGAAATAGAGGATGACGAGGAAGGCCGCAGCCCCGACCACCGCCGCGATCGGTCGATGACGCAGGCGCCAGAACACGAAGGCGAATAACGGGAAGCACAGATAGGCGAACCACTCCGCAGAGATGGACCACGACGGATGGTTCCAGCCCGCGACCGGCGCCAGCCCCCAGGCGTGAACCATGAAGAGGTAGGCGGGCAGCGACGCCCAGCTCAGCACATTGGCGTCCACGCTCATGCCGGCGAAAAGGGCGGCCGCCGCCAGCAGCCCCACGCCGATCAGCGTGGCGATATGCAGCGGATAGACACGCGCGATCCGCGCCCACAGGAAGCCGCGATACGAGAACCGCTTCTCGCCAGCCGCCGCCAGATAGACGTGGCTGAGGATGAAGCCGGACAGGACGAAGAACAGCTCGACCCCCAGGTAGCCCTTGGCGACCAGGCCCGACTGACCGGCGCCCGCCAGGTTTTCCCAGAAGCTGTAGACGGCGACCCACATGGCCGCGCCGAAGCGCAGGGCGGTGATGGGGCGAAGGTCGGCGGGCGTCTGGACGGGGGTCATGGTCTCACCTTGGCACGTCAGCCTTTTCGAACCGTGAAGGCCCGCAAAGGTTGTGCCCGGGCGGCCCTATCCTGCCCACACGCCGTGGAAGCCGGCCGGCATGGCCACGTCCGCCTGCCAGGTCGCGACCGGGCCGTCCTCGATCCGCGCCACGTCGAAGACGTGCAGTTCCGTCCGCCCGTCCTTCAGATTGACAGACGGTCCGACCAGCCAGGCGTCCCGTTCCGCCGTCGCGCCGGGCTTGGGCACGAAGACCGCCTCCTCGACCACCTGATGCACGCCGAACTCGAAGGCGTGCGAGCGACCGCTGTCCCAGTCGTGGACCGCCAGTCCCGTCGGTAAGGGCCGGCCGCGAGTCTCGCCGGAGGTATGGGCGGTCAGGCTGCGCTTCAGCCCCGCACGACGCGGGTCCGCTTTCGGGAATTCACCCACGACAGCGCTGTAAGTCATATCGGCGCGCCCATCTGGCCGCAGGGTGATCAGCGCCAGTTTCGCCGGATCACCCGGAACGACCCCATGTCCATCCACCAGAACCCGCGCGCCATCGACCGCGAAGCGCGGATCGCCGCTGGCCGCGACATCGAAGCGGATCGTGCCGTCGCGCTCGGCCCAGGCGTCGCCCAGGTGGAAGTGGAAGAAGCCCGGCAACTCATAAAGGCGGCGCTTCGACAGGTCGTCCTTGTCCAGCACAAGGACCTGCGTCCCCATCTCGGGTCGCCAGGTCAGGCCTGCGGTCACCGGCATGGCGTGGGTCGCGAACACCCAGGGCTGGAGCACCAGGATCACGTGCCGGGCGGTGGCGGTGAAGTCGTGCATATAGCTGGCGCGCGGCAGGGGCACGACCTGCGCGTCGCTCAGGCTACGGTCAGCGCGCAGATGCCAGATGACGGCCTGATCGCCCGCCGAACCCACGTTCCAGATCGAGCCGTCGGGGGCGTAGCGCGGGTGGGCCTGGAACGGCATGCCTTTCAGGTCATCGCGCAGGGTGACGAAATCGCGCGTCGACAGGTCCGACGCCGACAGGGCCAGCGGCGATCCCCCTTCCCACAGCGCCCAGACCTGATCGCCGGCGACCATGACGGCGGTGTTGGCGGCATTGGCGTCGTCGTTCGAGCCGATGCGGGCGCGGCCGTCGCCCTTGGTGCCGAAGCCGGGCGTGACCACCGCGCCCAGTTCCGTTTCGGTGCGGCGCTTGGGCGTGTCGGCGAACCGCGCTTCCAGCGTCGCCTGGCCGTCCTGAATGCGGAAGGCGCGCATCATGCCGTCACCGTCGAACCAGTGGGTCGCCGACCGGCCTGGCCGCCGGAATTTGGCCGGTCCGTTGCGGTAAAGCGCGCCCTGCAACTCCGCCGGCGCCCGGCCGTGGACCAGGCGCATCGTTTGGCGCGCGATGTCGCCTTCGACGTCCTGGATCGCCAGCGCCCAGTCGGCCTTCGTCGCGGCGACGGCGTCTAGGGCCGCGGCGGCGCGCACCATCTCGGGCGTAGCGACTGCGGCCGAGAGGGCGGCGGCGCCCATCAGGAAAGAACGGCGTGAGGGGGTCATGATCGAGCTCCGGCTTTCGTCGCTTACTTCAGGTCGATCGACTGGGTCGTCACGCCGGAGGCGGCGAACTTGGCCCGTTCCCACGAGGCCGGTCCCATATTGCCGACGGCGTTGTTGGAAAAGGCGAACGGCTCCACCGGCATGCCGAAGGGATTGGTGTTCATCTTGCCGTCGCCGTTCAGGTCGTGGAAGGCGCGCACCGCATAGTCTCCGTCCGGCAAGCCGTCGAAGGTGATGCTGGTCTGACCGTCTGCGGCGTCCAGCATGGCCACCTGGGCCGGCTGACCCTCGCCGCCATAGTTGGCCTCGCTGTTGAAGACGGCGACCATGATCTGGCCTTGGGGCGCCGCGCTTGGGAAGGCGACGGTCAAGTCGGCGGCGAAGGCGGGCGCGGCTGTCAGGGCGGCGGCGAGAGCGAGAACGGGAGCGATGGCGGCGACGATCTTCATGACGGCGTGTCCTGTGTCAGTGGAAGGACCGACGACCGGCCCTCGATGACCAGACCGTGCCGTCGTGCCCCGCCCTTCACCACCGCGCTTGCGGCGATGAACGGCCGCCGTTCGCGAATGCACAGCCAGCGGCGTTGACGAAGCGCGAACGAACACTTCGAACGCATCGCCCCCGGGCCGCAAAAGAAAAGGCCCGGAACTCAGGTTCCGGGCCTTGGTCTATTCGTGCTCGCGACGAGGAGCTAGTCCAGCGTGCGCTTGATCTCTTCGACCGTGAAGCACTCGATGTAGTCGCCTTCCTTGATGTCCTGGAAGCCCTGGAACTGCATGCCGCATTCCTGGCCGGCCGTGACCTCGTTGACCTCGTCCTTGAAGCGCTTGAGCGTGTTGAGCGTGCCCAGCTCCAGCACCACGACGTCGTCGCGGATGATGCGGACGCGCGCGCCCTTGCGGACAACGCCTTCCGACACCCGGCAACCGGCGATCTTGCCGATCTTGGAGATGTCGAACACCTGAAGGACAGCAGCGTTGCCCAGGAAGGTTTCGCGTTGCAGCGGCGCCAGCATGCCGGACAGCACGCCTTTGATGTCGTCCAGCAGGTCGTAGATGATCGAATAGTAGCGGATCTCGACGCCCTCGCGGTCGGCCAGATCGCGCGCCTGTTTCGAGGCGCGGACGTTGAAGCCGAGGATCGGCGCGCCGGCCGACTTGGCCAGGTTGACGTCGCTCTCGGTGATGCCGCCGGCGCCGGAATAGACCGTGCGGGCGCGCACCTCGTCGGTGCTCATCTTGTCCAGCGAACCCATGATGGCTTCGGCCGAGCCCTGCACGTCCGCCTTGATGACGACCGGCAGTTCCGAGGCCTTCTTGGAGCCCAGCTTGGCCATCATGTCGACCAGCGAGACCGAGCCGCCCGAAACCTGGGCCTTCTCGCGCTTCACCCGCTGACGGTATTCGGTCAGCTCGCGGGCGCGAGCTTCGGATTCCACCACGGCGAAGACGTCGCCCGGCGAGGGAGCCTCGTCCAGGCCGAGGATTTCGACCGGGACCGACGGACCGGCTTCGGTCAGCTGCTCGTTGCGCTCGTTCAGCAGGGCGCGAACCTTGCCCCACGATCCGCCGGCGACGACGATGTCGCCGCGCTTCAGCGTGCCGCGCTTGACCAGCACGGTGCCGACCGGACCGCGGCCCTTGTCCAGCTTGGCCTCGATGACCACGCCCTCAGCCGAGCGATCGGCGTTGGCGCGCAGGTCCATGACCTCGGCCTGGATCAGGATGGCTTCCAGCAGGCCGTCGAGGTTCATCCGCTCCTTGGCCGAGACCTCGATGATCTGGGTCTCGCCGCCCAGGCTCTCGGCGATGACTTCGTACTGCAGCAGCTCGTTGACGACCTTCTGCGACGTCGCGCCGGGCTTATCCATCTTGTTGACCGCCACGATCAGGGGCGCGTTAGCGGCCTTGGCGTGTTGGATGGCTTCGATGGTCTGCGGCATGACGCCGTCGTCGGCGGCGACGACCAGAACCACGATGTCGGTCACATTGGCGCCGCGCGCCCGCATGGCCGAGAAGGCGGCGTGGCCCGGGGTGTCCAGGAAGGTGACCTTCTGGTCGTCCGGCAGGCGAACCTGATAGGCACCGATGTGCTGGGTGATGCCGCCGGCTTCGCCGCCTGCGACGTCGGTCGTGCGCAGGGCGTCAAGCAGCGAGGTCTTGCCGTGGTCGACGTGGCCCATGATGGCCACGACCGGCGCGCGGGTGTCGGAAGCGTCCGCATCGTCGGCCTCGCCCAGGAAGCCGGTTTCGATGTCGGATTCCGAGACGCGCTTGACGGCCATGCCGAGCTCTTCGGCCACCAGTTCGGCGGTGTCGGAATCGATCACGTCGTTGATCTTCATCATCAGGCCCTGCTTCATCAGGAACTTGATGATGTCGACGCCGCGCACGGCCATCCGGTTGGACAGCTCCTGCACGGTGATGACGTCGGGAATGACGACTTCGCGCGGACGGTTGGGCGCATCGGTCGAGCCGCCCTTGCGCTTTTCCTTCTCGCGTTCACGAGCACGACGGACCGAGGCCAGTGAGCGCATCCGCTCGGCGGCGTCGCCGTCGCCGACCACGGACTGGATGGTCATGCGGCCTTCGCGGCGCTTGGGCTCGCCACGCGTACGGCTGACGGCCTTGCCGGCGTCGGAGAAACGCTTCTCGCGATCGTCGTCACGGCCGGCCGGACGACCGAAGCCGGCGCCGGGCGCTCGGGCGGGACGCAGAACATTGGCCTCGGCCGGCGGGGCGTTCGGAGTCGGACGACCGCCAGGGCCGGTACGCGCGCCGCCGGGACGGGCGGCGCCCGGCGCCGGACGCGGATTCAGGGCCGAATAGCGGACGGGCTCGGCCGGCTTGGCGCCTTGCGGGCGTTGACCGCCGGGGCCCGAACGGGCGCCCTGCGGACGGTCGCCTTGGGGGCGATCGCTCTGGGGGCGGTCCGAATAGGCGCGATCGCCGCCGCCCATCGCCTGCTCGCGGGCCGAACGGCCGCCGAAGGCCGGACGCTCGGGCGCGGCGCGTTGGGGATTGCCGGGCTTGGGCACACGTTGGCCGAAGTTGACCACCGGGCGGGCCGGAGCGGCCGGACGGGCGGGCGCAGCCGGGGCCGGGGCCGCAGGCGCCGGGGTCGGCGCGACAGGCGCAGGCGCGGCGGCGACGGGCGCGGCCGGCTTGGGTGCGGGCTTGGCCGGCGCGACAGGCGCAGCCGCCGTCAACTTGGCGGCTTCGGCGCGTGCAGCTTCTGCGGCGGCCTTGGCGGCGGCGGCCTCGTCGCGAGCGGCCTGGGCGGCGCGTTCGGTGGCGGCGGCCTGTTCGCGGGCTGCGGCGTCTGCGGCGGCCTTGGCGGCGGCGGCGGCGTCAGCCTTGGCGGCGTTCGCTTGCGTGGCCAGGGCGATGGCGCGACGGCGAGCTTCCTGCTCCTCGGCCGACAGGGCGCCGCCGGCGGGTTGCGACGGACGCGGACCTTGCGGACGCGGCGCCTGAGCGGCCTGTTGAGGACGCGCGACATCGAAGCCCTGCGGACGTTGCGGTCCGCCGGCGCCGGCGCGGCGCTTGGTCTCGACCACCACCGTCTTGGATCGGCCATGGCTGAAGCTCTGCTTCACGGTGCCGGTCGGCACCGATCCCACAACGCGCGGCTTCAGGCTCAGCGGAGCGCGCGGCCCCGTCTGGGACGGCGTGCCGCCCGTGTTGCCCTGGCCTTGGTTGGTCTTGTCGTTTTCGTCGCTCATCCGGTCGCTTTACTCGGGGCGGAAAGGCCCGCCGTCCTCATCTAATACCCATGAACGACCGTGAGCCCGTCTCCGCCCTTGGAGACAGGCCCTCGGCCGCTAAAATCCTCAGCTCGCCCCTGTAGGGGGTGCTCCCGCCGATCCGTCCTCGACCCTGGAAACGTCCCAGTGAAGGGGGCGAAGCGGCCGAAATCCAGCCAGTCGTTCGACCTCGATGGTCCACCGATCGGCGCGTCCGCCCGCAAGCAGGACGGCGTGTATCGCATTTTCCAGCCCAAGGGCCAAACTCAAATCGTCCGCCGTGAACGCGCCGCAGATCTTGGCGGTCTGATGACGGGCCAGGGCGAGGATCTTTCCGCGCCCGTCGGCCGAGCCATCGGCGGCTTCCAGCACCCAGGCGGCCTTGCCCGCACGCAGGCTCGCCGCGGTTTTCTCGAAGCCGGATATAAGAACGCCTTCGCGCCGGGCAAGACCCAGCTGGTCGAGACAGCGCCTTGCCAGCAGCCGTTCGACGACATCGGCCAGGTCGGCCGGGGCGGTCAATTTGGTCTTGGCCGCGCGGGTGAAGCCGTTTTTCTTGACCGCCGCCTCGACCGAGGCGCGGCTGGCTTCGACCCACAGGCCGCGTCCGGGCAGTTTCCTGCCCAGGTCGGGGACCACCTGGCCATCGGGCCCGGCGACGAAACGGATCAGGCGAGATTCGTCCATGACCTCGTGAGAGACGAGGTCACGGCGTTCTCTATCGATCGTTGCGTCGCGCAAGCTCATATGTGGCCAGGTCTCCCATCACGCGTTCGACGGTTCGGCGTCGGACTCTTCGCCCTCGGCCGCGTCGTCTTCGGCAGGCGCGTCGCCGAACACCTGGTCCGGATCGTATTCGCCCTCGGCGTAGTCGCCCTCTTCTTCGTACTCTTCCGGCTCGGGCTGCGGCAGTTCCGAAGCGTCGATCCAGCCAGCGGCGACACGCGCCTGCAGGATCAGCAGCTCGGCGTCTTCCTGCGCCAGGTTGAAGCTTTCCAGCACGCCGGGGACCTTCACCCGCTCGCCGTTCTTGACCTCATAGCCGCCGCGGATTTCGTCGGTGGCCAGGTCGGCCAGATCCTCGACCGTCTTCACGCCGCCTTCGCCCAGGGCGACAGCCATGGGCAGGGTGACGCCCGGCACCTGAAGCACGCCGTCCTCGACGCCCAGTTCGACGCGCTTGGCGTCCAGCTCAGCGGCCTTCTTGTCCAGATATTCGCGGGCGCGGGCCTGAAGCTCTTCAGCGGTCTCTTCGTCGAAGCCTTCGATCTCGGAGACTTCATACGGATCGACATAGGCCAGGTCTTCGACGGTGGCGAAGCCTTCGGTAACCAGCAGCTGGGCGATGACTTCGTCGACGTCGAGGGCTTCCTGGAACAGGCCGGTGCGCTCGGCGAACTCGCGTTGACGGCGCTCGGAGTCCTGAGCCTCGGTGATGATATCGATCTGCCAGCCCGTCAGTTGCGAGGCCAGGCGGACGTTTTGGCCGCGACGGCCGATGGCCAGCGACAGCTGCTCGTCCGGCACGACCACTTCGACGCGGCCCGCTTCTTCGTCCAGCACGACCTTGGAGACTTCGGCCGGGGCCAGGGCGTTGACGATGAAGGTCGGCTCGTCCGGATTCCACTGGATGATGTCGATCTTCTCGCCCTGCAGTTCGGCGACGACCGCCTGAACGCGCGAGCCGCGCATGCCGACACAGGCGCCGACGGGGTCGATGGAGCTGTCGTTCGACAGGACGGCCATCTTGGCGCGCGAGCCCGAGTCACGGGCGGCGGCGCGGATCTCGATCACGCCGTCATAAACTTCCGGCACTTCCTGGGCGAACAGCTTGGCCATAAAGCCGGGATGGGCGCGCGACAGCATGACCTGCGGGCCCTTGGCCTCGGGGCGGACGTCGTAAATGTAGGTGCGGATCCGGTCGCCGATGTTGAACACTTCGCGCGGGATGGACTGGTCGCGGCGCATGACGCCTTCGCCCCGGCCCAGGTCGACGATGGTGTTGCCGTATTCGACGCGCTTGACCGTACCGTTGACGATCTCGCCGACGCGGTCCTTGAACTCTTCGTACTGGTTGGCGCGCTCGGCCTCGCGGACCTTTCCGGTCACGACCTGGCGGGCCATCTGGGTCTGAACCCGACCGAACTCGAACGGCGGCAGGTTTTCGACGTATTCCTTGCCGACCACCGCCTCCGGATCACGCTTGGAGGCGTCCTTCAGGCGCACCATAGCGCTGTCGTTGAACTCTTCCAGCTCGTCTTCCGGCATCCAGTCGTCTTCGACGATGGTGACGTGGCGGGTCAGCGACAGTTCGCCGGTCTTGTGGTCGATCTTGGCGCGGATGTCGTGGTGCGCGCCGTAGCGCGACTTGGCGCCCTTCTGGATCGCTTCTTCGATCGCCTCGATGACGATTTCGCGCTCGATGTTCTTCTCGCGGGCGACAGCCTCGGCGATCTGCAGCAGTTCGAGGCGGTTGGCGGAAATACCGGTGACGGCCATCAGGCGTTGTCCTCAGAAGGGGTCGTGGTGTCGGTTGTCAGGTCGGAGGCTTCCCCTTCGGGAAGGCCGTCGTCTTCAGGTTCGCCGCGTGCGGCGCGAATGGCGGCGCCCCGTTTCATCAGGGCGTCGGTCAGGACCAGCTTCGCGTCGCTCAGCCAGTCGAAGGGGATCAGGGCGGTGTCGTCCTCGCCGTCCAGGTCGATCAGGACGTTGCCGTCTTCATAGCCGGCCAGCACGCCCTTGAACCGCTTGCGGCCCTCGATCATCCGGTCGGTTTCCAGACGCGCCTCCTCGCCCTCGAACAGGTCGAAGTCGATGGGACGGGTCAGGGGCCGGTCGATGCCGGGCGACGAAACCTCCAGCATATATTCGCCGAGGATGGGATCGGCGGCGTCAAACACTTCCGACACCGCGCGGCTCAGCTTGGCGCATTGTTCGACCGAGATGTCGTGGTCAGACGGCCGCTCGGCCATGATCTGAAGGCGCTGACGCTTGGAGCCCGTCATCAGGCGCACGCGCACGACATCCAGGCCCAACGACTCCGCGATGGGGTCGATCAGGTCCAGCAGTTGGCGATCCTGGGCGGTTCTTGCGCGCAAGCGACGAATATCCAAAACAAAAGCGGCGGTCCGTCCGGGCCGCCGCTTGGAACGACGCCGTTGGACGCCGGTCTAACGATGTGAGCGCCATATAGGCCAACCGAAAAGGTTTGTCAGCCCCCCGCGATCAAACGCGCCGTCAGCGCGGCCCCAGATAGTCGCGCTTGCCGATCTCGACGCCCGCCGCGCGCAACAGGGCGTAGGTCATGGTGACGTGGAAAAAGAAGTTCGGCAGCGCAAACCCGGTCAGATAATCGACGCCGTTGAACTCGTGCTGCCCGCCGGGGAATTTCAGCACCACTTCGCGCGCCTCGGCGCCATCGAAGGCGTCGCGAGGCACGCTTTCGATATAGGCGATGGACAGAGCGATGGTGGCCTTCAGCTCGGCGAACGACGCTTCGGTATCGTCGGTCTTGGGCCAGTCCTGTCCGACCAGCCGGGCGACGCAGGCCCGCGCCGAAAACGCCGCCGTGCGCACCTGGGCTGGGAACGAGTTCATGTCCGGGGCGAGACGCGCCTCCATCAGGGCCGCCTCATCGAACCCCTGAGCAAGCGCCTTGTCGAGCAAGGCCGACAGATTGTTCAGCGTGCGCAAAAAAACGGGCGCCGAGGCGTCGTAGATCGAAAAGGCCATGGAGGTCAGGTCCGGTTGGAACGACCCATTAGCTGCTAATCAACGCGCCGATATTCAAGGAAGACCGGGGTCGTGTCGCCAAGCTTCTTTTCTTCGTAGCGCGTCACGACGTGATCGGCAGGCGGGACGAACCAGTCCTGATCCGCGGAGCCGATCCGCTCCAGTCCCGGCGTGCGGTTCAGCCGTTCCAAAGCCCATTCGGCGTAGTCCAGCCAATCGGTGACGAAGCGTAGGGTCCCGCCGGGCTTCAGGATGCGCGCGAAGGCCTGGGCCGTCTCGTTCTGCAGCAGGCGGCGCTTGTTGTGGCGCGCCTTGTGCCAGGGGTCGGGGAACAGGATCAGCACCCGGTCGACCGATGCGTCCGGCAGGGCGTCGACCAGGTCGCGCGCGTCGTCGGGATGGATGCGGACGTTCTTTAGTCCGCGCTCCTCCACGTGACGCAGGGCCGAGGCGACGCCGTTCAGGAAGGGCTCGCAGCCGATGACCAGCGCGTCGGGCCGCGTCGCCGCCTGGGCGGCCATATGCTCGCCGCCGCCGAAGCCGACCTCCAGCCAGACCTCGGTCGCCTCGGGCATCATCGTCTTGGGGTCCAGCGGCCCGGCCTTGGGATCGGGCACGGCGATCTGGGGCAGCAGGGTCTCCATCAGCGCCGCTTGGCGGGGCTTGATGGGGCGGGCCTTGATGCGGCCGAACGATCGCAGCGGGCGGTCGAGATGCGGGTTTTCGTCCTCGGGACGGTCATCGGCGTTCATGCGTCTGCCGTTAGCCGTCGCCGGCCAAAGCGTCCAGAACTAGCGTCCAGAAGACGAACGCCGAAACCTTTTGACGGTCGCGGCCGAACGCCCTTCTATGCCGATCACAAGCGGCGTCGGGGCTGACGCTTCGCGGGAGAGGGATTTCGATGATCGGACATCATCTGCGGGGCGTCAGCCTCGCGGCCATTACATGCGCCGTGCTGGGCCTGTCGGCCTGCGCCACCACCGGCCAGACGCCTGATGATAAGGCCGCGAGACCGTCGAAGGAGCGGACATTGGCCGCCGGTCTGGATCCCGCGACGACGCTGGATCCCTATCCCTCCACCTATCAGCCCTTGCCGCGCGAGAACTTCGCCGTGGTCGGCGCCACCGTCCTGACCGGCACGGATCGCAAGATCGAGAACGGCGTGGTCGTGGTCACGGACGGCAAGATCGCCGCCGTCGGCGACGCCTCGACCCCCGTCCCTTCCGGCTATCGCGTCGTCGAGGCGCGCGGCCGTTATGTCACCCCCGGCGTCATCGACGTGCACAGCCACCTGGGCGTCTATCCGTCGCCCGGCGTCAGCGGCATGAGCGACGGCAACGAGGCGACCAGCCCGAACACCGCCCAGGTCTGGGCCGAACATTCGCTGTGGCCCCAGGACCCCGGTTTCAACACCGCCCGCGCCGGCGGCGTGACTACGCTTCACATCCTGCCCGGCTCGGCCAATCTGTTCGGCGGCCGGGGCGTCACGATCCGCAACGTGCCCTCGATCACCATGCAGGGGCTGAAGTTCCCGGCCGCGCCCTATACGGTCAAGATGGCCTGCGGCGAGAACCCATCGCGCGTCTATGGCGGGCGCAACCAGAGCCCGGCGACGGGCATGGGCAATATGGCCGGCTATCGCGCCGCCTTCATCGCCGCGCGCGACTACAAGGCCAAATGGGACAAGTGGCGCGAGGACGGCGAAGGCGCCGCCCCGACCCGCAACCTGCAGAACGAAACCCTGATGGGCGTTCTGGACGGCTCGATCCTGATCCAGAACCACTGCTACCGCGCCGACGAGATGGCCTTGATGATGGATATGGCCAAGGAGTTCGGCTACCGCATCACCACCTTCCACCACGCCACCGAGGCCTACAAGCTGGCCCCCCAACTGGCCGCCAACGGCATCTGCGCGGCCATGTGGACCGGCTGGTGGGGCTTCAAGATGGAGGCCCTGGACGCCATTGAGGAGAACGCCGCTCTGGTCGACGCCCAGCAGGGATCGTGCGCCGTCATACACTCCGACGACGCCGAGCTGACCCAACGGTTAAACCAGGAAGCGGCCGCCGCCCTGTCGGCCGGTCGACGCGCCGGGCTGAACATTTCCGAAGAGCACGCCATCGGCTGGATCACCTCCAACGCCGCCAAGGCCATCGGCATCGCCGACCAGACCGGGTCGCTGGAGCCCGGCAAGCGCGCCGACGTGGTGATCTGGAGCGCCGATCCCTTCTCGATCTACGCCCGCGCCGATCAGGTCTTCATCGACGGCGCCCTGACCTTTGATCGCAGCAACCCCGCCTATCAGCCGACCAGCGACTTCGAACTGGGTCAGCCGGGCTATGGCCTGACCGCCGCCAACGTCACGGAAGGAGCGCGCTGATGCGCCTGTCTCACATCCTCGCGGGCGCCGTCGCGGCCCTGTCGCTCGCCGCCCCTGCTCTTGCGCAGGAAACCGTCGCCATCGTCGGCGGGCGCATCCTGACCGGCAACTCCGTCATCGAGAACGGCACGGTCGTGATCCGCGACGGCAAGATCGTCTCGGTGGGCGCAGGCGGCGCGCCGTCCGGCGCCCGCGTCATCGACGCGGCGGGCAAGACGGTCGCGCCTGGTTTCGTCGCCGTGGATTCCGGCCTTGCCGGCACCGAGGTCAGTTCGGTCAGCGGCACCAACGAACTGCGCAACAGCGCCAATACGCTCAGCGCCGCCTTCGACATCTCGTACGGTCTGGACCCCTGGTCCTTCACCCTGCCGGTGGCGCGGCTGGGCGGTATCACTCGCGCCATCGTCGTGCCCCAGCATCCCGGCTCGTCCGGCGGCCATGTCCATGAGGACGAGACGGCCGGCGCCGGCGACGGCGGCTATCAGACGCCGGGCCTGTTCGCAGGTCAGGCGGCGATCATCAATCTGGGCCAGGGCTCGAACATCCTGGTCAAGCCGCGCGTGGCCATGGTCGCCCCCTTCGGCGAAGCGGGCGCAGGCATCGCCGGCGGTGCGCGCGGGGCGCAGTTCGTCCTGTTCAAGGAGACTCTGTCGGAGGTCCGCCTCTATGCCCGCAACAAGTCGGCCTATGAGCGGGCAGGCCTGCGCGATCTCAGCCTGTCGCGCGCCGATCTTGAGGCTCTGATCCCCGTCGCCAACGGGACCATGCCGCTGATCGTGACCGTCCACCGCGCCTCGGATATTCAGCAGGTGCTGCGTCTGGCGCGCGAGGAAGGGATCAAACTGATCCTCGACGGCGCCGAGGAAGGCTGGCTGGTCGCCGGCGACATCGCTTCGGCCGGCGTGCCGGTGCTACTGAACCCCATCTCCAACCTGCCCAGCGATTTTGAGATGCGGGCGGCGCGGGCGGAAAACGCAGCGGCTCTGAACGCGGCGGGCGTCGTCATCGCCATCAAGGGCAACGAGGGCTCGACCCACCGCGCCCGCGAGGCCCGCTACAACGCCGGCAACGCCGTCTCGCACGGCCTGCCCTACGGCGCCGCCATCGCCGCCTTGACGATCAATCCGGCCAGGATCTTCGGCATGGCCGGGCAGTTCGGCCAGATCGCGCCGGGCGCAGCGGGTGACGTGGTGGTTTGGTCTGGCGATCCGCTGGAGCCGCTTAGCCAGCCGTCGGCCGTCTTCGTCAATGGCGTCGAACAACCCCTGACCAGCCGCCCGCTGATGCTGCGCGACCGCTATCGCCAGCAGACGCCGATGCCGCCGGCCTATCGCAACTGAGGACCGCTGCGGTCTGAAGGCAAAGGGCGGGGCCGCACGGTCCCGCCCTTTTTCATTGGCCGCGTCCGCGCTAGGTCAGGCCCATGCCCACCGTGCTCTACATCGACGCCGACGCCTGCCCCGTGAAGGAAGAGGTGTATCGCGTCGCCCGCCGCTATGGGCTGAAGACCTATGTCGTCTCCAACACCTGGATGCAGGTTCCGCGCGAGCCGCTGATCGAACAGGTGGTGGTGGACGCCGGCCCCGACATCGCCGACGACTGGATCGCTGAGCGGGCGGGCGTAGGCGACGTGGTCATTACCGCCGACATCCCCCTGGCGGACCGCTGTCTGAAGTCGGGCGCACAGGCGCTGAAGTCGAACGGCCAGCCCTTCACCCCGGACTCCATCGGCTCGGCCCTAGTGGGACGGATGGTGGGCGAGCATCTGCGGTCGATGGGTGTGGCGACCTCCGGCCCTCCGCCGTTCTCGGCCGCCGACCGTTCGCGTTTCTTGCAGGCGCTGGACCAGGCCGTGGTCAAGGCGCGCAAGGCGGCGACATGACCACCGTCATCCCCGAGGACGAGCTGGAGTTTCACTTCTACCGCGCTGGCGGTCCAGGCGGGCAGAACGTCAACAAGGTGTCGACCGCCGTTCAGATGCGGTTCGATGTGAAGAACTCGCCGTCGCTGACCGATCCGGTCAAGGCGCGGCTGATGAAGCTGGCCGGCAGTCGGTTGACGCTGGAGGGCGTGATCCTGATCACCGCCGTGCGTCATCGCACCCAGGAGCGCAATCGCACCGACGCCATCGAACGGCTTCAGGCGATGGTGGACGAGGCCTCGATCCGCCCCGTCTATCGCGTGCCGACACGCCCGACCAAGGCGTCAAAGGAACGCCGCCTCAAGGCCAAGACAAGCCGCGCCTCGATCAAGTCGGGGCGCGGCAAGCCTTCGCTGGACTGACGATTAGCTCTCGGCCGGGCGGAACAGCAGGGCCGCGATCTTGTCCTCGGCGTCGAAGCCGATCAGCCATTCGGTGACCTGATTGTCGAAGGTGACCTTGAACATCTGGGCCTCGCCTTCCTGCTTGACGTATTCGACCGTCTTGACGGCGCCGAAGCCCTTGATCAGCGGGACCACCTGGGCCTCCTGCTGACGGATCTGGGTTCCGAGGCCGGTCGTGAAATCCGAATAGTCAAAACCGGTCCCCTGGGCGCTGGCGATCACGGCGCGCAGCGCCTCTTCCGAACGGGCGATGTCGGGAGCCTGGGCGGCGGACGCCGTTGCGGGCGCCGTTGCGGGCGCAGCGGCAGAGCGGGCTTGAGGCGCTGCGGCTTGAGCCGGGCGGTCGAAGCCGTTCGGCACAGCGCCGGCGGCGGCCTGAGCCAAGGCGGGCATGGGCGCCAGCAGCACGGCGGCTGCGATAGCGGTCTTCATCAAGGTCGGCTTCATAGCGAAAGCTCCGGTCAGGTCAGATAGGGCCAGAGCGAAAGGCCCAGGGCCGCCAAAGCCGCGATGACCGCGACCGTGACTGAAGCCGTCACCCAAGCCGGAGTTCCCGACTTTTCGATGACCACCGCCGCCGGGCGCGGCGGCTCCTGAACCAGGCGCGAGATGGCGCGGGCGGCGGCGATCATTTCGTTGATCGCATCACGCGCCTGTGCCTGCGGTCCCAGCTCGCGGCGGATCCAGCGTTCGACCACCGGCTGGGCGGCCTTCCACAGATCGTGATCGGGTTGCAGCCGCCGCGCCACGCCCTCGACCGAGACCATGGTCTTTTGCAGCAGGATCAATTCGGGCCGCAGCCGCATGTCGAACAGGGCGGTGATCTCGAACAACTGGCCCAACAGCCGGCCCATCGACACCTGGCTGGCGGCGCGGCCGATCACCGGCTCGCCCACCGCGCGCAGAGCCTGGGCGAAGGTCTCCACCGAGTGGTGCGGCGGGACGTAGCCGGCCTCGAAATGCACGCGCGAAATCCGGTCGTAGTCGCGACTGATGAAGCCCCACAGGATCTCGGCCAGATAGCGCCGCTCCGCCGGTCCCAATCGCCCGACAATGCCGAAGTCGATCGCCGTCAGATGAGCCGGCGCGCTGGCGAACAGATTGCCCTCGTGCAGATCGGCGTGGAACACCCCGTGGTCCAACGCCTGCACCAGAAAGGCGCGCACGACATTGTCGGCCAGCTGATCCTTGTCCAATCCTGGCAGGTCCGTAAGCGCCGGATCCGTCATGGGCACGCCTTGCGCCCACTCCAGCGTCAGCACGCGCTTGCCCACCCCGTCCCAGATCACGGCCGGCGCGGACATGTATCCGTCCTTGGCCAGCACCTCGGCCATCTCGCTGGCGGCGGCGGCCTCCAGCCGCATGTCCAACTCCAGATCCAGCGAGTTGGCGATGGTCTCGACAAAGGCCGACGGCTCGAGCCGCCGCGCCATCGGCACGAGCCGCCAGACCAGCCGCGCGGCCAGACGCATCGAATCCAGGCCATTGGCGACCCGCCGCTCGACTCCCGGGCGCAGCACCTTGACCGCGACGGCCCGCCCATCGGCAAGGGTCGCGCGGTGCGCCTGGGCCAGGGAGGCGGCGGCGACCGGCGGACTGAGGTCGATGAACAGACTTTCGGCCGGACGACCCAGCGACTTCTCGATCTCGCGCCGCGCCTCTTCCAGAGAGAAAGCCGGCAAAGCGTCCTTTAACCGACCCAGATCACGCGCGAATTCCAGCCCGAAGATATCGGCGCGCGTGGCCAGGACCTGGCCCAGTTTGATCGCCACAGGGCCCAGATGTTCGAACGCCTTGCCCAGCCTCTGGCCCGGCCGACCCTGACGTCCTGCGCGACCCGAGAACAGTTGCACGAACCGGGCGAACGGTCGCGTCCACGCCGGCAGCAGATGGGTCACCTCGCGCGGGATCAGGGCGTCATGACGCGCCAAGACCCATAGCCAGCCCAGCAGGCGCAGGAAGGACGCAACCGGGTTCTGGACCGCGACCGTCGCGGGCGGCGGCGGGGCCGTGCGATATATCCGGCTGGTCAGATCGCCCACCCGTGATGGATGGCGGCGATCCCGCCCGACAGATTGGTGACGGACACGCGGCGGAAGCCGGCGTCCTCGATCATGCCCTTGAACGTATTCTGATCGGGGAACCGACGGATGCTCTCGACCAGATACTGATAGCTGTCGCGATCCTTGGCGACCCAGCCGCCGATGCGCGGAATGGCGTGGAAGGACCAGGCGTCATAGACCTTGCGGATCGGCGTGGTGGTGGGGCGCGAGAACTCCAGGCACAGGAACCGACCGCCCGGCTTCAGCACCCGGCGCGCCTCGGCCAAGGCCTTGTCGATATGGGCCACGTTGCGGATGCCGAAACTGATCGAATAGGCGTCGACTGAGGCGTCAGCTAGCGGCAGGTTCATGGCGTCGCCGACGCTCCACTGCATCTCCGGTTCGCCGCCCTTGTGGACGCCGGCCAGGATCATCTCGGCGTTGTAGTCCAGCACGATGACATTGGCGTCCTCGCCGCCGCGCCGCTCCTGCGCCGCGCGCGCCATCCTGGAATAGCGACGCGCCATGTCGCCGGTGCCGCCCGCGACGTCCAGAATGGTCTCGCCCGGACGCGGGTTCAGCTTGGCGGCGGCGATGTCCTTCCAGATGCGGTGGACGCCGACGCTCATCAGGTCGTTCATCACGTCGTAGTTGGAGGCGACGGAATCGAAGACCCCGCGCACCATCTTCACCTTCTCGCGCGCATCCACGTCGCGAAAGCCGAAGGAGGAACGATCACCCGACGAATGCGGGCCGTGGGAGGAGGCGTCGGTCATAGTCGTCGTCTAGCGCGTCGCAGCGCCCCCGTCATCCAATGAGACACCCGATCAGGCCGCTTCGGGCTGCGGCAGTTTCAAATCCTTCATCACGTCGCGCATCAGGCCGTAACAGCCGCACGACGCCGCCTCCAGACCGTCGCGATCCAGCACCCTGACCCAGCCGCGTCCCCGCTGGATCAGCGACTTGCGCTCCAGCACTGTGCCGACCTCCGACACCGTGGCGCGACGCACGCCCAGCATACCGGCGATATCGGCCTGCGTCAGATCGATCCGGTCGTCCTCGGCCCGGTCGTGAAGCATCAGCAGCCAGCGGGCCAACCGTTCGTCCAGCCGATGCTGGGCGTTGCAAGCGGCCGCCTGTTGCACCTGCGCCATCAAACCTTCGGTGAAGCGCGACAGGGCCGAGCGCAGCGTCTCGCTGTCCTCCAGCGCCTCGCCGAACACCTCGGCCGAGCAATGGGCCGCGATCCCGTCGCGTTGGGAAATGGCCCGACTGGCGGCGCGGGCGTTGAACGGTCCGCAGGTGACGCCGATCAGGCCTTCGCGCCCTATGGCGGCCGTCTCCACCATCTTGTCATCCGGCAGGATGGTCATCAGCGACACCACGCCCTTGATCGGAAACCACACCTGATCGACCGCCTCGCCGGCGTCATAGAGCATCTGGCCGCGTGTGATCTCGCGCTCTTTCAAATGCGGTTCGATCCGCTTGCGGTCGGCCGCATCCAGAGCGGCGATCCAGAGATTTTCCATCCTAACCCCGCTGGCGACCGATGACGCCGAAGAGCGACGATCGCTGCTCGATCAATGCACAAGCTTGACCATGGGTTCCCTGGACGGATCCGCGCGGCTTCGCCGCTTGCCGCCATCCATCAGGCGCCCTACGCCAAAGAAAAAGAGGAAACGCGATGACCGACACACGGCTTGACGTAGCGGAAACGCTGAAGGATTTGCCCGCCTGGCGAGCGCATGACGGCGATCGCCCGGCCATCACGCGGACGCTGACGTTCGCGGATTTCAACGGCGCCTTCGGCTTCATGACCCGCGTCGCCCTGATGGCCGACAAGATGGACCACCATCCCGAATGGTCGAATGTCTACGACCGCGTCGAGATCCTGCTCACGACCCACGACGCCGATGGCGTGACGGACAAGGACGTGACCTTGGCCCGCTTCATTGACGACGCCGCCGCCGGTATGGGGGTGAAGTCGTGAGCGGCGCCGCGCATCCCGGCCGCGTCGCCGGCAAGACCGCCCTGATCACCGGCGCGGCCGGCGGTCTGGGTGAAGCCATGGCCTTCATGCTGGCCCGCGAAGGCGCCCGCGTCGCCGTCACCGACATCGACGCCGCACGCGCTCAAGCCTTGGCGAGCCGGATCAATGCGGAAATTCCGGACGCCGCCTTCGCCTATCCCCACGACGTGGCCAGCGAGGCCGAATGGGAAGGCGTGATCGCCGCCGCCGTCGCCGATCTCGGCGGCCTGTCGGTGCTGGTCAACAACGCCGGCGTTGGCGGCCCGCTGGCCTTCGTCGAACAGGACACGATCGAGAACTGGCAGCGTCAGTACGAGATCAATCTGCGCTCCATCATGCTGGGGGCCAAACACGCCATGCCGCATCTGCGCGCCTCGGCTCCGGCCTCGATCATCAACATCTCCTCGATTGCAGGGCTCGCGGCCGCCCCCGGCATGGGCGCCTATAACGCCACCAAGGCGGCGGTCTGGATGTACACCAAGACCCTGGCGCTTGAGGCCGCCAAGGCCGAATGGAACGTACGCTGCAATTCGGTCCATCCCGTCTTCATCAAGACGCCGATCCTGGATCCCTTCATCGCCATGGCCGGCGGGGACGAGGACAAGGCGCACGAGCGCCTCGCGCGTGGCATTCCCCTGAAGCGGATCGGAGAACCCGACGACGTCGCCTACTGCGTCCTCTATCTGGCGTCCGACGAATCCAAGTTCGTCACGGGGTCCGAGTTCAAGATCGACGGCGGCATGACGGCGCAGTAGGGCGCGAGCGCCCTACTGCTTTCTTTTTGGGCCTATCGCGCTTCGCGCTCCTTGAGGCCGTTGGCCTTCCTTGTCGGTGATTGATGGCGGCCATCCGGTCGTCATCCGCGCATTCGGGATTGAGGCCGCTTGCGCCATGCTGTAAGCGGCCTGTTCCGGCGTCGCGCCGGCCGACGCACCCGTAGCTCAGCTGGATAGAGTGCTGCCCTCCGAAGGCAGAGGTCACAGGTTCGAATCCTGTCGGGTGCGCCATTTTCCCCTTCAAGATAGTCCACGACTCGTCTCCGGCCGGCGGCGCCACTAGAGACCCGCCCGACACAAAATCGTCGTCGGGTTCTTGATTGCGCAAAGCCTATGTGACGTTATCTCGTAACAAGTCACTTCCTCCCCAGGCTGAGAGTTTTTCCATGCGTCCCTCAAGCGTCTCGCGATCCCTGCTCATGGCGGCCGCAGGCTCCACGATTCTGGCAGGCGCCGCCGCCGCGCAGTCCGCTCCGCAAGCCCCGGCGGAGTTGGGCGATATCATCGTCACGGGCGCGCCCTATGGCATCAGCCAGCGGGCCTCGGTGATCGCGACGGACGTGGTGGACGAACAGACCCTGGCCACGGCGCCGGCGGCCTCGCTCGGCGATATGCTGAGCGGGCGTCCAGGCATCCGTTCGACCGACTTTGCGCCGGGCGCCAGCCGGCCCGTCATTCGCGGCCTCAGCGGCCCGCGCGTCCAGGTGCTGACCAACGGCATCGGTCTGATCGACGCGAGCTCTGTCTCGCCCGACCACGCCGTGGCCACCGATCCGGCCGAGGCCAATCGTATCGAGATCATTCGCGGGCCCGCGACGCTGGTCTATGGCGGCTCGGCCATTGGCGGCGTGGTCAATGTTCTGGACGATCGCATCCCCACCGAAATCCCCGAGGGCGGCGTGTCCGGCGTGGTCTCCACCCAGGCGTCCAGCGTCGATGACGGCCGCAGCGCCTTCGGACGCGTGACCGTCGGCGGGGGAAACTTCGCCTTCAACGTCGATGGGGTGAAGCGCAAGACCGACGACTATGACATCCCCGCCCCGGCCATTTCCGCCAGGCGCGCCGCCGCCGAAGGCCTTGCGCGCGAGGACACCGGAACCCAGCCCAACAGCTATACCGACCTGGAAGCCTGGGGCGTCGGCGGTTCCTACATCGGCGACAAGGGCTTCGGCGGGGTCTCCTACAAGAACACCGACAGCGAATACGGCACGGTCGCCGAGGAATCGGTCTTCATCAAGCTGAACCAAAAGCGGTGGGACGCGCGCGGCGAATACCGTTTCGACAGCGGCCCCTTCTCGGTCCTGCGCGGCTCCTATGGCCATGCCGACTATACTCACACCGAGTTCGAGGCCGTGGGCGAGCCGGGCACGATCTTCAACTCGGATGGCTGGGAAGGCCGTGCGGACCTCGTGCAGCGCGAACGCAACGGCTGGAACGGCGCCGTCGGGGTCCAAGCCCTGTCGCGTAACTTCGAGGCGATCGGCGAGGAGGCCTTCGTGCCCAGCGTCAAGATCGACGAACTGGGCCTCTATACGGTGCAGCGGCTGGACCTCGGCAATCATGGTTTCGAGGGCGGCCTGCGCTATGACCGGCGCGAACTCAGCGGCACGCCTATCGGCGGCGCCAGCG
This sequence comes from Brevundimonas sp. MEB006b, assembly GCF_030209705.1. Classification (NCBI taxonomy): domain Bacteria; kingdom Pseudomonadati; phylum Pseudomonadota; class Alphaproteobacteria; order Caulobacterales; family Caulobacteraceae; genus Brevundimonas; species Brevundimonas sp. MEB006b. Next base: position 70,422 of record NZ_JARVRL010000007.1, read on the forward strand.
AAGTCACGCGCGAGTTCGACAACTGGTCGGCATCCGCCGCCGCCTTTATCCGCCCGGCCGCCGGACTGTTCCTGGGCCTCAGCCTGGCCCACAACGAACGCGCGCCCAGCGAGGTCGAGCTGTTCGCCGACGGCGTCCACATCGCCACCGCCGCCTACGAGACTGGCGACCTGACGCTGAACTCCGAGAAGGTGACGACGCTGGAGGGCACCGCCCACTATGACCGCGGCCGGTTCACCGGCGATCTGCACGTTTATCACTCCTGGTATAACGGCTTCATCGACGAACGGCCGACGGGCGACCAGTTCTATTTCGAGGAAGAGGACGAGTTCTTCCCCATCTATCGGTTCGTCCAGACCGACGCGAAGTTCTATGGCTTCGAGCTGGAAGGCGCCTATGCGCTTTGGCAGGACGGCGATCGCAAACTGTCGCTGGAAGGCGCGGCCGACTATGTCCACGCCCAGACAGACTTCGGCCCTGCCGCGCGCATCCCGCCCTACTCCGTCACCGGACGTCTGGCCTGGACATCGACCAAGTTCGACGCCAGCGCCGAGGTTCGCCACGTCGGAGAACAGGACCGCGTCGCCAACGCGTTCGAACTGCCGACCGACGACTACACCCTGGTCAACGCTTCGGTCGCGGTCCGCCCCTTCGCCCAGCAGAACGTCACCCTGTTCGCCGAGGCGCGGAACCTGACGGACGAGGAAGCCCGCGAACACGTGTCCTTCCTCAAGGACATCGCCCCTCTGCCGGGGCGCAACCTTCGGGTCGGCGTCGCCTACCGCTTCTGACGAACATCGAGAGCCTTCGGCGCAGCCTTGGTTGCGCCGAAGGCTCACACGCGTCGGCGAACGCGAACCGCCAACGTGCGTTGATCGCCCATGACCGACAAAAAACCCCGCAAAGTCCCGATCGGCTACGAAGACCGGCCCGACAAGCCGACTCGCGGCGCCTTTCGTATCACGGCCCTCGCCATAGCGGCCGCAGCCGTCGTCTTCTTGACGCTGATCGCGGTCGTCGTCATGCGAAGCGGCGGGATCTAGTCGCGCTCCAACAGCGTGCCTAGCTTCTGTTAGGCCTAGTCTGCTCATCGTCCTTCTGAGACGCTTGAGCTTTTCGCCAACGGGCTTGTCGCCGATCCGCGTATCACCTCGCCCAGCGCGCGGTTTGATTCTCGTCGTGATGCGAGCTTGCCCGGGGTGCCTCGAGCTTCTGCGAATGTCGGCTTCAGCTGGCGTCGTCCGCTGGGCGAGCGTCTTCACCTTTTGGCCGACGGCGGCCTTTCCTACATCGGCGCGTCGCGCCTGACGTTTGACGGACGCCAGCAGTATCGAATGGGCGATTACGGCACGGGAAGACTGGCCTTTGGCGTCGAGGCGTCAGCATGGACCGCTACCGTCTTCGTGGACAATCTATTCGACACCGAAGCCAACACGTTCGCCTACAGCGACCCTTTCCGCCTGCCGGACGCCCAGGCCATCACTCCGCTGCGTCCGCGCACGATCGGCGTGACGCTGAGGTGGATGCCGCGATAGGGCTAACCGTCAGGTCTGGCGGTTAGCGCGTCGGCGACTGTTCGCTAGACAGCAGAAAGCCCCACGGCTTTGAGCGGTGGGGCTTTTTGGTGTTTTGGGTGCGGGAGTAGGATTTGAACCTACGACCTTCAGGTTATGAGCCTGACGAGCTACCGGGCTGCTCCATCCCGCGGCAAACGGTAGTGTCGGAAAGGAAGAACGGTTCGAGAAGATATCATGTGTGCTTGGTAGACCCGGCGACGACCTACTCTCCCGCGCCTTGAGACGAAGTACCATTGGCTCTGGAGGGCTTAACGACCGAGTTCGGAATGGGATCGGGTGGGGAACCTCCGACATAGTCACCAGGTCAACCAAGCACACATGAGAAGAAGACATTGTCTGCGATCGTTCTGGTCTGAACGATCATCGAATGAGTTTTGCTGAGAAACGATCAAACCGATCGGATTATTAGTACCA